>NZ_JBSIUS010000010.1:0-424 GCF_053654635.1 Helicobacter sp. 23-1046 | reverse complement strand
TCATAATCTCTCTACCTCAAAGCCTCTTGATTCTAATGGAGTGAATCTATCAATGCCAGCTACGCAAAACTATGTAGGAATGGTAGAGTTTGGGATAGGGTTTTAGGGAATCTGTATTAAATACTATTTTTTACAAAATTAGTAATGGATTTCATTTACTTTTTATTTACCTTTCTGTTTATAATTTCTCTCGTGCTTTGTCATACAAGGCAGGCACAAAATTTTAATACAAGAAGTTCATTATGAACAAGTCAGTATTTTCAGTGCTCTTAGTAGCGATGTTAGGAATGTGCTCCCTTAATGCAGGTGAAACAATCTCACAAAAACCTGCAACAAGTTTGCAAAAGCAAGATATGGAAATGCTTTTTGGTGCGAATGCAGATGCGAAAGATTTAAATGTCGCTGTGCTTAGCGAAGAAGAGTT
>NZ_JBSIUS010000009.1:0-524 GCF_053654635.1 Helicobacter sp. 23-1046 | reverse complement strand
TTTTTTGCTATTGCCAAGTTTAACATTAGCTAGTGTGGCAACGAGAATGGGTGGATTATATGGTATGTTGGCAGCCAAACAATACTGCGAGCAAAACCCCGATAAATGCAAAAAGGAAGATATCCGCTTTGGCATTGGAGGGCATTATGTTGATAGTGCGCAAATCAACACAAGCTCCTATGGTGGCTATATTAACCTTGATATGATTATGGTTAGCTCAGAGAATAATCGCACTAAAGCCGTCCTCTCTGGCAAACTTGGCTGGGATAAATACACATTTGCAAGCACAAGCCCTAGTGTTGTAAAAAGTAGCAAGGATTTGGCAATGTTTTTTGAAGTGCGCCCAAAAGTGGGGCTTAATCTTGCGAGTAAAGAAGTGCCATTGTTTTTAAACCTTGCTTATACTTTAGATGGCTACTCTACAAAGCAAAATCAAAGCGGATATGCAAATCTTTTACACCAAGTGGGTGTAGAGCTAGAGGGCGCACTCCCTACACAATCAGGCTTCACTATCGAATACGCAT
>NZ_JBSIUS010000008.1:0-529 GCF_053654635.1 Helicobacter sp. 23-1046 | reverse complement strand
CGCCATTGGCAATGGTGAGATTGCGCAGCTCAAGTGTGCTTGCGTTAGTCGTGCTTTGTGTCAAGTCCTGTATAGCGTAAGATTTTACAGATTCTCTCATTTTTTGCCTTTAAATTTTAAAACTGCTTCACTTGCCACAATACTCAAAATGATTTTGAAAAATCCTAAATAATTTTGTGTAAAGAGGCTTTATGATTGCCGAGCTTTTCCTCTATCACGGCTTTGTAATGCGGATAGATTTCATAGCCCACAAAGTTGCGTTTTAGCTCTTTTGCGACTTTCAAAGTCGTCCCGCTCCCTGCAAACATTGCATTTATCTTTTCTCTACGCTAATATCATTTGACACATTTTTAGATTCGATAAAGTGCTGATACGAATCTAGTGGCATTATGTCAATGCGATAGACTTTTTCGCCTTGCAAACTCTCTTGCTTCTCAACCACCACGCTATCAAAGCCTAAATTTTCTAGCTTTTCTAGCGTGGCTAACTCACCTTGTTTTAGTTTCAATCTCATACTGCCAAACTCCCC
>NZ_JBSIUS010000007.1:0-739 GCF_053654635.1 Helicobacter sp. 23-1046 | reverse complement strand
GAGCGTAGCCTAGAGCGTATTCAATAGTGAAGCCTGATTGTGTAGGGAGTGCGCCCTCTAGCTCTAAGCCGACTTGATTTAGCATTCTATTGTATCCTTTTGTATCTTTTGTGTTAGTAGTTTGGTGCAAATCAGCCGTATAAACTACGCTAAGAAACAATGGAGCATTTTGCGAAGTAAAGTTAAAACCAAATTTTGGACGAATTTCTATAATGATTGCTGTGCGGTTATCTGGGGCAAAGGTATATGTGGTATTTTTGCTTTCTACCCTTCCACCACCTAAATTCGCTTCAATCCCAAATAAAAATCTTCTTTCACTGCCAAAGTTAAGTGCGCCATCAATGGCTAAATATCCACCGTAGCTTTGGGAATCAAGCTCTTTTGTTGGCATATAAAAGCCACCTAAACCTATTCGCGCACTTTCTTTACAGGTTTCACTATCACAAAGGCGACCCTTAGTGCTAGCTCCCATTATCGCTCCATACACTCCCGCGCTAAGAGCCCACATATTGCTTGTTAATACGCTTGCGATACACACCACTTTGAAAAAATTTTTATTTAGCATTGAAACTCCTTTGTTGTGTTTATTATTTTAAGTGAGACTGCAAGTAGCTTTATGCTGCTTGCAGTTTTATAAAAAAGTTATTTCCACCAGCCGTTATTTTGACCGATTTTCTCAACACCTAAGACAATAAGACCACCAATAATTGCTGGGCCCCATTCACCTTGAGTGTTTTTC
>NZ_JBSIUS010000006.1:0-875 GCF_053654635.1 Helicobacter sp. 23-1046 | reverse complement strand
CATAATCTACATTTTGCGAGAAAATCAACTTTATAAAGTGCAGTGTAGCAAGGCAGGAAATGACAAAAACTATCTCTAAATCAATCAAACACGACAAAAATTTGCCTTTGGGAAAGATATTTTTGGGTGATGTGTTTGACTTTTTAGATTCTTTGCCAAAATCTTGCGTGGATTTGGCTATCATCGACCCACCTTATAATTTGAAAGTCGCTAGCTGGGATACTTTCGCAAGTCAAAGTGCGTTTTTAGATTTTAGCTATGCGTGGATAGACGCGCTTTTGCCAAAGCTAAAGCCCACAGGCAGTTTTTATATTTTTAACACACCTTATAATTGCGCGCTATTTTTGCATTATTTGCGGGGCAAGGCACATTTTCAAAACTTCATCTGCTGGCATAAAAAAGACGGGCTAAGTGCGAGTAAGAGGCGATATAATAGCAATCAAGAGAGCATTTTATTTTATACGATGAGCGCGAAAAATTACTATTTTGATTGCGAGAGCATTCGTTTGCCTTATGATTCTACCAAGCGCATAGAGCACGCGAGCAAAAAGGGAATCTTAAAAAATGGCAAAAGGTGGTATCCAAACCCAAATGGCAAACTCTGCCCCGATGTGTGGGAAATCGTAAGCACACGACACAAAAACAAAATCAATGGCAAAGTAGTCCAGCAAAATCACCCAACCCCAAAGCCCCGCGAAATGATAGAGCGAATGATAAAGGCTTCAAGCAAAGAGGGCGATTTGGTGCTAGATTTATTTAGTGGCACGGGCATTACTAGCCTTGTAGCGGGGGAATTAGGGCGAGAGTTTAACGGGGAGTATTTGGATTGTGGATTGGAAGTAGCGTTAGACGATAAAAATTGCCAAACAGTCCAA
>NZ_JBSIUS010000005.1:0-1750 GCF_053654635.1 Helicobacter sp. 23-1046 | reverse complement strand
ACCAAATGATATTCTTTGATTGTTTTTTGGTGTAAAATCTTTTCGGTAAATTCTAGTGATTCAAGTGGATTTAGAATGCTTTTAAATTGTGGAGAGTTTTGCAGATTCATAACCGCCACAAGCAAATAAGAGTGCTTAAATTCCTTTGCTTTTTCAAATTCATTTTGCGTTAGTCTTATACCACCGCTAGATTCTCGTATTCCCTTTACCTCGCACAAAAACTCATTTTTGCTAGTCTCCACAAAAAAGTCATAGCCATCGCCATAGAGCCTAGCGTCTGTGATTTTGCCATTTTGTAAAATCTCAATTTCATTAAAATTATGCAAAAAATATAGCTCCGCTTCAAGCCCTGTGCTTTGCATTTTTTTAAATTTAGATTCAAGCAACGGGCTTACTTTGTGGGCTAATTCAATGCGATATTCCTTTTTTAACATAAGTTTTATGATATTTGCAAATCCAGCGACATTTTCATCGCCAAAAAGAGAATCAATCAAATGTTTGCGGTGGATATAGGCATCACCCTTTTGCCACCAGCCTTTGCGCGGATTTTGCGGGAAAAAATAATCAAACAAATCCATTCGATTTTTTACCACACTTGCGGTTTTTACAATGCCATTATCCACGAAAAAATTAAAAAATTCTGTCTTTGTTTTGCACCCAAATTCTTTGATAAAATCATTATCAAACTTTGCAAGTCCATAGCCTAGCAAGTTTAGCAATTCATAATTTTCGTGCTTTTGGCTCATAATTTGTCTCTTTTTGTCTTTTTATTAAAATCAATGCGCTTCACCAAAGGCAAGGTAATCGAATTTCCTGCTTGAATGTAGAGCTTTGAATCTGACAAATTGGGGAGTTTGAAAGATTTTGGGTAGCCTTGAAAATTAAAACATTCGCGCGGCGTTAGTTTGCGAATCCCAAAATCATCTTTAATGATTGGCACATTATGCCCACCTGTGCCCATATTTGCAGTCAGCGTGGGGCAAAGATTTGATTTGTTTTCACGCACATAGATTCGGCGGAGCTGATAAATCGTATCTTTTTTTACCACCGCTTCTTTAAGCCACGCGTAATACTGACTTTTTGGCGTATAGTAAAATTTGTCATCTTGTTTTTTGCAATCAATGCAATTATGAATGGTTTTTGTGAGTTTGATAGGCTTTGGAAAAGCAAATTTAGCATACTTTGGCACTTGGGCTTTATCAAACGCCACGATAAAGATTCGCTCTCTGTTTTGTGGGATATTTGCGTGAGTAGCGGAGTTTAGCACTTCATCATAGATTGCATAGCCCAAATTTTGCAACGCTGTTTTGATAGTGGCAAAAGTCTGCCCTTTGTCGTGGTTTTTTAGGTTTTTGACATTTTCTAAAAAGATTACTTTTGGCTTGTGCTTTTTAGCGATTTTTTCAACTTCAAAAAACAGCGTCCCACGCGAATCAGCAAAGCCTTTTTGATACCCAGCCACGCTAAATGCTTGACAAGGAAACCCAGCGCATAACATATCAAAATCTTGTGGAATCGCGCGTTGTGTGCAATCTTGCGTAATGTCGCCAAAAAGCGGCGTAGTGGGGAAATTTAGCGCGTAAGTTTGTTGCGCGTTTTTGTCAATCTCACTTGCAAACACACATTGCGTTTTATCACTTTGTGCTAATGCAAAATGAAATCCACCCACCCCTGCAAATAAATCGATATATTGCTTCAATGCTTCGCCTTTGCTATTAAAATCAAACTGCGATTATAGCAAACTTTGCCT
>NZ_JBSIUS010000004.1:0-126884 GCF_053654635.1 Helicobacter sp. 23-1046 | reverse complement strand
ACCAACAAAGAAAAAACTCTTAACATAAAAACCTCCACATAAGGAAAATTAGCCTTGAGTAATACTCAAGGCTAGGGTAAATTTAGGTAATTAAGGTAAAACCTACCTTACCACCCAAATATTCTTTTGATGCCTCTGTAAATGTCTCCACCCAACGCACCTAAAGCTCCGCCAGCAATAGCACTACCAATATAAACAACAGCTGGTGCTAACTCACCTTGAGTATCTTTCAACTCCTCTTCACTTAGCAATACGACATTGACATCATTTGCATTCGCTCCAAAGAGAGCCTCTAACTCTTGGCTTTGTAAGCCACTTACACTTTGCTGAGCTCGCACTTCAATTGCGCTAAGCACTGAAGCACCAAGCATTGCCACAAATAAAAAAGTTGCTAGCTTTTTCATTTTTTACTCCTTTTAAATAGATTTTTGTGCCTTGTCATATAGACAAGGCGCGAGAGAAATTATATACTAAATAATCTAATATGTCAATATTTATATTATATCTTAAACGACAGCATTAGAGAAAGCGAGGAGCTTTTATACTGCGTGGTTTCAAGTAATTGTGCATTGCCAAAGATGATGACATTACTCGCTACTTCATACGCCACGCCGAAGTTATACCCTAGCGATGAGCCCTGCGGTGCGTAACGCACCCCATTGATAGAATCCGCGCTCCTATATTGATAGCTCACTCCTGCATTAAGCGAGACATACGGATTGACTGCGAAGTAAATGCTAGGAATTAGACTAAAGACTTCGCCACCATTGACACTCCTCCCCGCAAATCGCTTATCTAAATTTAGCCCAAAGCTCGCTTGAAGCAAAAATACGATAGGGTCAGCGGTGTAGTAAGTCGTAGCAAAAAATGAGTAGCCCTTGCCATATTGCAAGGCGGACTTTGAAGAATCGCCAGCATTTAATGGCGTAAAGGTGCTCTTATCGATGACATCGACACTCCCACCCACAAGCAAGGCTGGGGCTTTGCCCTCTCTTTTTGCCTGCACGAGCACGCCGAGATTCCACGAGTTGAAGTCGCCTTGTGAGGTTGAGACATAGGCATTACTCGTTGTATTGGTGCTAAGGCTATTTTGCCAATACGCATTTATGGTGCTAAAGAGCTCCACGCGCTTAGTCAAGCCATATCGCCCATAAAGTGAAAATCCAAGATAATCTTGGTTAGTGTTTTGCGCCCCGCTTATCACAGGGATATTGATAAAGCCACCTTGAGGATTTTGCACAGGCACAGTGGTAGAAGAGAAGCCCTTGCTTAGGATATTGATATACGAAAGCGAAGTGATAAACCGCCATTCTTTATTTTTTGATACCAGCTCATCGACACTTATGGGTGCGCCACCTAACGCGCACGCCACACCACATATTAGTATAAATACCCTAAGCAATCGCTGCATTTTGAACCCTTAAACAAAAGCTAGATTCTATAATGTCAAAGCATAGAATCTAGCCCTATTAAGCAAAGCTAATGCCTAAGAGACAGCTCTGCTTAGAACTTCACGCCAAGCTCGACCATTGCTTGCGCATTTTTAGTCGCTGGGTAGTTTATAGCAGTAGGCGTTGCGCCATAGTTTGTAGAGGTAGAAGCATCAAGCATTTGATACTTGCCTACAAGGCGTAAAAAGGCCTGCACTTCTTGGCGTCCCTCAAGCATCGCAAGTGCTAAACTCGCGCGAATGATATGCCCCTGCGCCTTAGCTGGGTCAGAGTTGATGAAGCGATACTCCACAGAATCTTTCAACGCGTAGCCATAGCCCAAGCTCCACTCGATATTATTCCCTGTGCCTGCGGGGAACTTCCCATCAAGCTCCACACCGAAGTAAGGCACTTTGACATCTACACCATCTTCTTTAATGCGTGTGCTGTAATTATCTGCCGCCGCAAACACATTGACATAAAAGGGCACTTCTTGTGAAGCGAGATTCACACCTAGTTTTACGCTTGTATCATCAAAGCCACTGCCAGAGTTCGTGCCACCTACATCATCTGGCAAGCCCGTAACTTTGCTTCTACCACGAATGTAAGCATTTCCTCTGTAATTCACCACAAGTTGTAACAACTCTTGTGGTGTAGCGAAACGCACGCCAAAGCCAATATATCCAATGTTTTGGTCATTGATATGCGCACCTTGAGCATTATGGTCTGCATAGCGATAGCCTAAAGAGAAGCTAATCCCACCGCAGTAATAATCTGTGCAAAGCGCACTTAAGCCACTGATACCAAACACACTTGCTACTACAATAGCACCAAGAACTTTTCTCATTGAAGTCTCCTTAATGATAAAATTTTCTTTAACTTTAACCAAGTTAAAGTAATAAGATTTTACTTATAAAAAGTAAATGGATATATATATATATATATATCGAATTTTTCTACAACTTGTAACGATTAGGCGCAAATAAGGGCTTTGTTGGAAATGGAGATTCCCAAGCTCCTAAGCCCTAATGTCCTAAAACTCTAAACCAATCTCTACCATTCCCACATAGCTACTGCTTGCAGGATAGCTCTTATCCACACCATTGACTTGCACGATTGCAGAATCTTTAGCCGTGTTGTAATATCTACCAATCAAACGCAAATATGTCGAAACGCTATCGCTAAGCACATAAGACGCTCCTACACTTGCTTTAATCATATAGTTAGCACCAGCACCCACTCTGGAATCTACCCCATCAAGCTTATAATGCGCATAGCCTAGCCAGCCATATCCCGCGCTATAAGTGATACTAAGCGCATTGCCCGCGGGGATTATCCCCTCTATCTCACCACCAAGCGTGATAAGCTCACGCTCAACACCCTTGCTATTTGAAGTATCGTGCAAATAAAGCTCACCAAAGAAATTTACAAAAATAGGCGCGTTTTTACTTGCGATATTGACCCCAATCTTTGGAGTGAAAACAAGGAAATGATTTGGGGGATTGCCTAAATCCGCTAAAGTCGCACCAGAAAGGGTGCTGTTACCCGCACCAAATTGCACACTTGAATATGACTTTATCCTGCCTGTTACCTTATATGCCTCTAATGAGACATATCCGCCACTTGATTCCACGCCCGCATTTGAGCCATTAAACTTCGAGTAAAGCCCGCCCACACCAACGCTAAAGCTCGAGCAGTCCTCGACACAAATCGCGTGCGCGCTACTTACTATCCCACCTGCTAGAAGCAAAACAAACATTTTGTTTTGTAGTTTTGATAACATTGTCAAACTCCTTATGTTGATTTTGTTTATATGTTAAATATCGTTAGTAAAAGTAAATGGCGGAGAATGCCACGACATTGACATCATTAGCATTCGCACCAAAGAGAAGCTCCAACTCTTGCTTTTGCAAGTTAGGTGTTTGAGTATCGACCACTTCATTAGCCACAAGCCCATTGGCTCCTAGCACCGCCACGATTCCTAAAGAAAGAAAAATGCGTTTCATAGCGCACTCCTTATGGTAAAATTTGTGCTTTGTCAAATAAATGACAAAGCACGAGATAATTATATGTTAAAAAACATAATATGTCAATATTTATTGAATATAAATTTTTAAGTATATTTTTTGGCTATCTCTGTTGCTTTTTGCAAGGCGTCTTTTATTTTGGATTCTATCGCGTGAGAATCTACCCCCTCCATTTTCACGCCCGCTTGGGCGAAGTCATCTCTGCCCCCGCCATTGCCTCCCAAACTCTGCGCTACACTCTTTACCCACTCGCCCGCTTTGATGTTGGCATTTTTCACGCCTGCGACAAGCAAGATTTTGCCATCATTATATGAAGCGAGCAAAACCGCCACACCATTTGCGCCGTGCTGATTTTTGGCATTATCCACCGCTTCTTTGAGCTCGGCTATGTCTGCGCCCTCGATACTTTGCACGATGAGTGTTATGCCATTTACTTGCTTAGCTTGCAAGGTTTTGGTGCTTAGATTTCCACTTGCACCGCCATTTAAAGCCCCGCCCTTTTTTGCCATTTTCGCGCTTTGCTTGAGTTTGGCGATGGCTTCTATTATGTTGTTGCTTTTTAGCTCTAAGCGCGCTTGTTTGCCCTCATTGAGCGCGTTTTTAGCGTATTCATAGCCCGCACGCCCGCATACCGCTTCGATTCTGCGCACCCCACTTGAGACACCACTCTCTTTGACAATGTAAAAACTGCCGATTTGCGCGGTGTTTGGCGTGTGGATTCCCCCGCATAGCTCGATAGACTCCCCAAAAGTGATGACGCGCACTTCCTCGCCATACTTCTCGCCAAAGAGCGCGCACGCGCCTTTTGCTTTTGCCTGTGCGATTGGCATTATCTCGCATTGTTGAGAATCCCCCTGCCAAATCCGCGCATTGACACAATCTTGGATTTGCTCGATTTGCTCGCTACTTAGGGCATTTGGGTGGGAGAAGTCAAAGCGCAAGCGCGTAGATTCTACCAGACTTCCTGCTTGGGCGATATGAGAGCCCAAAATCTCTCGTAACGCAAGGTGGAGCAAATGTGTCGCGCTGTGGTGCTTGGCGATTTCTGCACGCGCATTAGAATCCACATTAGCACAAATTGTCTCGCTTGCTTTGAGTTCGCTTTTGACTTGCACTTGACTAAGATTAAGCCCAAAAAACTTCTTTGTATCCACCACTTCTGCGAGAATCTCGCCACACCCACCGCTTTTTTTAGAATCTAAAATTCTAGTATGTGCGGTGGTGCTTTGCGTAATCGCTTCGCCCTGCGAATGAGGCGCACTAGAGTGTGCGCCGCAGTGAAGCGGGGCGGAGGGATTGCGCGAATGATTACCCACAGACGAATTTATGGGGGGATTTAGTGTGCCTTTATCGCCTATGGGTCCTCCAGATTCTGGATAAAACGGCGTCCTATCAAGCATTACCCAGCCACTCTCGCCACTTTTGAGAGATTCTACGCGCTTAAAGCTAGAATCAAGCAACGCCAAAATCTTAGATTCCGCGCTCACGCTCTCATAGCCCACAAACGCATTTTCGCCAAATTCGCTTAAAAGCGCGTTAAAATCGCCATTTTTCACTTCATCGCCACTGCCTTTCCAGCTTTTCTTGGAGCGCGATTTTTGCTCGTTCATACATTGTTCAAACGCCTCTAAATCCACTTCGATTCCACTCTCACGGAGCATATCTTGCGTCAAATCAAGCGGGAATCCGTAAGTGTCATAAAGTTTGAATGCCACTTCCCCGCTAAAAATGTGCTTTATGCGCGTTGTCTTTTCGGTGCTTTTGCGGGAGTCTTCGCGCTTAGCTTCGGTCATTACCCCTTTGGTAACTCCCTCGCTTCGCGCTTGACAACCCACAAAATCCCTCGAAAATACTTCCGCTCGAGAATCTTGCTTGCTTGATTTTAAATCAGATTCTGATTTTTTGTCCTTTTTCGTGGTTTGCATAAGTTTTTGCAATTCCTCATTAAAGAGTTCCATTCCCGCTTCGATGGTCTCAAAAAACCGCGCTTCTTCGTTTTTGCATTGCTCCATTATCGCGCTTTTGCGCTCGAGCAAGTAGCCATAATGCGCGCCCATACTCTCGCACACTTCGCCCACCACTTCGTATAAAAAGGGCTTTTTAAGCCCCAGCAAGTAGCCGTGTCGCACTGCTCGGCGCAAGATTCTGCGAAGCACATAGCCTCGCCCCTCTTTGTCGAAATTTACCCCTTGCGCAAGCAAAAATGCCACGCTCCGTGAATGGTCAGCGATGACGCGAAAAGACGCTTGGGCTTTGAGCAATTCAGCTTTTTGCGATAAATCTGCAATGTTGTCATTTTGAGCGGAGCGAAAAATCTCTTTATTGTGCTTTGAGATACTTCGGGCTTGCGCTGAAGTATGACAATGCGTTGTGTCATTGTGGCAATCCAAAATCTCATCATCGCGCACATAAGCTAGCCCTGTGAGATTTTCGATACACGCCATTAAGGGCGCGAAAAGCGAAGTGTCGTAATTATTGATTTTGCCCTCTTTGAGCGCATACACGCGCTCTAGCCCCATTCCTGTGTCGATACTTGGGCGTGGCAGGGGGGTTCGCACGCCGTCTTTTTGCTCATACTGCATAAAGACAAGATTCCAAATCTCTAAAAATCTATCGCCCTCTCCGCCGAAATAATCCTCGCTTCCGTTGAAATACCGCTCCCCTTGGTCGATGTAAATCTCGCTGCAAGGTCCGCAAGGTCCGCTATCCCCCATTTGCCAAAAATTATCTTTATCGCCCATTTTTTTGATTCGTTCTGGCGCGATATGCTCCTGCCATAGCTCGTAAGCCTCATCATCGCTTGTATGCACCGTTACATACAGCAGGCTTTTATCAAATTTTAAAACCTCCGTTACAAACTCCCACGCAAAGCTAATCGCCTCGCGCTTGAAATAATCCCCAAAGCTAAAGTTACCCAGCATTTCAAAAAGCGTGTGGTGGCGGGCGGTGTAGCCGACATTTTCTAAGTCGTTGTGCTTGCCACCTGCGCGGATACATAGCTGTGAGCTAGTCGCACGCGGAGGCGTGGGCGTGGGAATCTTGCCCGTAAAAATGTCTTTAAACTGCACCATTCCCGCGTTTGTGAAAAGCAAACTGCTATCATCAGGCACTAAAGGCATAGAATCATAGATTGTATGCCCGCCTTGCGTGCTAGATTTTGCGCTATTTGGAGATTGCGCGCTAGAATCCGTGCTCGCGTGTATCGTGTCGCTAGATTGTGCGTTTGTCTCGTGTGCTTGAGATTTTGTGTCTAGTTTGCCTTGCTTGCTCGCAAAAAATTCCAAAAACAACGCCCGAATGTCCATATTATCGTTTTTCATACACCCTCTAATCAATTAAAATTTTACAAAATGAAGAATTTTAAACAAAAAATTAAAATTCTTAGCTACACTAGCAATTTCTATTCTAAATTTAACATAAAGGATACACAATGCAAAACTTGCAAAAAAACACAATAACAAAAGGTGCAATCGCACTAGGATTAAGCGCGATTCTCGCTTCGAGCGCGATAGCTGAAGATGATGGCGCGTTTGTCGGGCTAGAAGTAGGATTAACTTCTGTCAAAGCAGAAGCAAAGGCGACTTCTCCAGCACCAGTGACGAACACAGCTAAAGATATTCTCCCAAGTCTAGCGATTAAGGGTGGATATAAGTGGTTTTTTGGTGATTCTAAGCGATTTGGGACACGCGCGTATGGAATGATAGGCGCGGGCACAGGAAGCCTCACACAGCTTAGCACCACACTCCCTGCAGCTGGTGGGAATGTGAGCTTTATCTCAGGCACACAGCATACTTACTACACGACTTATTTAGATTATATGGTGGGTGCGGACGCACTTTTAAACTTCGCTAATAGCGATAGTTTTACATTTGGTCTCTTTGCTGGTGTAGGACTTGGCGGGACTACTTGGATAGCTAATGGTGAAGATTTCGAGCCAAAGGGTGGCACAGGCAAGGGCAGGAGCTATGCGAATTTCCAAGTCGCGCTCAATGTAGGCTTGCGCGCTAATATCGCTAAGAGCCACGGAATCGAAGTAGGAGGGAGATTCTACCTACCAGATGCAGAGATTTTTAACGCCGTAGGCGCGACCACAGTTCAGGGCACTACTACTACTACTACTACGCACGCTCGACCTTGGGCGGTAAATGTAAGCTATATCTTTAGCTTTTAAGTCTTTTTGTAAGCCCCAAGTTTTGACTTTGGGCTTGCGCTTCATAAACAACTACTTATTTATCCCTTGCACTAATCTCCACAGCTAACACAACATTCTTTACCACAAACCTTACAAATCCATATTGCTAAGCTAAAGAATCTAGATTTCGTCATACTGAGGGTGAAACCCGAAGTATCTTAAAGCGCAATAAAGAGATTTTTCGCTATGCTCAAAATGACAATAGAGATACTTCGCTATGCTCAAGTATGACAAAATAGAAATTTTTGGTTTCATCTCAAGGACGACAATGTAATCGCTCGTAATGACAATATAAGTGTAAGATTCTTTGGATACACTTATATAAATATCAATACACAAAGGATTTAATATGGCAATCCATAACGCTAAACACAAGCCATTTGTAGTAGTAGGCTCACATACCAATGTGGGGAAAACTTTAGTAAGCGCGGCGTTGTGCTTTGGCTTTGGCTTTGATTATTTTAAACTTATCCAAGCTGGATTCCCACAAGATAGAGAGATTATCGCTTCACTTAGTCCAAAAACGCGCATTTTCCCTAATGGTATCACTTTGCAAACTCCAGCAAGCCCCCACATCGGCAAACAACTCGAGGGTGTGGAGTATAATGGCTTACAAATCGCCCTGCCTTGCAGTGAAAATCTGCTTATTGAGAGTGCGGGCGGGATTTACACTCCGCTAGATTCAGACTTTTGTAATATTGATTTTGTCAGTGCGAGTGGATTGCCTGTGATTTTAGTGGGTGGATATTATTTGGGCGGACTTAATCATATTTTACTCAGTCTTAAAGCGTTATCGGTGCGGAAGGTTAAAATTCTTGCGATAGTCATTAGCGGGGAGTATGAGGAGAAAATGGACAAATTTTTGTCCAAATATTACGAAATAGAGAATCTCAAGCTCGCACACTTCCCGCTGTGCGAGATTAGAGAGGATTGCATACATAAGCAATCTTTTGAGAAATCCGCGCAGGTGCTTAAAAACGAACTATGCGCGTTGAAAGTCTTTTAGATTCTCTTTATAAAAATGAGACATTTAAATGTCTGAACTTTGGACCTTAAGGCTAAAAGTGCTCGCCCACGCGTAAATCTCTTGGAGCTCTTTGGTGTTGTCTTGCTGATTGGGGGAATTATGCGTAAAAAGTGGCGGGAGAATCTCGCTGTTGCCCTTGTAATCGACTTTGGCACTAAGCACAAACAAACTCGCGGGGCGAGAAGCAAGCGGGTGGATAAAGCGCGCATATTGGATATGAAATCCTGCATTGCTAAGAGAGGCGCATACTTTGGCACTTTGGCGTGCATCATAACATAGCAGGAGATTCCCACGCGGTTTGAGTAAAGACTTCGCCTTTTTACATAAAGAATCTAAGGGCAAGCAATCTTGGAATCTCGCACGCGTTTTTCGCTCATTGGGGCTTTTAATATCGCTATGATAAAAGGGCGGATTAGAGATAAGATAATCAAAGCAATTTTGCTCCTCTAAGCGCAGGGAGAGAAAATCGGCATTATGGATTGTGTAATCTTGCGCGAAGTTCGCATTATGCGCGTTTTTTTCTATCAACGCGCAAGATTTAGAATCTATCTCTACAAATTCGAGCTTTAAGGGCATTTCACGCGCGCACAAAAGCCCTAAAATCCCACAGCCCGCGCCGACATCAAGCAAATGCGCATTTGGCTTTAAAAAATCTTTGGCAAAATGCGCGAGGATTAGGCTATCGGTATTGTAGCAATAGCCATCGCTAAATTGATAGAGATTTAGCGTAGCCATAGCCTAATGTCCTCTCCATTATGACTAAGATGTGTAATGCTAAAATCTTGCAATGCGTTTGGCAGGCTTGTGCTTGGCGGTTGGTGCTGTGTGTAGAAATTCGGCGCGATATGGAGCAACGCCATATCAATATGCTCGCGCAACACACTTAAGAGGTTAAACCCGCCCTCAATAATGCTAAACCCACGCTCTAAGCCCAGCTCGTTTGGATTTGAGGCTATGTGTATATCGCGCCCCTTTGTGTGGGGGTTTTGCGTGCTATCAAAGTCCTCACGCGCCAAAATGCTAATGTGCGGTAAATGCGTGCTATCAAAGGGAATCTTAGCAAAACGACAATCAAGTTTTGGCAAATCGTGTATAAAAGTCTTGCTTGAGAGGACAATTCTTTGGCTCACTGCGCGTTGATTATGCGTAAATATTTGAGAATCTTCCCCCGAAATGCGCCCACTTGTATAATCACCATTCAAGCGTGTGGCAAGTTTAAAAAGCCTAAAGGCATTACTCTTTTGATAGCACAAAAACGGGTAGAGCAACTCTTGTGCTTGCTTCTCACAGATTCCCATTTGGACTTCTATGCCACTATCTTGCAAGACTTTCGCGCCTCCTTGCGCCTCTTTAGTGGAATCTTTCGCGCCGATGATAACGCATCTTGGCTTGAGCACTCTAAGCAATTCCGCGCAAGGCGGAGTTTTACCAAAATGCGTGCAAGGCTCTAAGCTCACAAATACAACACAATCATTAAACACGCCTTGTGCGTGTTGGCAGAGAAATTCGTGCAGTTTGGCAACTTGGTTACTTGTAATAAGAGAATCGAGCTTGCTTAGCGTCTTTGTGTCCCCACGCTCTTTAAGCATATCTCTAAAGGCACTGCTAAAGGCATCAAGCTCGGCGTGTGGCGTGCCAGATTTTTTATGCACGCCACGCGCGAGAATGCCCCGATTCTCATCAAAGATAAGCGCGCCCACGCTTGGGTTTGGCAAAGTGAGCGTTTGATACTCCCACGCGAGCGTGATTGCTTCACGCATAAGGATTTCATTTAGCCTGCCTTGCATTCGTGCGTCCTAAAAATCAAACACACTCTTTGCCTTTTTAATCTCGCTAAAGGCAATAAACACGGGGGAATCTTTGGCTACTTCAAGGGTGATACCCTCATCGCTCACATTTGATACAATCCCGCGCACTTCGTCTTTATCGCTCTTTCTCACCACGATTTCATCAAAGAGACTAAGCTCAAAATGTCGCTTTGCCTTTAAGACTCTCTCTAAGCCTGCTGAGCCCACTTCTAAGACATAAGAATCTTCCTCATCAAGCTCTACATCAAGCATTGGAGAAAGTGCAGTGCTAAAACGCGCACACTCATCGATACTCACACTCTCGCGTTTCTTATTGGCGTTAAGCTCCTTTACCACCAGCACGCGCAAAATATGCTCCTCATTTTCCTTGCACCAAAACATATCATACAACGCGAGATTAAGCGAGCCAGCAAGTGCCTCAACCTTGCTAATAAGTGTATTTAGCAATGGTTTTGGCATTATTGCTCCTTTGCGGTGGCTTTGGGATTTTTACAATCACCTTGCGCGTGAATCTTAGCAAAAATCGCCTCTAAACTCTGCGCCTCACTCAAGCTATCATCAAGCACGAAGCTAAACTCGGGGCATTTAAACCACGAAGTCGCGCTTAGCGTGTATTGGGCTAAGATTCCCTTCGCTTTATTGAGCGCACGCAGGATTTCCTCTCTTTTGTCCTTTTCAATCCCGCTTGATTCTATAAATACCTTAGCGTGTTGCTTGCCCTTTTTGCATTCCACCTTGCTCACACAAAGGTTGTTAATAAGCGGGTTGTTAAGCTCACTTAGCGCGGTGCTTAGCACTTCTTGGAGGAGGCTTTGAGTTTTTAGCGTTTTGATGTTTTGCATTATGCCTCCTTAAAATGCGCAATGCAAGAATCTAGACGGATAAGTGCCTGCTCTCTACCAAGCACAAAGAGTGCGACATTCACACCAATGCCCCCTGCCCTGCCAAGCAAAGCAAGGCGCAACAAAGGCATTACTTGCCCGAGCTTTAAGCCTTGAGATTCTATGAAATTATGGAGCAAAGATTCTATCTGGCTTGGATTTGTCGCGTTGCTCAGTCCATTACTAAGAATCTCACGCAACGCACTAAGCAACTCCAACCCCGCGCTATCAAGTTTTTTAGCGAGTTTTTCATCATAATGCGTGGGTGTTTGCAACACGGCGTTAAGATTATGAGAAAATTCAACCAAAGTTTGACTCCGCTCCTTTAACTCGGTAAAAAGCGTGTCCCTTACGCTCTCATAAGTCGCGTTTGGATTGTGCGAGGCAAGCCACTTTTGGAGATTCTCACAATCAAAATCTGCTAAAAGCGCGCTAAGCTCATCATTTGGCAAATGTGTGATATAGTGATGATTAAGCCATAGAAGTTTTTGGAAGTTCGCGCTTGAGGCAGAAGTGTTGAGATTGCTTGGATTAAACCGCTCTAGCATTTCTTGGAGTGAAAAAATCTCCTCATCGCCATAGCTCCAACCAAGTCGCACAAGGAAATTTAGCAAACTCTGTGGCAAGTAGCCAAGTTTTTGATACTCCATAACTCCCACTGCGCCATCACGCTTGCTGAGCTTCTTGCCCTCTTGGTTTAAAATCATCGGCAAATGATAAAACTTCGGCACACTAAACCCAAGTGCTTGATATAAAATGATTTGCTTTGGGGTGTTGTTGAGATGGTCATCACCACGAATCACATCGGTTACGCCCATTAGCGCGTCATCAATGGTAACGACAAAATTATAAGTAGGGCTGCCATCGGCGCGGGCGATGATAAAGTCATCGATTTCCTTTGCCTCAATGCAAATCTCGCCTTTCACGCCATCAATAAAGCGAATTTGTCCGCTTAATGGAGCTTTAATCCGCACCACAGGCTCAACTCCTTTTGGAATCTCGCCACTAAACTCGCGGTAGCGGTTATCATATCGCCATTTTGTGCCTTGAGATTCCGCTTCTTTGCGCAAAGATTCTAATTCCTCCTTGCTCATATAGCAATAATACGCCTTTTTTTGCTCTAAAAGCTCTTTAATATAGCGCGCATAAATATCAAATCGCTTGCTTTGATACTCTACTTCCCCGTCATAAGAAAGCCCCACCCACTTAAATGAATCAATAATCGCCTGTGCGGCATCTTCGTTGTTCCTCGCTGTGTCTGTATCCTCAATGCGGAGTAAAAACTTCCCGCCACTTTGTCGCGCATAAAGATAATTAAACAACGCTGTGCGTAATCCGCCAATATGCAAATAGCCCGTAGGAGAGGGCGCAAATCGTGTAACAATCATTGTGAAATCCTTAGAATCTATGTGTAAATCTTTTTTAAATAAGAGAGCTTCGCGCTGGCATTAAGCAATAACAAATCTGCTAAAATCAGCGCAAGCTGGGCTTGAGCGACCACGCTACCACGAATGGCGATGCACGGGTCGTGCCGTCCTTTGACTTCGCAAGTTTGCACTGCTCCTTGCGTGTCTTGAGTGGATTGTGGGAGAGAAATGCTAGGCGTTGGCTTAAAATACACGCGCACCACGATTTCTTCGCCATTGCTAATCCCACCGAGCATTCCACCACTGCGATTACTCATAAAGCCCTGAGAATCCATACAATCGTTATATTCGCTCCCTTTCATCATAGCAGATTCTTTCCCTGCACCGATTTCCACAGCTTTCACGCCGTTTAATCCTAACATTAACGCACCAATAGCAGAATCTAGCTTATAATACAACGGCTCGCCAAGCCCAATGGGGACACAAAAGGCTTTGATTAACGCCACGCCACCCACGCTATCGTGCGCTCTTTTTGCTTCTAGCACGCGCTCTTTTTGTGCTTGGGCAAGATTTTCATCAAGGGTGAAAATCTCGCACTCTTGCGCACGCTCAAAATCACTCAAGCCAAAATCTAATCGCGGGGATTGAATCTCTCCCACACCGATAATCCCTCCGCCTATGCGTATGCCAAATTCTTGCAACAAAAGTTTAGCAATCGCGCCACTTGCTACTCTAAGTGCGCTCTCGCGCGCCGAAGCTCTGCCACCACCGCGATAATCCCTAATGCCATATTTGTGAAAATAAGTAAAATCGGCGTGAGATGGGCGAAATATATCTTTAATGTTTTCATAGTCTTTGGACTTGCTCGCGTTATTGGCGATATAAAGCCCGATTGGCGCACCTGTGCTCACACCATTAAACACACCACTAAGAATCTCCACCTCATCAGCTTCTTTACGCGCTGTGGCATAGGCATTCCTCCCACCTTGTCGCAAGAGCATTTGAGCGTGGATAAACTCCTCATCGATACGCAATCCCGCTGGAATCCCATCAATCACACACCCAATTCCTTTGCCGTGTGATTCTCCAAAGGTGCTCACGCGTAGGCGCGTCCCAAAAGTGTTCATTCCTCATTCCTTAATTTCTTATACACGATTTTTGCGCATTTTTGCTGTGCTTTTTTCTTAGAACCTCCACTTGCACGGGCATATTCCTTATCATCTAAAAACAAAGCCACTTCAAAGGTCTTTTTGTGGTCAGGTCCGCTTTGATTGATAACCCTGTATTCTGGGATTGCGTTAAAGCGTTCTTGGGTGAGCTCTTGGAGAAGTGTTTTGTAATCGCTTGAGAGGCTAAAATCAATTTTTTCATAGCAAGATTCTAGCAATTCATAAGTGATTTTGCTCGCCACGCTAAGACCAGATTCTAAATACACTGCGCCAATAATCGCCTCAAAAGTGTTAGACAAAATAGAGTGCTTGTGCCTGCCCTCATTGTGCTCCTCACTTTGAGAGACAAAAATATACTTGCCTAAATTTAACTTTAATGCAAATTTTGCTAATCCACTTTCGCTCACAATACACGCACGCAATTTAGACAAATCGCCCTCATCATCACGCGGAAACTTCCTAAAAAGATACTCACCAATAAGCAAGTCCAACACCGCATCGCCTAAAAATTCCAAGCGTTCGTTATTAGGCGCATCTTTACAGCTACGATGTGTAAGTGCCTTTATCAACAACTCCTCATCGCTAAAGTAGTAATTGATGGCTTTTTGCAATTCTTCTAAGTTTGCCTTATTGACTTCGCTCAAGTCCTCCACCTCTAAATCCTTGATAAAGAAATCCTTGAAAGTTGCCTAGCCATTATAGCAAAAATACTTTTTTATGGAATCTAATTTGCTACACTTTAGCGCAAAAATAAACCAAAATAGGCATAGAGAGGCAGTTGTATGAGAGTGAGTGAGGCAAAAGAAATTGTAAGGGGGAAGCTCATCGGAATCCCATCAATTAGTGAATTTGAAAACATCACAAGCCTTGCAGATAAAATCAAGCGTGGGTGGCTTTTCATAGCCAGAGATTGCTCGAGTGCCACTCTTGCTAAAGCTATCGAAAATGGCGCGTATGGTGTGATTTATGCCAAAGATTCTCTTAATTTAGAGCAACGAGATGAAGAAATCGCGTGGATTGAAGTTGATGACTTGCAAGATGCCGTTGTGCGCTTGGTGCGAGATAGTATTTTGCGCAATGATATTGATGTTGTGAGTTTTAGCGAGATTCAATGTGCTATTGGTGCACAAATCATCGTGGATAGAAGTGTGATTTTTAGCGATGGGGATTTTTTCGCCCTTTTGGAATCTCTCACCCCTCACACGCGCTACATAATAACAAACGAACAAAAACTTCTTACTATCGCCTTTAATGTTCTATCCCTACTTAAACCGCTTAGTATGCCTTTTAACCTCATTTCTTACACGCTTTTTGATATGCGCGTTTTTTATAATTCAAAAGAATACTTGCTTAATATGCCATTTTTGTTTGTCGATGATTTGAGCGCGGTGGTTGGCTTTTGTGAAGATAGAGGCGTTTTGTTTGATATAGCAAAGTTTCAATCACTCCCCTTTTTAAAGCCAAACTTTATCGACTCTTTTGGTAGGCGCAAGGAATATGGCGAAAGCCAACGCGTGCTTATCATAGAAGAGAATCTGGGTTATTTTGAGAACTATGTGCGTTACTTGGATAAATTTGCCAAATGGGGGAAAAAGGTCTATCTTTTACCCAAAGACAAAGAGCACGCGAGCTTTATGTTTATACACGGACAGCGGTTTTTGTTTTACAAAAATTATGAGGAAATTTTCCACTTTATAAGAAATGAAGAATTTAACTTTATGCTTATTTTTGGCTTACATAGCGATGGGTTGGCACGCATTTTTGAACTTGCTGCATTTGAAAATGCTCCAAGTCTCTTTGATGGGGTTTGCTAGGACTAAGGACAACTTTAAAATTTTGGGGGCAGAGGTGAATTTCTACTTAGAACAATATCTACAACACAAAATCAATCAACGCAATCAAAGCAGGGACTTTATGGCATTTTTAGAAAGCCTTCGTGCGTTGGATTACATAGATGATGAATTTGAGCTTGTCTTAAAGCCAAAGGACATTCAAAGCAATGGAATCGTTTTACAACCCAAAAAACCCCTAAGTGCTGACAAAAAAGAGCGCATACTCTCCATTGCTAAATCTCTCAAGCCGTGGCGCAAAGGACCATTTTTCATTGATGATTTGCATATAGATTCTGAATGGCGGAGCTGTATAAAGTTTAATATCCTTGCTCCGCACTTGGATTTGGAGGGCAAAAGTGTGCTTGATATGGGGTGCAACAATGGCTATTATCTCTTTGAAATGCTTCGTTTCGCGCCAAGAGAGCTTTTTGGGTTTGACCCAAGTGCTGCAAGCAAAGCGCAATTTGACTTTATCAACCATTTTGCCAAAACTCCTATTGCATTTTATCGTTTGGGAATCGAGGAATTGCGAGACTTTTGCGAAGCACACAACAAGCGATTTGATAGTATCTTTTGTTTGGGTGTGCTCTATCATCGAAGCGACCCCATTGCGAGCCTTAAGCACTTGAGCGTGGGGCTGAAAAAAGGTGGGGAGTTATTTTTGGATTGTTTGTTGTTTGAAAACGAACAAGAGGTTTGTTTATGTCCAAAACAAAGCTATGCAAAAATGCGTAATGTGTATTTTATCCCTAGCATTAGTGCCTTGCAAGGCTGGTGTGAGCGAGCTGGGTTTGGGGAGTTTGAACTCCTCGCGCTTAACCCCACCACTACACAAGAACAACGCAAAAGCGATTGGATAGATTCTCTTAGTTTAGAGAGTTTTTTAGACACCAACGGCAAGACTGTGGAGGGATATGAACCTCCGCTTAGAGGATATTTTAAACTAAAAAAACTATAAGGACACACAATGGATGAGCAAAATCAAGAGCAACAACCACAAGATGGAAGCACCGCCCTAGAAACCGATGATATAAATGTTTGTAAGGATTTGTATAATTGCGGGAATATCACAAAATTAGCAAAAGGCAGGGCGGTAGTGCGATTCGTGCCTGATGAAAATATGGTTATGGATAAAAATGAACGCAACCAACTCATTCATTCAGGCTATGTGTTTAACGCTGCCTCTTATGCTGCAATGGTAACTATAAATAAGCGGTATAGCATAATGATTGCCTCTGATGTGAAGTTTTTAGCACCTATTGAATTAGGACACGAAGTGTTTTTTTATACTCAAAGTATCCAAGATGATAGCAAAAAATGTGAAGTTAAAGTAGAGGGCTACTTGCTTGATATTAAAATTTTTGACGCGGTGTTTCATATCGCTGTGTTTGATAAAGCTCCGTTTTCTATCGCACTGGAAAAAATGAACTAATACCCCCTGCGCTAAGATTCTCCAAATACAACAACAAAATTTACTTAAAGTGTATTTTGATAGATTAAAAGCATCGCTTGCAAAAAGCTACCTCCTCTTACCACAACAACATAAGAGGAGGTATCAACAACAAATAAGGAAGGAAAAAGATGCTTGTTTCAGCCCAAAACCCACCCAACCTAAGCTTGATGCACCAAGCCATAGCCTAAGCATCTTTTTAGAATTATCATAGTAGCACAAAATTAAGAATGATATTTAAAAAATCAAATTTTTAAATATTTGACAACATTATACACAAAAAATAGTAAATGAAAAACAAATAATCGTTCTTATATATAAATTTTGTAACTATTTTCTTATAAAAGTAGCTACTTAAAGCCTGCCACGAGATTCCCAACCAATAAATTAAATCCATCAACGAGCACAAACACGAGAATCTTAAATGGCAGTGAAATCATCACAGGTGGAAGCATCATCATACCCATCGCCATAAGCACCGAACTTATCACCATATCAATCACAAGAAATGGCAAATAAAGCAAAAATCCTATCCAAAACGCTGTTTTGAGCTCGCTAATCATAAATGCTGGAATAGCCACAGTAAGTGGCACATCGTCCATTGTTTGAGGATTATCAAGGTTGCGGATTCTAAAAAAGAGTGCCAAATCCTTCTCACGCGTATTAGTAATCATAAATTCTTTAAAAGGCTTGATAGCAATATCAAACGCCTCATCATAGGAAATCTTGCTCTCACTATATGGCTTAATGCCCTCATTATAAGCCCTTGTAGCGATTGGCTCCATAATAAAAAATGTCAGCACCAACGCCAATGAAACTAGAATCTGCGTAGGTGGGGATTGTTGTGTGCCAAGCGCAGTGCGCAAAAATGCAAACACAATCAAAATCCGCGTGAAACTTGTCATCACTAGCACAAGCGAGGGCGCGAGCACCAAAAGCGTGATGACTATGATGATATTAAGCGTGCTTACAAGCTCATTTGGCTGGCTTGGTGGTGTAAGCGAGAGATTAAGCTGTGGAATCTGCACCGCTGGAGGCATTTTCACATTTGGCTTAGATTGTATATCTTGCGTGCGCCTCTCTGGTGTAACCTTATCTGGCACTTGTGGTGCAAGAGGACGGATATTTGGCTCTTGTGGCAAATAGGGATTTTCTACTTCAATCATATAAGGGTGGGTTGAGCCATCAAGGGTTTGTTGTGGTGGCACTTGCGCGGGCACTTTTTGTGTTTGTTGAGATTCTACATTTGCGCTTAGCGAGACAAAAAACGCAATACAAAGAAATAATGCCCTTAGTGCTTTCAAACCAATCCTTTGGTGTAATTTCTTTAAAATCCGCGATTATAGGATTTTATGTGTTAAAATTCCATAAAAATGACTAAATTTCAAGGAATCTTAATGAAAAAATGCGCTAAATTGGAAATTTTTTCACATTCAGTTGTTATTTTATGCGCTGGAGCTGGCACACGAATGAAATCCCACACACCAAAAGTCTTACATACGCTTTGTGGGCGCAGTATGATTTCGCTTATCTTGCGCGAGAGCCTACCAATAAGTGATGACATACATATCGTGCTCTATCATCAAGCCGATGAAATCACAGATTCCATTATGCGTGAATTTAGCGAGCATATCCCCTCACACATTCACTTCCACACCCAAGACCACAAAAACTATCCGGGCACGGGTGGGGCGTTAATGGGGGTAAAATGCAAGTATGAAAAAATCCTCGTGCTAAATGGTGATATGCCTCTAGTGCGCACCGCAAGCCTCCAAGCCCTATGCGCAAGGCGAGAATCTATCGTGCTAAGCGTGTTTGAACTAGCAAATCCGCAAGGATATGGGCGTGTGGTGTTAGATTCTAAAAAGGGGGTAAAAAGCTCGCCTCAAGTGCAAGCAATCATCGAGGAAAAAGACGCTAACGCCAAGCAAAAGGCGATTACAACGCTCAATGCGGGCGTGTATGTGTTTGAAAAATCCTTGCTTGGAACCCTTTTGCCACATTTATCAAATGCCAATGCCCAGCAAGAATACTATCTCACCGACATTATCGCTCTTGCGCGCGATGCAAATCTCCTTAAAAAATGCAAAATTACACGAGCCATAGACATTGGCGCGGAGTTTGTAAATAGTGAAGAGTTTATGGGGATAAATTCCAAAGCACATTTAGCAGACGCCCAAGAAGTGCTTTTAGCACGATTGCGAAATGAGGCAATGCAAAAGGGCGTGCGCTTTGACATTCCACAAAGTGTGTATATCGAATGTGGCGTGGAGTTTATCGGGGAGTGCGTCATAGAAAATGGCGTGAGGATAAGCGGGGAGTGCGTCATAGAAGATTCCCACATTAAAGCCCATAGCGTGGTAGAATCTAGCACTATTAAGCGTAGCGATGTGGGACCCTGCGCGCATATCCGCCCAAAGTGTGAAATCATAGACACACACATTGGCAACTTCGTAGAAGTCAAAGCGGGCAAACTAAATGGCGTCAAAGCGGGACATTTAAGCTATCTTGGCGACTGCGAGATAGGCAGAGGGAGCAATGTGGGGGCGGGCGTCATCACTTGCAATTATGACGGCAAACAAAAGCATAAAACACTCATCGGGGAAAATGTCTTTATCGGCAGTGATTGCCAGCTTGTCGCACCAATCAGCATAGAATCTAGCGTGATAATTGCCGCAGGCACAACCGTAACGCAAAATATCCCAAGTGGCGCGCTCGCTATCTCACGCACCAAGCAAAGCAACAAACTTGGATTTTTTGCGCGGTTTTTTGGAGGGAGCAAATGAGTGAGTCTATACAAATCCTACTTAATGGCAAACCTCATAACACAAACGCGCAAACTATCGCCATCCTCGTAAGTGAGCTAGGCATACGAGCTCAAACTATCGCTATCGCTCAAAACACACAAGTAGTGAAGCAAGAATGCTGGGAGAGTGCCAAAATCGCGCAAAATGATGAGATTGAAATCTTGCAATTTGTCGGCGGTGGATAAACCCGCCAAAAACAACTCTCCTTGCCTGATTACTTTTTCTCTTCGCGTCTTTGGATTTCATTGATATTTAGGCTAATAAACTTATATGCCAAAAAGATGACTAAAGGCCAAAAGCATATCAAAAATAACGACCATAGCATTTCACACGCTCCTTTTTAGAAAATTTTCAAACGAATATAAATCTAACAAAAAAACCAAAATCTAGCAAAATCTAGTATGCAAAATCATAGACAATTTCGCACACAAGATTTAAAGCAATTTCGCACCCACGATTTATGCACGATTGCACCATAAAAACCAAAACCTAATACGAATGCGAATCCAAATCGCTTAGCTCCATTTTTTTGCTATCCATTTTGCGCCACACAAGCACGATATAGCCTAGCACAAAGGGGATTGTGAGGCTTACATAGCCCATCACGCTTAGCGTGTAGTAGCTTGAGCTTGCATTTGCGATAGTAAGCGAGCTTTGCAAATCGCTTAGACTAGGATAAAACGCGCTATCCCCCAAGCCCACATTCAAAAACACCGCCATCACCGCGCACACCACGCCCACGCCCAAAGCAAAAATCCCTTTTGTGCCTTTAATGCTAAAAAAGATTCCCGCTAGCACGCACACCACGCCTATAAGAAGCAACACTACAATCAATGGATTTTGCAAAAAGCTCTGCAAATACAGATTCTCCACCATTATCACTTCGCCACTCTCACTTATGCCAAAGCCCTCTTTTAGACAAATCCACGCTAAAAATCCAAGAAAAAATGGCAAAAACAACGCCGTATTTACTACTATGTCTTTGCGGGATTTTTGCGTGATATTTTCGTTTGCTATGGCGTTTATGAAATAGCTCTCCGCCAAAATCCTGCTTAAAAACACAAGAGAGAAGCCTAGCAAATAATTACACGGATTTGCAAGTGCCTCTAGCCCGCGCCACTCACTTTGCCACTCTACAAAATTTTGAGAATCAAGAGTGAAATATGAACCGCTAAAAAATGTGCTCACCGCCACGCCGATAAGAAACACGCCCAAAATCCCGTTGATTTTCAAAAACACTTCATAGGTTTTTGCGCCGAGTAGATTGCCCTCTTTTTTGCGGTATTCATAGCTCACCGCTTGCACAATAAAGCAAAAGAGTATCGCTAGCCACACCCAATACGCCCCGCCAAAGCTCGTAGCATAAAACAGCGGAAATGCCGCAAATGCCGCCCCGCCAAAAAGCACTAGCGTGGTAAATCCTAGCTCCCATTTTTTGCCCAAAGTATTGATAAGCAGGGATTTTTCCTCTTCATTGCTTGATAGCCTATCGATAAGCCCTTGTCCACCTTGCACAAAAAACATAAACACCAAAAGCCCGCCTAGCAAACTCTCTAACACCCACCAATACACCTGCAAATGCGCTAATTCTAATCCAAAAAACATCTAAAATCCTTTGCTTATGGTTTTTTTCATAATGCCAAGCTCGGCGAGTAAGAGCGCAGTGAATAAAAACAAAAATAAGAAAAATGAAATTTGAATGTTGGTGTGCGAGAGGTTTGTCGCAGCGATATGCACAGGCATCAAATCCTGTATCGCCCACGGCTGTCTGCCCACCTCTGCGACTATCCAGCCCGCCTCTGCTGCGATGTAGCCAAAGGGTATCGCCACCACGCAACACCACAAAATCTTTCTAAACTTTTGCACATCATTTGCCATAGAGAGATACAGCACCACGATAAAAAGCACAAAAAACGCAGAACCTAACGCCACCATCAAATGAAAGCTATAAAAAGTAATCGCCACAGGTGGCACAGCCCTCTCTTTTGATTCTAAGTAGCCATAGCCAAAGTTGCTCATATTTGCCTGCAAGATAGATTTTTGCTCCTCCATAGCCTGCGTGTCATTTTGCTCTTTTGCTTCTTTGTAGGATTTTAAGGCTTGCACGGCGAGCTTGCCTGAAGAGATTCTAGAATCTAAAGAGGGGATATTTTTTTCCTCATTGCCAAAGACTAAGTCATTTATCCCCGGGATAAACCCGCCACTATCCCTCGTGCCTAAGATTGAAAGCGCGTAGGGAATGGTAAAATCAAATAAAAATGTCGGCTTTTCATCGCCTAGCTTTTTTTCAGGGTTTAGTATGCCAAATGCCACAAGCCCCGCCCTATGCTCGCCATCATAGATTCCCTCCATTGCAGCGAGTTTCATCGGTTGCTTTTGGGTAACTTGATACGCACTCTCATCACCACTCAAAAAGAGGAAAATCGAAGTGAGAAGCCCAAAGCTAGCCCCGACTATGAGAGAGCGTTTCGCCTCCCAAATATGCCGCCCGCGAAGCAAAAACCACGCGCTTATGCCCATCACAAAAAGCGCGGAAATCACATAGCCACTCGCAATAGTGTGGAGGAATTTCGCCACTGCCACAGGAGAGAGAATCACCTCTAGCACGCTACTCATCTCATTTCGCGCACTATCGGGGTTAAATATCGTGCCGATGGGGTATTGCATCCAACCATTTGCAACTAATATCCAAAACGCAGAGAGATTGCTCCCAATGGCAACGAGCCACGAAGAGAGGAGGTGAAATTGTTTTGAGACGCGATTCCACCCAAAAAACATCACCGCAAAAAATGTCGCTTCTAAGAAAAACGCGATAATACCCTCAATCGCAAGCGGTGCGCCAAAAATATCGCCCACAAACCAACTATAATTTGCCCAATTTGTGCCAAATTCAAATTCCATTATAATGCCTGTGGCGACACCGATAGCGAAATTTACGCCAAAAAGGGTGAGCCAAAATTTCGTAATTTTTAGCCATTTTTCATCGCCACTTTTGACATAGATACTCTCCATAATCGCTACGATGAAGCTAAGCCCCAAAGTCAGCGGGACAAACAAAAAGTGATAAATCGCAGTCAAACCAAACTGCGCTCTACTCCAATCGACACTTAATTCCATATTCACTCCTTTTGTGTGGGATTTGCAGGATTTGTGTATGCGTGTGCGGTGCTAGATTTTGGTTGGGTTGTGCTTTGCAAAGGATTTTGACTAGTATCGCTAACATCATAGGTGAGATTCTCTGCAATGGCTTTAGAATCTAAGTCAGGGTGCGTGAGATTGCCTAGCACAAATTGAGATTTTGCCTCGCTTGTGCCTAGAGTGGCTAGCGAAGTGTCATAGACAAAGACTTTGAGCACGCCAAACATTATGATGAGTTTGATAGCTATCACTGCCCAAAGCACTCTACCAAGCGTCATATTTCTAAACCCATCGACATAAAAAGAAGTGATATTTTTTAGGAGTTTTGTCATTGTTATCCTTGTTTGCAAAAGAGTAAAACTTAGGTCCAACCCTTGCCACCTTGCCAAAATCTTGCCAAACCAAATATAAAACGCGCAATTATAAATATGATATTCTTAATTTATTCTTAAAAAACCAAATTTTGATTCCAAAAAATGCTGGCAAGCACTAAAGGTTAATTATTCGCTATCTACAATGCTCACACTTAAATCTAAAATTTCCTTATGGCTTTTGATAAATGTGTTGATTTCATCTAAAGTAAGATTGGTGATTTTTTGTGTGTCGCGCTTGTGATTATCAAGTGGCAATCCCCTAAAATAGTTGTTAAACTTCGCATCAAGTCGCTGAGAGAGTGTCTCCTCGCGCAAGGGCTCACTACCTAAGATAAACGCCTTTGCCCCATCAAGCTCCTCTTGGGTGATTCCATTTTCTACAAATTCCCTCATTACCTCGCGCACCACTCTTAGTGCCTCATCTTTAGAATCTAGTCCCGTTTGCAAGTGTCCTGTGCCATAGTTTATCACATCGCTTGAGCCAATAATACTAAAATATGCCGAGTATGCTAAACCTCGTTTCACACGCACTTCCTCCATAATCCTAGAGCCAAATCCACTGCTCCCAAGCACAAAGCTCATTACCTTTGTCTTATATGCTTCGCTTACATCGGCATTAAATGGCGATGAAAAGTAAATATATGCCTGTTGTGTGGGCTTCTTAGATTCTATATAAGCGAGGTTTCTGTGTGGTTTAATTTGTGGTTTGCTTACTACATCGCCTTTGGGTAAAAAGCCAAGCCGTGCGCGTAAATCATTCTTTATCCCCTCTTTGTCTAAATCGCCACCAGCCACGATAATAAGGCGATTAAGGACAAGATTTTTTTCCAAATAGTGTGTAATGTCAGCTAGGTGAAGTGATTGTATGCTCTCAATCGTCCGCTCAAAGCCTAATGGTGTGCCAGCAAAAAAGATTTTGTTTAAATTCACCCCTGCAATATAGTCAAAATCATTTTGCTTGGCTAAAATAGCACTGCGAGCGAGTGCTTTAACTTTCTCAAACTCTTCTTCAGTTGTATTTGGGGATTGCAACAATTCTGCTAGACAATCAAGTGCGAAATCCTTATACTCGCTTAAAAATGATATATTAAAGCTTAGTGTTCGCGTGCTTGTAGCGGCATTAAGGCTTACTGCCTTGCTCTCTAGCTTTTCGGCAAATCCCACGCTTCCTAGCTCCTTTGTGCCAGCATTAAGTAGCCTACTTGCAAGTGAGGCAAGTCCTGCTTTTGCCTGCACACTATCTTTTGCGCTAAATGCAGTAGAATCTGTGCCAGCATTTTGCCAATCATACGCGCTTCCTCCGCCATTAAAAACAAGTTGGACGCTGCCTATGGGTAAAAGCTCGCTTCGCTCAAAAATTAGTGGCACTTGCACGCCATTTATCTCTACAAACTCTACGCCATCGATATTTTTATCACTCCTTAGCATAATAAACAACCCTCCTATGAA
Source organism: Helicobacter sp. 23-1046 (assembly GCF_053654635.1). Lineage (NCBI taxonomy): Bacteria > Pseudomonadati > Campylobacterota > Epsilonproteobacteria > Campylobacterales > Helicobacteraceae > Helicobacter > Helicobacter sp. 23-1046. The sequence goes on along the minus strand of NZ_JBSIUS010000004.1, from coordinate 101,933 downwards.
TATAAAGATTCCGACAATAAACACAACTTTTTTCATTTTATTTCCTTTAAAGCAATCTAAAAAACAGAGAATCTAATCAAATCGCTGCAAAATGTTATACGCTGTATCGCGCTTAGCCGCCCTTAACCCCAAGTCTTTTATAAGTGCAATCATTTCTTGTTCATTCATTGAATGCGCCGCTCCTGCGCTTGAAACGACATTTTCTTCCATCATCGTGCTTCCTAAGTCATTTGCCCCAAAGCACAGCGCAAGCTGTCCAATGTAAGAACCCTGTGTAACCCAAGAACTTTGAATGTTTGTGAAATTATCAAGATAGATTCTCGAGCACGCAAGCAATCGCAAATATCGATTAGAGCTTGCTCGTTGTATGTGGGGAAACTCTCGTTTAAGCGGGGTGTTATCGGGCTGAAAACTCCACAAAATAAACGCACGGAATCCGCCATACTCATCTTGAAGGCTACGCAAATGCTCCCAATGCTCCACAATGTCCTCATCACTCTCCACACTTCCAAACATCATTGTCGCACTGCCTTTCATTCCAATCTTATGTGCCTCTCTATGCACTTCTAGCCATTGTTGTGTGGAGAGCTTTTTGGGCGCGATAATATCACGCACTTTATCGCTTAAAATCTCTGCCCCAGCTCCTGGGATTGAGCTAAGCCCAGCCTTTTGTAAGCGTTTTAGCGCTTCAGGGATTGATATTTTAGAAACTTTGGCAATGTAGTTAATCTCAATGGCAGAGAATCCGTGAATGGTAATTTGTGGGTATTTGTTGTGGATAAAGCTCACAAGCTCCTCATACCACTCAATCTTTAGTTTGGGATGCACCCCACCTTGAAAGAGAATCTGCGTGCCTCCCACCGCTAAAAGTTCATCGATTTTTTGACTAATTTCATCAAAACTCAAAATATACAACCCCTCTTCGCCCACTCTACGCTTAAATGCGCAAAATTTACAATCCACCCAACACGCATTGGTGTAGTTAATGTTTCTATCCACGATAAAAGTAATTGTCTTGCTTGGGTGCAAAGAATCACGAATCTTACTTGCCATTTTACCAAGCTCTTTAAGCGGGGCGTTTTGCATTAAATCTAAAATTTCGCTTTTGCTTACGCGCTTGGTGTTGATTGTAGGTGTATTACTCATTGTTTGTCCTTATTGTTAGAATCTCGTTCCCATTGTGAATTCAAAACTTGATTGAGCGTCATTTGGTCCGGGATTGATGGCGCGTGGGAAAACAATCACAATAGGTCCCATAGGGCTTACCCACTCAAGTGCCAGCCCCCAAGATGACCGTTGTGTTTCATCTATTCGTTGGATTCCAATCATACCATAATCAAAGAATACTGCCAAGCGCATTTGTGCCTTTTCTAACAAACCAAAGCTAAGCTCCACAGAATGTGTGTTGATATAATTACCACCCACGCGCAATTCACCCTCATAAGGCGTAAGTGAGCTTACATAATAGCCTCTCACGCTGTTAATGCCCCCCATATAGAAGCGACTTGTGATTGGCACATGCCCTAAATCATATATCCCACCTATTTGCATTTTATAGCGCGCGATGACATCGACCCCGATGAGATTCTTTAAATGTTTGTATCCTGCGAACTTTCCATATAATTTGACATATTTTTCATCAAAGCCTAAGAATCCAACACCCGCTACTTCTCCGTAGGCTGAAGCGATGATACCATTTTTAGGGAAGTAGTAGTCATCGGTGTTGTCAAAAGATAGGCTTGGTGTGATAGCACTCTTAATTGGTCCCTCAAGCGGAGAGACTTCATAACCTTTGCTTGCAAAATATTGCTCATAGAGTGGCTTGTAATAGCTATAATTTGTCGAGCTGTAATAATATCCAAATCGTTGGTCTGGAAAATCAATAATGGTCTTGCTAAGCGTGTAGCCCAAAGAGACGCGAAAGGTCTCAGTAATCAATCGCCCCACATTTATCGTAGCACCCGTAGTGCGTTCTCTATATTGCCAATTATAGTAGTTAGAGACAAAAAGACTTACAGATTCTGAATACGCGGAATCTAAAATGCGCGGATTTACCAAAGTGAGATTGACAATCTGCCTATACGCACTCCAATCTGCATACAGCTGTCCGCTATGCCCTGTGCCAAAGAGATTGCGCTCCCTAATAGAAGCATTTATCATTAGCTTATCGTAGCTTCCATAGCCAAAACCAAACATAAGCTCACCTGTGCGTTGCTCTTGGACATTGACAAGCAAATCGATATAGTCCTCGCTAACGCGCCGCTCCTCAATCTCTACTTTTTCAAAAAATCCAAGTCTCCTTAGTGCGTTTTCAGAATTTTTGATTTGTGTGAGGTTGTATTCATCTCCCGGGGAAAGCAATAACTCTCTACGAATGATTCTATCTCCCGTGCGTGTGTTGCCAGAAATGATGACATCATTAACCCGCACTTTTTGTCCTGCTTGGATATAATAAAGCACGCGAACTTCAGCATTCGTAGAATCTTTATCCAAATCAGGCGATACGCGCGTAAAGGCATAACCCATATCCGCTATCTCATACTTGATAATCTCCATATCAGCGCGTAAATTTTCAATGTTAAACACATCGCCTTTTTGGATTCTGAGCTTTTTTAGGAGCTTTTTTTCGTTGATTTGTGGAGATTGGATAATGATTTGCACATCAGAGACTTTATACTGCTCGCCCTCGCTAATGTCATAGCGTAACTTCGCGCTATAATCACTAAAATCCGCCTCCAAAAACGCGGGGCCTACTTGTGCGTCTAAAAATCCTCTACGCATATAAGAATCTTGAATGCGTGCATTATCATATTCTAAGTCATATAAACGCAACTTGCCATCATTTCTCCCCCAAAACCAGCCAGCAAATTGTTTTTGTTTGTTTGCGCTGAGTTCTTGGATTTCGCTTACCTTGAGCTTTTCTCTGCCATTGTATGTAGCCTCTTTGATGATAATATTATCGCCTTGATTGATATGAAGTGTAATGGCATACGCGCCCTCATCGCTTCCTACGGGTTGTATCTCTTCTTTTATCACCGAGCCATAATAACCTTGATACTCCAAAATTGTTTTTATGACATTTTTAGCGCGCTCCAATCGCACCTCATCATAACTATCGCCCTTTTTAATGCCAATTTGTCCATAGAGCGATTCTTTTTCGCTCTCGCTCCCATAGCCCTTAATCTCAATGCTTGCGACCTTTGGACGCTGCTTGAAATGAAAGGTAAGGATTCCGTTTTCAAACGAAGCATACACATCTTCATAATACCCCTGTTTGAAAAACTCTTTAATCGCGTTATCAACTTTGTTAATATCAAGTGTATCGCCTGCTTTGATATTAGCAATCTCGCTTGCAAGCGTATCAGAAATCGAAGTGCTCCCCTGATATTTAACCGCGCTAATTTGCGCACCAAGACACAATGTGGCACTAAAGGACAGCAAAAGCGCAAATACAAGGCGTTTAATCATAAAATTTAGCTCCTACTAAAAGTCTTTTTATATTAGGCACAAAAAATGCAAAAAATGGTAATTATACTTTGAAATAGTAAAAATTTTACAAAATAAAGCCCTATCGCCCAACCACAAAACTTGCTTATCATTGCTTGCAAATTGTTATGCTAAATGTTAGCGCGCATAAAGGGATTGTAGGGATTGTATTTCTGCTTGGCTAAATCCTGCGCTAAGTCGTGCCTGTATGTTGGGAATCTTCCCCAAAAGGCGCAAATCACTAAACTCTGCACAAAGATTGATAAAACGCGCGTCCATATCTTTATGTGGCGTGGCACGAAGAGAAAAACGCCACCATTTATCACCCTTTAAGACATGACTTACCTCATCGCGCAATATCACATCAAAAGCATATTTAATGGCAGGCTTAATATCTAGCGTGGTTTGGAGGAGCTTTTCTTGCACAAAGGGATTGGCATCTAACCCCTTTGCTTCTAGTCCGCGATGCACGATTCCCATTCGTGTGCTTAGATTGTGTTGGGTGCGCTCTAATGCGTCAAAAAAGAGATTGTGCGTAGGAAAATCGCCATATTTATATCCAATCTCGCCCAAAATAGCATTAAGCAAGCAAAAATGTGCAATTTCTTCATTTGCTACACTAAGCCAATCTTCATAAAATGCTAATGGCATATTTTTGAATCGATATGCCGCATCAAGGGCTAAAACAATAGCACTAGATTCTATATGTGCTACGGAGTGGAGGATTTTAGCACTTGCGATAGTGGAGTTGGCGTTTTTAGGGCGGCGGATTTTAAGTGGAGAGAGAGATTTGCTACCACATAAATAAAGCGCGTTAAATTCCGTGCAAGGCATACTTTCTTGCTCGTTATTAAAAATTATCTTGTGTGATTTAAAATCCTCATAAAAATGCGTGAATCTCTCTCGCAAAGTGGCGAAGTCCTCACTTTGAAGGACGCTAAGCAGTTGGCTAAAAAACTCATTTTTCTCTTGTTTCATTTGAGATATTATAGCGAGTTGTGCTTTTATCACACGCTTTTAATGCGCAAAATTAAGAAATTTTTATTACAATTAAGATTATATTTTGTCAAAAGTGTATAACTCAACTTTAAGGAAATGTATGGATTCTCCAATGCAGGGTAAAAACAACCTCTCACTTGCTACGCCAATCTACGCGCCTGATATGGCTGGCTTTATGCAAGATTCTTATGCCATTATTGACATTCGCGATGAGAGTGATTACAACCACGCGCATATCAAGGATTCTCAACATTTTAGCAATGCCCAAGAAGTATTTGCCTTTAGCCAAAAACACGCGCAAACAAAAATCTTGCTTGTGTGTTATAGCGGGCACACAGCGGCAAATTTAGGCACGGCGTTGGTCCAAAATGGATGCAAAAATATTTATTTTTTTGATGATTATTTTGCGCATTTTGAGCTTTTAGGGTTGCTTAACACCCAAGATTCTCAACACCAAACACCACAGGATTAACTAAAAGGATAGCACTATGATGGTTTTTAGCACTTTTTTAGAATCTCTTGCTCACATTATAAGTATGCTTATTAACATTTACATTTGGGTGCTCATTATTGCTGTGTTGCTAAGCTGGGTAAAACCCGACCCCTACAATCCAATCGTGCAGGTTTTAACGCGCCTAAGCGAACCTTTATTTGCTAAAATGCGTTCTTTAATGCCTACGAATTTTGGCGGTATAGACTTCGCGCCGCTTATTGTTATTGTGATGTTAAAGTTTATTGATTTGATGTTTGTTCGTTTGTTATTAAAATACGCTCAAGGATTATAAATTGTATTTTTCTCGCTCCACACAATGTGTCATTATTTTTGTTGCAGGTTTGGCGTTGAGCTGTGCGTATGGTAAAGATTCTTATACCAAAAAGCAAAAAACCCCCGACATCACACTAGAATTTTTAGAATCTAAGCCCAGCGGGATTGCACGGGATTTTTATATTTGGCGGTATTTAAGCGATGAAAACACCAAACTCCAAGATGCTATCAAAGCCTATGAGCTCGTCAGTCGTAAAAATCCAAAACTCAATACCCTTATGTCAAAAAAGGGGAAGCCAGATGAGCTCCCTGCGAATTTTTATTGTCGCTCACTTGATATAAACGCCCTGTTGCAAAAGGATTTGGCTTGTCTTAAGCAAGGATTACGCCTAAGTCAAGTGCCAAATCTGCCTCCAAAAACACTCCAAGCCCTTAAAGAAGCAATTAAAAGCGATGCAAATTTGGCGTTAAAAGTAGAGATTCTTAGCTCAAAGCAAATTCTCACACAAATGCTAAACGCCGATGCTAAGACATTTGCTGAGATTTTTAACATACTTGGAGCCCAACAAAAAGAGCGAATCATAAACCAAACCATAAAACCAGCCAGCATTAAAAAACTCGGCGACCAAAATGTGCGAGAATTTAATAAAGTGCTTCAAAAAATCCTTTTTGAAGATTCTCTGCCAAAGTTTAAAAAATCTCTACTTGGCGCAAAAATAACGGGTGCTGATTCTTATACGAGCTTTTTGCTAGGGCTCTATGAACTCCAAAATGGCAACAAAGAAGCCGCCATTGAATATTTTAAACTCTCAGAATCAAAAAGCAAAGATTCGCTATTTGTCAATCGGGCGCGATTTTGGCAGTATTATTGTGGTGGCGATGAGGAGGTCTTAAAGGCACTCTCTCAAAGCAAAAGCCCTGATTTATACACACTCTACGCAATCCAAAAGCTCGAAGTCGCCCCGAGCTACACCATTGTGAGTGGATTTGAGAATCTTAGCTCTACCAAAAAGCCCGCGTTTGACATTACAGACCCATTTGAGTGGCAAATCCTGCGTGATAATCTCACACAAGTTAAAGATTCAAAAGCTCTTATGAAATTGGCTGAAAACTTTGCTTTTAGCGAGAGTGAGGCGCATTTCGCGTATGTGCATAATCGTGCGAGTAATTTTGCCAATAGCTACTTTATCACGCCATTTAGCGACAAACTTGAATGGAAGAGCACACACCAAAAAGCAATCACTTATGCCGTAGCAAAGCAAGAGAGCATTTTCTTGCCTGCATTGGTTTCGACTTCTTACGCGCTTGGAATGATGCAAATAATGCCATTTAATGTCGAGCCCTTTGCTAGAAGTTTGGGTATAAAAGATATTACACTTGAAGATATGTTTAACCCACTTACCGCCCTTGAATTTGGGAGGTTTTATCTTGGGGATTTAGAAAGAGAGTTTAAAAACCCTCTTTTCATTGCGTATGCGTATAATGGTGGTCCGGGATTCTTGCGCCGAACCCTTGCCAAAAAGACTCTTTTTAAGAAAAATCGTGCGTATGAGCCTTGGCTAAGTCTAGAGCTTTTGCCCATAGAAGAGACACGCTATTATGGGATAAAAGTGCTTGCAAACTACATCGTCTATCAAGAGATTTTGGGGAACAAAGTGAATGTTGAGGAGATTCTCAAGGCGACATTGGTAAATTAAATCACACTAAGGAGTATAAAATGATTGATAAATGTTTATTTCCAGCTGCTGGCTATGGGACACGCTTTTTGCCCGCGACAAAGGCAATGCCAAAAGAAATGCTTCCTGTGCTCACGAAACCGCTTATCCAATATGGCGTAGAAGAAGCCCTAGAAGCAGGTTGCCACACAATGGCAATCGTTACAGGACGAGGGAAAAGAGCCATAGAAGACCATTTTGACATAAATTATGAATTAGAGCACCAGATTCAAGGCACGGATAAAGAGGACTTGCTCAAAGACATTCGCCGATTGACTAATCTTTGTAATTTCTCCTACACACGCCAAAACGAAATGAAAGGGTTGGGGCACGCGATTTTGACAGGTGAGGTGCTTATCGGGCAAGAGCCTTTTGCGGTGATTTTGGCTGATGACCTATGTGTAAATAAAGGCTCTCAGGGAATCTTAGCCCAAATGGTAGAATTGTATAAAACCTATCGTTGCTCTATTGTGGCGATTGAGGAGGTGGATTCCAAAGAAGTGGATAAATATGGAATTGTGGCTGGTGAAATGATTGAAGATGGCGTGTATCGCGTAAATAATATGGTGGAGAAACCAAATCCACAAAACGCACCGAGCAATCTAGCAATCATCGGTCGCTACATTTTAACGCCTGATATTTTTGATATTTTGCGTGTAACCAAACCGGGCAAAAAAGGTGAGATTCAAATCACTGACGCGCTTTTAGAGCAAGCAAAACAAGGCAGAGTGCTCGCATACAAATTCAAAGGCTCAAGATATGATTGTGGCTCAATTAGTGGATATGTAGAAGCGACCATAAACTTATTTAAAGACTTTAAGGGGTAGGGTTGGGCAGAGACAATGTTTGATTTAATTTTTTATGTGTTTTGTTGGGTGGTGATGCTCTCTTTGGCGTTGCCCCTCATATTTGCTGGGATTTTAAGCGTAGCGGTATCAAAGCAAAGCGATGAAGCCCCACAACAACAAGGAAATGATTTGGCTGCATTGCTTGCATTAGTAACCGCCAATAAAGAAAACAAAGAAGCCCTTACACAAAACTACGAGACTTTCAAATATAAATTTAACAAATGTGATGGGAAAGACAAAGACACTTGGATTGAGATTATCCACGAATTTTGTGTAAATCCGCTCCTTATGGAGACAAACGAAGTAGCAAACTTCCGTGATAAACTCGAAGATGATAACCCTGAAATAAAAGAAGAAATCCGCAAAAAAATCGGCGAAGCCCTGCAACAACGCGAAAAAAAATAGGAGAAAGGTATGGATTATCTAAAAATCACGCAATCACTCAATTTAAATGGTTCTGTGCGCATTTCTGGGGCGAAAAATGCCGCACTTCCACTCCTTGCGCTTACTCTGCTAAGTGATAAACCTGCTAAAATAAGCAACCTCCCTGATGTCGCTGATGTCAAAACTTTTGTCAAGCTCTTAGAGCACTTGGGTGCGAATGTAGAAGTCTTAGATTCTCATAGCATAACGCTTGAGTGCGCTAACATTATCCACACCAAAGCAATTTATGACATTGTGCGCAAAATGCGTGCATCTATTTTGGTGCTAGGACCTTTGCTTAGCCGATTTCACAAATGCCAAGTAAGCTTGCCCGGTGGGTGCGCTATCGGTGCGCGTCCTGTGGATTTACACTTAAGGGCGTTAGAAAAAATGGGCGCAGAGATTCACATAGCTGGAGGTTACATTGTCGCTACCGCGCCAAAGGGCTTGAAAGGTGCGGATATTGTCTTTGATAAAATCACCGTAACGGGTTGTGAAAATATCATTATGGCAGCAGCACTTGCGCGGGGTAAGACACGCATTATAAACGCAGCAAAAGAGCCAGAAGTAGTGCAGTTGTGCGAGATTCTCAATGCTAATGGCATTACAATCAAAGGTATCGGGGAAAGCGAGATAGAAATCTATGGAAGTGATGGCGAGTTACCAGAGTTTAAGCCCTTTGCAGTAATCCCTGATAGAATCGAGGCGGGCACTTATCTTTGCGCAGGAGCGATTACAAACTCTACAATCAGCCTTGAGGGTGTAAATACCGCTCATTTGGGTGCAGTTATGGATAAACTTGGAGAAATTGGCTTTAACTTCGAGCAATCGCCCTATGAAAGTGATTGCGCGCTGTGTAATCTCCAAATCCTGCCAACCAAAAAATACAAGCCCTTTGAACTCACAACCACTGAATTTCCCGGATTCCCCACTGATATGCAGGCACAATTTATGGCTCTAGCCACACAATGTAATGGTGTGAGTAAAATTGAGGAGCGATTGTTTGAAAATCGCTTTATGCACGCCAGCGAGCTAGTGCGACTTGGCGCAGATATTAAACTCAAAGGCAATGTGGCTAAAGTGCGCGGAGGGAGAGAACTTTTAGGTGCGAGCGTGATGGCTACGGATTTGCGTGCGAGCTCAGCTCTTGTGCTCGCTGCCCTTGTGGCAAAAGGAGAGAGCGAAGTGCATAGAATCTACCACCTTGACAGAGGGTATGAAAACTTAGAGAGCAAGCTAAAACAACTCGGCGTGCAGATTGAGCGACTAAAGCGCGACTAAGCCTACTCAAAAAAGAGCAATTTCACGCACATCGCCACACACACGATGACTACTAATGGCTTGATAATGCTAATTCCATAGCGCAGGGCAAGCTTCGCGCCGATATTTGCACCCACAAACTGCCCCACAGCCATAGCTACACCCACCGCAAACAAAATATGCCCAAATGCCAAAAATACAAGCACGGAAGCGAGATTGGTAGCGAAATTATACAGCTTTGCTTGCGCGAGCGCGTCTTTTATCCCAAAGCCTCCTAACGAGATTAGAGCGAGCATAAGAAACGAGCCTGTGCCCGGACCAAAAAACCCATCATAAAAGCCTATGCCACCGATGATAAAGGCTAGAGCGATTTTGCCAACACGCGCATTTATAGAATCTTTGTGCGATTCTTGCTTGATTTTGGGCGAAAAGAGAAAATAGAGCGCGAAAAAGAGGAGTAAAAACGGAATGATTTTACGCAAAAAATCCGCGCTCACCACCTGCAAAAGCAATGTCCCACACAGCGAAAATACAAAGGCAAAAAGCGCGAATAACGCGCATTTTTTCACATCTAAATGCCCCTTTTTATAAAAATGCAATGCCGCGCTAAAACTCCCAAAAACCGCTTGGAATTTGTTTGTCCCTAGTGCTTCGTGTGGAGGGATTCCCACCATATATAACGCGGGGATTGTTATCATTCCCCCGCCACCCGCGATACTATCCACAAACCCCGCGACAAGCGCGACTAACGCGAGCAAAATAAGTGTGCTAATGCTTATGTCAAAATCCATTTTTGTCCTTTTAAGAGAATCTATTCACTATTGTAGCAATTTTTGGCGTTTGATTTGTATTGAGATTCTGTTGTGGTGTTTTGAAATTGCAAAATTTTGGGGCAAATCCACCTTAATCACACAAAATAAGCAATCACACGCTTTTTATTTAATTTGGTGTGAGTTTTACACTGCCCTTACACAAATAATATAGACATTTTTCAATATGAATTTAGAATCTCGCACAAAGTCTAACTGATAAAACCAGTGGACTTTTAACATCAAATTAAGGAGATTTCAATGAATAGGCGAGATTTTATGAAGAATTCGGCTTTGGGATTAGGGTATGTGAGCTTTTTTGCACCCTCTTTTATGAGTGCTACAAGCACGGAAAATGTGCACTTGCTTGGATTTAAAGGCATTGCTTCAAGCACGGAGGATACTATCAAAGTGCCAAAAGGCTATGAGGCAAAGCCTCTTATAAGCTGGGGCGATAAACTTTTTGCAAAGGCAAATGCGTTTGATGAGCGCAAGATTATCGATAAAAAGGCGATTGTCAATGCGAATCTAGCCTTTGGCGACAACACCGATGGAATGGCATATTTTGCTTTGAGTGAAAATCGCGCGATTTTGGCGGTGAATAACGAATACATTAACCCTGAGATAATGTTTAACCACAAGGGCAAAGATATAAATCTAAGCGATGTCAAATATATGCAAAACTCGCTTGGAGTGAGCATTTTTGAGATTGCAAAAGATGAGAGCGGATATTATCAGGTGGTGTTGGATTCAAAATACAATCGCCGAATCACGGCGCACACAGCGATGAAAGTAAGTGGCTATGCCAAAGGCTCACCACTGCTTCAAATAAGCGCGGATAAAAAAGCCACAACCATAAAAGGCACACTCAATAACTGCGCAAATGGGCAAACGCCGTGGGGGACTTATCTCACTTGCGAGGAAAATTTCGATGATTTCTTTGGGTGCAGTGATAAAAACTTCGCATTCACAGAGGCACAAAAACGCTACGGGCTAATAGGGAAAAATCGCTATGGATTCGCGCTTGATTCACGCTTTGATATTGCCAAAACACCAAATGAACCCAATCGCTTTGGCTATGTGGTAGAAATCGACCCATACAACGCAAACTCTACGCCCATAAAACGCACTTCTTTGGGGCGATTTAAACACGAAAATGCGGAAATTGTCATTAGCAAAGAGGGCAAGGTTGTCGTGTATATGGGTGATGATGAGGCAAATGAATTTTTATATAAATTTGTCTCTAAAAATGTTTATGACACAAACGATAAAAGCGCAAATAAAGATATTTTAGATGAGGGGACTTTGTATGTCGCTAAATTCCATAATAATGGGCATAATTTAGAGGGCGAAGGCGAGTGGATTGCGCTTGTTTTTGGCAAAAATGGATTAGATAAACGCAATGGCTTTTCTAGCCAAGCTGATATTTGTGTGCATACGCGAATCGCTGCAAGTATCGTAGGTGCGACAAAAATGGATAGACCTGAGTGGATAGCAGCCGATAACAAAGGACAATACATCTATGCCACGATGACAAACAACACCAAGCGCAAGGAAACTCACAGCGCGAATCCACGCGCTAATAATATCTATGGGCAAATCATTCGTTTTAGAGAAAATGATGATAACCACGCGGGAAGCAAATTTCGCTGGAATATCTTTGCCCTAGCTGGGAATCCACTCGTATATAAAAAGGGCGATTTACGCGCTGGCACAAGTAATATCACCAAAGACAATCTTTTTAATAGTCCTGATGGGTTGAAGTTTGATAGATTTGGGAGGCTGTGGATTGAGACAGACGGCAAATACTCCAATAAAGACGAATACAAGGGTATGGGAAATAATCAAATGCTTTGTGCTAATCCAAACACGGGCGAGATACGGCGATTTCTAACCGCGCCCATAGCCTGTGAGGTAACGGGTATCGCATTTTCACCTGATAATGAAGTAATGTTTGTGGGGATTCAGCACCCCGGAGAATTTCTCGCACCAAGTCATTATCCAAATGGCGGTGAATCTACGCCACAAAGCACGATAATCCAAATCAAAAAAAGCAATGGTGGCGTGGTGGGGAGCTAAATCCACACTCACCACCTACAAAAGCAGTGTCCTACACAGCAAAAACACAAAGATAAAAAGCGCGAATAACGCGCATTTAGCCAAATCCAATGTCCATTTATAAAAATGCAAGGTCGCACTATTGTAGCGATTTTTGGCGTTTGATTTGTATTTAGATTCTTCCTCGTTATGGCTTTTTTACAATTTTTAGTGTTTTTTACTTTTTGGTAGAGTTTTTTAAGGAGAATTTAAGGGGGGGGGGGTAGATAGAATGCTTTGGTTTTTTGTTTTTTGACTTTAGATTCTTAGAATCTTAGGAAATAAAAACAAAGCAAATCTACCTAAAAGGAGAAAGAATGAAATACAGAAAGATTTTGGCAGGTTTTGCCATAATTGCAGGTGTGGCTTTTAGCGGATGCAGTGGTATACCTGATTGTGATGATAGCGATGTGAAAAACTTATTGACACAAATCGCAAAAGACAATCATTGGGTTTCAAAGGACTCGAAACTCAGATATGATGCTTTTATAACACAATTTAAGGACAAAGACACCAAGCAAATCAGTTGTAAGGCAAGAGTAACAATCAATGGTTTAAAAACTAGCTATGTTACTTATACCGCTCAATATACAGATGATGGACAGCTTTATGTTGAAGCGATGAGAGATTGATTAAAGATTGAGGCGGAGTTTTAACTCTTAACACTTTTGGGATTTGAAAATCCCTAAAAAAACAAAGGATACACAATGGATACAAACTCGATTATGATGATGTTGCAGGACAAACTGCCAAAGGACATTCAAAGCCAACAACTCTTGCGCGACAAACTTGATAAACTAAATGACACGCAAAGAGATGAGTTAGTGCAAAAGCTTCCACTACTAAATCTAAAAAATCCTGTAGTGGGGCTTGTTCTTGGATTATTCTTGGGGGGCGCGGGTGCTGATAGGTTTTACAAGGGCAACATAGGATTAGGTGTAGTAAAACTTTTTACTCTTGGCGGACTCGGCATTTGGACAATTATAGACTTATTTATTGTCCATAAAGGAATCAGAAAGGACAATTTTGAAAAAGTTTTCCTCAACATCTAGCCACAATGTTATTCATCTCATAAAGAAAACTGATGAGTATGGCAGAATCTATGCACTAAAAACAACACAAAAAAACAGATAAAAATACTTTGTTTGCGCATCAAACCAAACATTGCTTTAATGTCCTTTGGCAAAATTGCTACTCCAAAATCTTTTTGGAGTGTTTTGGTATAAATGGACTTTATAAAGACATAGGACTAGGCGTGGTAAAACTTCTATTTTGTTGGCTGACTTTAGGGATATGGTGGCTGGTGGATTTATTCTTAGTGTGTCAAGGGATAAAAAATCACAATATCGCTAAAATCGCTCAAGCCATAGCATTTGCTAAAAAGAAATGAGCTTTTTGTATCGCTATCCCAGCGTTTTTACAAAATTTTACCAAAATTTGCGCTAAATTCTTGTATTGTTAATTTTTTCCGCTTACAATTTTGCCTTTTAATCTCAAAATAAAGGATTGTGTTATGAATATATTTGACGCGATAGGCATTTTGTTGGGGAAGTTTCTACCTTGTATGAAAATTTCTTTTAATTTTAGTAATCTCTCTTTAAAAAGAAGTGAGATTCTCTCACATAGGGTAAAGTTGTTAAGTTTGCTGGGCGTAGCATTGTGTGCAGGCGTGATAAGCGCAAAAAGTATCGACAAAGAAAGCATCAAAGTGGGCTTTAGTGCGTATAAAACGCAGAACAAAGTCGCTGTAAATGGCACATTTAGCGATGTGGCGTTTAAATTTGGCAAAAAGAATGAGAGCATTGCTAGCACGCTTAATAACGCACAAGCGACCATTGACCCAAGCAACATTAGCACAGGAGAGAATCTGCAAGATAAAAACATTAAAGAGTTTTTTATCAAAAAGTGGGCAAAGCCAGAAATCAAAGTAACGCTTAAAAATATCATTGAGGGCAACAATGTAGGGACAATCCTCGCAAATGTGCGAATGAATGGCAAGACACAAAAAGTCCCAATGCAATACACCATCAAAAATGGAATCTTAAGGGCAAATGGTGTGCTTGATTTAAGCGAATTTAAGCTCGATGAGGCACGAGAAAATCTCATCAAAAACACTTCTGATGCTATCGAGGGGCTCATTTGGAGTGAAGTGCAAATTGGCTTTGAAGCAAAGGTAGTGGATTAGACCCTTTGTTGTCTTTGTTGCGTTGCTTTTACGCATAGAGGATTACAGCTTTACGCGTTAGATTCTGCGTTTTGAGCGGCTTTTTGAGCGGCTCGAAGCGTGGTATTGTAGAGCGTATCCTCGCCTTGCAAGTGGTTAAGCCACGCCACTTGTTTAAGCACTTCTGAAACCGCACGGAATAAATCTGGATGCACAAAATCATTGATTTCTACCATTGCATACAATGCGCGTGCTAGCGGAGGATTCTCGATAATTCTCACGCCTGATTCTCTAGCTAGAGCTTTAATGCGTATCGCAAGCTCATCAATGCCCTTTGCCACCACTCTTGGAGGGAGATTCATATCCACATACTCATCGGTATAAGTAATAGCCACCGCGTAATGCGTGGGGTTGGTAATCACCACGCTTGCTTTTGGCACTTCTTGCATCATTCTGGTGCGTGCGATTTTTTGTTGCATTTGGCGAATGCGCGAGCGCACTTCTGGATTCCCCTCGTATTGTTTGGTTTCATCTTTGAGCTCCTTTAGGCTCATTCGCAAGGATTTCATATACTGAAACCGCTTAATCATAAAGTCCGCTACCGCCATCACGGCAAAAATCACTAGCAAGATTCCAATGAGGATTAACGCCTTATCACGAAACCACAGAATCTGGTCATACAATCTAAAGCGCGACACCGTTGGTAAATCCCCAAAAAACCCCAAAAACACTACAAAGCCTACAATAAAGGCAATAAACACCTTAAGTGTTATCATAAAGCCATCAAGTGCCTTTTTTAGCGAAAAGAGATTCTTCGCGCCCGTAACGGGGTTAATTTTAGAAAGTTTTGGCTCAATGGGTTTCGTGCTTAGCAAAAATCCAAACTGCCCGACATTTGCCAGCACACCCATAACCACAAGCCCCAAAAATATGGGCAAAATCATCTTTAACATTTCTAATCCAAGTGTCGCGCTTAGCAAAAGGAGCTCTTGGGAGCTAAACTCAGGCAGAGAAAAAAGCGAGGCGGTATAAGCAAAAATATTGCGACAACCCTCCACCCAATATGGAAGCATAAAAAACAACAACGCCAACCCAACAAGCATCACAAAAAACCCGACTAACTCTATGCTTTTACCGACATTGCCCTCTTGCTTGGCTCGTCTTAGTTTGTGTTGGGAGGCTGGGAGCGTTTTTTCATCATCAGCTGCCATTGTGCAATCCTTTCACCTCTCCCCATTCCTTTGGGGGATTTTTAATCTTTATAAACCCTCAACGACTTCTTGTAACACACCATAGCTTAACTGCAAGAAAACAGGCGCAAACTCATTGATGTTGCTAATTGGTGCTTCTTTGGTAATATTAAGGCTTTTTTCTACGCTAAGCGTTTTGGAATCCACCACTTCACAATCAAGCGCGATATGCGCAAAATTGCTATTTCCTCGCTTAATGATAAGCAATCTTGCAATGTGGATTTTGAGAATCTTTTGGATTTTTGCCCCACCAAATGGCTGTCTAATGGCATTGAGCCCTTTGGCATTCATTAGGCTTAAAAGCGTAGTTGAGAGCATTTCTTTTGGTTTGGTAGCCCATTGTGTGTTAGACAATGGCTTGCTTCGCAATGTAGATTCATCAAGGCGAAAAATATCCGTGCTATCATAGGGCTGAGCCGCGCTAAACATCACTCCATAAACCTTTTGAGATTTTTTGTTTGTGCTCTTTTGTGTGTCTAAGGTGGTTTGAGCGGATATATCATAGAGGTGTAATTCGCCTAATTTCGTGCTACAAGAGCTAAACAACACTACTAAGAGGCAAACAAGCAGGGTATGTTTCATTTTCTAATCCTTTGTTTCTTTTCTCTTGCCAAAAATGCTATCATAGGGGCTCTGCTCGATTTTATCCACCAAGCGCGTAGCTTTGGCAAAGAAATTATCCATTTCAAGCAACGAGCTCTCTAATTGCAACATTGTGGGGCTAATAATCGCACGCAAATCGTATTGTCCGTCTTTGAAGTTATTATCCACTCTATGCGTGATAGAATCTAGCCTATGCGTAGCTTGGGCAATGTCTTTAGAGATTTTTGAGAGATTGGCGAGGATTTCATTAAGGTTTTTTAAGTTGTCCTCGTTTGTGAGATTTGTCATCAAATCTGCAGTCCTATCGCCTATATTCTCTACTTTTTGAAGCAATATATCAAACCCGCCTTTTTGGAGCTCTAGCACTTTGGTGGTATTGGGCTTGGTGCTTTGTCCTTGATGAAGTGCGAGGTAGTTCGCCCCAGCAAGCCCACCAGAACCAACACTAAGATAAGAATCTTCTCTCACCTCTAATTCTGCATCTAAAATGAGCGAGATTCTCACTAGTCCCATTTTATAATCCTCAAAACGCACATCGCTCACCCTGCCAACGCCTATGCCCTTAAACTTTACGGGAGTATTCACGCCGATATTAGAAACTTCATCTTGAGTGTAAATGTAGTAGGTGTTGTCAGCATTTGAGTTAAAGTCAAACCGCCCAAGCCATAGCACAAAAAACACAAGCCCTATCACAATGGCAAAAAACACAACACCAATGCTGATATAGCGCACATTTCGTTCCATCACATCTCCAAACATATAAAATATACATTTCTAGCGACAATTTTAGCAAAACTTTCACAATTTCTCTAAGGTCAAACAATAGAATCAATCATAAGTGGGTATTTTATGGAGAAACAGCAAGTTAGCTTATGGCGTGCTCGGAGGGATTCAAACCCCCGACCTACAGGACCGCAACCTGTTGCTCTATTCAGCTGAGCTACGAGCACAAAGAATCTAGCGTTTCTAAAAAACGATGAAAATTTTAGAAAGCCAAATGCGCATTGTATCTAATATTGCATAAATTTTAGTTGAATTTTAGTTGATTTTAGCTACAATCTCTCTTTGCTTTATGCAAAATATTTTATAAAAGAAAGAGGGTGATAGTATGCCGGGTATGAAAGTGCGCGAGGGCGAAAGCTTCGATGAGGCGTATAGACGCTTTAAAAAGCAAACCGATAGGAATCTTGTCGTTACAGAAGCGAGGGCGAGGCGATTTTTTGAGCCAAAGACTGAGTTGCGTAAAAAGCAAAACATTAACGCCAAGAAAAAACTTCTCAAGCGTCTGTATATGCTAAGACGCTATGAATCTAAACTCTAAGCATAATCCCCTGCTTAAGCGGGGGTTGCTTATCTCCTTAATGAAACCTTAGATATTTTAAATAAAATTTACAATACAAAGGATAGCGATGAATCTCCTTGATATTGAAATGATACGACAAGCAAGGGAAAGGCTACAAGGCATTATCACATACAACCCACTTGCCTTTGCGCCACGACTAAGCAAACTTACAAATACACAAGTCTTCTTAAAAAAAGAGAATCTCCAGCTCACAGGGGCGTTTAAGATTCGCGGGGCGTTTAACAAACTCGCCAGCCTTAAAAGTGCAGATGAGTGCAATGGCACAAATGTTTTGCAACAGGGCGTTATTTGCGCCTCTGCGGGCAACCACGCGCAAGGCGTAGCATACAGCGCACAGCACTTTGGCGTGCGCTCTGTAATCGTAATGCCCGAAGCCACGCCATTGCTTAAAGTAAGCGGGACAAAGGCTATGGGTGCTGAAGTCGTGCTCGCGGGGAATAATTATGACGAAGCATACGAGCAAGCCCTCCAAATCGCCAAAAAACAGAATCTACACTTTATCCACCCATTTGCAGATAGCGATGTCATCGCGGGGCAAGGGACTATCGCCCTTGAAATGATTGAAGAACAAGAGCTTGATTATGTTTTTGTGCCTATTGGTGGCGGGGGCTTGGTGAGTGGCATTGCAAGCGTGTATAAGACACTTAGCCCAAAGACAAAAATCATCGGCGTGCAATCAAAAGGCGCAAATGCGATGACAAAGAGCTTTTTGCAAAAGCAGATTCAAAACGCTAAATCCGTGCGCACTATCGCAGATGGTATCGCTGTGCGCGATGTGGATAAGGAAGTCTTTGAGTGCGTATTACAGGGAGTGAGCGATATTGTGGAGGTCGATGAAGAGGAGATTGCTAGTGCGATTTTATTTTTATTAGAGAATCAAAAGCTCGTGGTCGAGGGAGCGGGTGCAGCAAGCGTGGCAGCAATAATGCACAAAAAAATCCCGCTTGATTCTACTATGCGTGTGGGTGCGGTGCTAAGCGGGGGGAATATCGATGTAACAATGCTTAATATGATAATTGAAAAGGGCTTGTTTAAATCTCACCGCAAGATGAAAATCGAAGTGGTGCTCATCGATAAGCCCGGCTCTATGCAAAAATTAAGCGATATACTCTCTCACTCTGGCGCAAATATCGTGCAAATCACTTATGATAGGACGCCAAGCAACTTAGAATACGGTGATGTGCTCATCAGTATGGGATTAGAAATCAAAGGCTTAGAGCACAAGCAAGATATACTCACAAACCTCAAAAACGAGGGTTATGAGTTTAACGAGATTGTTTAGCTATAATTCTATGACAAAACGAGAATCTAAAAATCATATTTGACCGTAATCCAATAGTTTCTGCTTGGCAAGATTCTTTGATATTGATTGGTATAGCCTCCATTTGCTACACCAGCAGTGGAGGTATAGAGAATAGGACTATAAAAGTTCGTATCAAATAAATTGTTAATTGCAAATGTTGCGCTTAGCCCTTTATAAATTTTATAACTTAACGCCAAATCGAGGATTTGATAATCTTTGTAATATCTGCCTATTGTGTTGCGCGCATCTGTGCTGGTTGGAGAAGAAACATTAGAAGTCGGTGTGAGATATTTCCCGCTCCAGCGCACATACATATCAAAATCCCCATAAGCATATCGTGGTGTAATGGTAAAATTATGGCGTGGGATATTATTTACAGGTCCTCCCACGAGATAGGCATTAGCCGCTGTGGTAGATTCAAGCACTTCACTATAAGTAAGTCCATAATTTACATCAAGTGAGAATCCACCCACAGGTTTTAGCTTTACGCCTAACTCCGCGCCTGCCAAGAGGGATTTAGAAACATTTTGATAATAATTGCATTGAGACACAGGACACGCATCTCCTGTAACCGAATATGAGGCGATTTGGTCGCGAAAGTCTGTGTAATACCCTGTCGCAATGCCTAGCACATACTCTGTATCTAAAACTACACTAAATTCATAATTCCAGCTTTTTTCAGGTTGGAGGTTTTGATTCCCATAGGTATAAATTGTATTTGCACCGCTTGTAGATTCTGTATAGCCCTCATAGAGGTAGCTTAGTTGAGGCACAAGCACGCCACTTGTTACACCAGCCTTAAAAGTAAGCCAAGTCGTGGGATTGACATTGATATACAAACGCGGGTTTGGAATCGCGCTAAATATGTCGCTATAATTATAGCGGAAGCCTAAAGTCGTGCTGATATAATCATTGATGACATATTCGCCCTCTGCGAACAATGCCACTTGATTCATCGCACGATTAGAGCGCGAAGCGGGATTGGTGTTATACACCTTTAGTTGCTCCCACATATAATACACTCCACCGCTAAAAACAAGATTCCCAAATTTGTCAAAATCAAAAATATTATTATAAGTGCTTTGGAAAATGGCATCTTTATTGTCTCTACCATTCCCCTCATTGCCCCAATTTACTTTATCGCCCTTTGTGCCACCAATGGGGACATTTGCGTGTCCGCCCCAAAGCGTTTGGCTATATTGCACATAGCTCTCTAGCTTCCCCCAATCATAATCTGCAGTATGACTTAGCACATTGTTAATCTTATAAAAATCTCTAATCGCCGTTATAGAATTGCCCGAAGTGTTAAGCGAACCCGTGCGAGCGAAATACACTTCAGAATCGAGGTAAATATAATTATTGAGATTGGGCGTGTAGTTTGCTCTCAATCCTGCATTCCAATTTGTAAAACCCGTAGAACTCCAACTCGCATAGGGATTATTTAATGCAGCTCCACTTTGCCCTTGCAATCCCGCAGGTTTATAAAAGCTATTTTGCTCGCCATATTTATACCCGCCACGCACATTGAGTGAGAGTATATCTTTGATTAAAGGCACATTGACATAGCCATTTGTCCCATAAATATGCCCAAAGGTTTCGTGGTGTTCGGCGAGTTTGCTATCCACTTGCACGCCCGCACTTAACTCGCTGGTATGCTTTTTAGTGATAATGTTTATCACGCCACCCATTGCATCTGAGCCATACATCGTGCTAGCAGGACCACGGATAACTTCGATTCTCTCTATCATACTTGCAGGGGGCATAAAGCTCGAAAATGTCCCAGCCCAACCATTAGCATCAAATCCGCGTGCGACATTTTGGCGTTTGCCATCGATGAGGATAAGCGTATAGCTCGTGCCAAGCCCGCGCATTTTGATTTCATTGCCACCGACTTTTGTCGCCTCGACATAGACGCCGGGCACATCTTGCACCGCATCGCCAATATCACGGATTGGGCGAGTCATAATCTCCTCTTTAGGGATAATGGCAATGCTCGCGGGCGTGTTTTTGATGTCTTGCTCATAGCCACTTGCTGTAACTGTCGAGCGTTCTAATCGCACAGATTCTTCGGTTTGGGTAGATTTTTTTGTTTTTGAGGATTGTTTGGTATCGGTGTTTGGCAAATCACCTTGCGATGTGCTCTCATCAGCCAAACATAGGGTTAAGGACAATGCGCCTATAAGCAATATGACTTTTTTGATTAGGGGGGGGGGTATGTAACATTTCTGCTCCTTGTTGTTTTGTTTCATTATCAAGTCAATAATAAGAATGACTTGTAAAAGTGCAGAAATATAGCTTATTTTTCCTTAATTTTTTCTTATAATAGTAAAAAGTATCAATTTTTACCAAAAGATTCCAACAATCAATGCAAAAAGTGTCGTGTGTGTGTGAAATACATCGCTATACCAAATTCATCGCACGCTTTAATCACCTCATCATCGCGTATGCTCCCCCCGGGTTGCACTATCGCGCTCACTCCTACGCTTTGTGCCATATCAATGCTATCTCTAAATGGGAAAAACGCCTCGCTTGCAAGCACACAACCATTCAAATCTAATCCCATATCCTTTGCTTTGGCAATCGCAGCACGCGCCGCATCTACGCGACTTGTCATTCCCATACCAATGGCGAGCAACGCGCCGTCTTTGACATAAGCGACACAATTTGACTTTGTGAGCGCGGCGATTTTATACGCGATTTCTAAATCCAAAAGTTGCGCCTTGCTTGCGCTCCTTTTTGTCATCAATTCAGAATCCACCACTTCATTTGCCCTCACACTATCGCTTTGTTGATAGACATAGCCTCCACTAATGTGCTTGAAGTCATAGCTATCGCGCCCTCTTGGGAGCACAGCGCAATCTGCGTCTTGCAAAGTAAAGATTTTCATTCGCTTCTTATTTTCAAACACACTTAATGCCTCATCGCTAATATCCACGCACACAAGCACTTCGATAAAAATCTCATTGATTTTTTGCGCGAGGGGCTTCTCTACCCTGCCATTGACTGCCACCACACCACCATACGCGCTAACGCTATCACACCGCAACGCACTCACATAACAATCTAATAAATCCTCTTTTAACGCAAATCCGCAAGGATTGCCGTGCTTGACTATACACACCGCCTTTTTCTCTCCAAATGCGCTGGCGATATTTACCGCACTATTTATATCTGTGAGATTATTGAAGCTCGCCTCACCCTTTTTGCTCATAAAATGCGTGCTAAAAAAGTCATCAAATTCATACAGCGCGCCTTTTTGGTGTGGATTCTCGCCATAGCGCGTTTCACACACTTTAGAGCCTACGATGAAGTTCTTTGCCCCAAATCCTGCATAAAATCGCTCATTTAAATAATTCGCAATAAACGCATCGTAGCTCGCGGTATGCTCGAATGCCTTTATCATTAGCTCACGGCGAAATTCTAGCGTGTCTTTGGTGTGCTTTAATGCCTCTAGCACGCGCACATAATCACTCTTATGCGTTACCACAAGCACAGATTGGAAGTTCTTTGCTGCGGCGCGGATAAGGCTAGGACCGCCAATATCGATGTTTTCAATGATTTCATCAAAATCATCGGTGCGCTTGGTGGTTTGCTCAAATGGATAGAGATTCACACACACAAGCTGTATAGATTCTATGCCATTTTGCTGGGCTTGCACTATATGGGAATCTTTATCACGCCGATATAAAATCCCGCCGTGAATCTTAGGATGCAGAGTTTTCACTCTCCCATCAAAGAGCTCTTTACTATGAGTGTATTGACTCACTTCAATCGCGCTAATCCCGCTCTCTTGGAGAGCCTTAAGCGTCCCGCCCGTGCTTAAAATTGTATAGTTGAGCTTTACTAGCCCTTGCGCAAACTCGATAATGCCCTCTTTATCACTCACGCTTAATAACGCATACATTTACTCTCCTTTTTTGGTAAAATAAAGCATAATTGTAACTTGAATTGGATTTAAGGAGGCTTAAATGGTGTGCGTTTTTGATATAGAATCTGTGCCTGATATTGACTTATTGCGTGATAAATATGGCTTTGATGGCAGTGAGAGAGAAATTTGTCAGCAGGCTTTTAACGCACAAAAGGAAAAAAGCGGGAGTGAGTTTCTCCCTGTGCCCTTTCATCGCATTATTAGCATTGCGTGCGTGGTGTGCGATGAGTTTGGGCGGTTTAATCGTGTGGGGAGCTTTGGCAAAAACGCAAAAGAGGAGCTTTTAGCAAGTCTAGATTCTCAAAACACACAACCTTGTGCGCAAGATTTCACCAACGCGCTTGATAACTTTGAAGAAAATCTCTTGCGTGAGTTTTGGAGATTTTTTAATAAGCACCAACCTGCGTTAGTGAGCTTTAATGGGCGCGGGTTTGACTTAATCGCACTCACCTTGCGTGCTATGCGCTATAATATCGAGGCAAGCGCGTATTTTGAAAAGCACAATCCGCAATTTAATAAAGATAAGTGGGAAAATTATCGCTCGCGATATAGCGAGCGGTTTCACACCGATTTGCTTGAGAGCTTGGGGAATTTTGGCAGTGTGCGTGCGCTCAATCTCGATACACTGTGCCAAATGTGTAAAATCGTGGGGAAGTTTGATATGCAGGGCTCGCAAGTTTTTGAGATTTTTTATGGAAGTGAAAATACGCCAAATGCCAAAAAGCTCGCCCTAGAGCAAATTGAGAGCTATTGTCAAAGCGATGTGCTCAACACTTATTGGGTGTATTTAAAATTCCTTATTTTAAAAGGCGAATTATTGCTCAGCGATTATGCAGATATTTTAACGCAAATGCGCGAAAAGCTCCCATTAGAGCAAAATTACTATGAGCCCTTTAGCCAAAGCATTGACGCGGAGCTAGCAAGGCTAAAAAATGCAATAGAGATTCCATAATTTATTAAGGAGGGTTTATGGATTTAGACGCACCGCACATTAGCTCAAATGGCGAGATTATTAGCAAGCGCGAATTGATAAGCGAAATTGAGAATCTCCTTAATGGCGTGGGCTCTCACAAAGACGCACCCGCACGCTCTAGCGCACTTAGCCAAACCACTCTAAGCACACAAATAATGGCAACTCTTAGCTTTGAAGAGCTTTTGGGCTTGCGTGATAGTATCTTGCAAAAAGACAGCCTAGAGGCAAACAAAGATTGGCTGCTCAATCTTAGTCAAAAGCCATAATATCACCCGACCTTAGTATTTCACACGATTATAAAAGAGTAAATCCAAACTTGGCATTACATTTGCTTTCATCTCAAAGGCTGTTTTATACACGCTTAGGCACTTTGTAGCTTAAAAAATGTTTAAAATAGACTAAATTTTTGTAAGGAGACAAAGATGAGAATCTTTTCTAACCTTTTGGTAGCCTCATTGCTACTATGGGGGGGGGCTGTTTATGCTGATGATGATGATAGAGAGGCATTTAATGAAAATATAAAAGCAGAGCAAGAATCAAAGCTATCGCTTTTTATCGGTGGTGAAATCGGCTATGCAGCCGCACTTTTAGGCACTACTTCTAACGCTACTAACGGTGCGACAACGAGTGATTTCCGCGTGCCTTATGGCGTAGTCGGTGGGAAAGCTGGTATTATTGGATTCTTTGGTGAGAAAAAGCGCACAGGCTTGCGAGGCTATGTAAGCTACCACTACTCAAGCGATGGCGAATACTATTCACACCAGACTGCCTTTAACGCAGAGGCGATTTGGAAACTTGGCAGAAAGTTTGGTATCTATGCTGGTTTGGGTGTGGGCTATGCACATAATGCTTCAATAGAATCAAGCAACATTGCTACCACTAATCCTAATGCTACCACGCTCATTACTGAGCCTAAAGGAAGTGGATTTATCCTCCCTGTGAATATTGGCTTTGAGGTGGCACTAGATACTCATCATACAGTAAGTGTGAATGTGCGTGGCTCTAGTATCGCTGCGAGTGAGCGATTGGGTGCTGCTAACGGCACGACAACATACTCCGCAAGAAATATCTTGCTTACCGTTGGATATGCGTATCAATTCTAACGCGTAAGGATTTTGGGACTTCGCTATTTTAGGCTAGCTTGTGGCTTAGTCGCAAGCTCTGCTTAAGAGGGCTACTCCCAAACCTCTTTATTTATCTCTGTTTATTTGTTTTTATTTACGCCTTAATGAGATTTATTGCATTGATTGGCGTCCTATTAGATTTGAGAATCTTGCTCATAGCGCAATAAATAATGCGCAACTCACTCCAAATAATCAACCTCAAAACACAATTTCTCTCAATCGCTCTTGTAATCTCAATAATAAAATAGGGAAAAATAAGGGGGGTTAAACGAGGAATGCGACCTAAAGATAGGAAGTCCTATCTTTAGAATCAACGCAGTTACTTCTTAGCAACAGTGTCTTTAAGACCTTTACCCGGTCTAAACTTAGGCACTCTTTTTTCCTTTGTGCTGTAAGTTTTGTTTGTTCCGGGAACTTTACCTGTTTTTGCTTTTTGGATTGCAGTTTCAAACTTACCAAATCCTACAAGCTCAACACTATCTTTTTTAGAAAGTGCTTTAGTTACCGCATCTGTGAAAGCATTTACTGCTCTTTCCGCATCTTTTTTGGTCTCAAACTTACCAGCAGTTTTTACCAACTCTACAAAATCAGCTTTATTCATAGCTTACTCCTTAGAATGAATTTGAAAACGCCGTGATTGTATAGGCTTTTTTACATAAAGTCAAGGATTATAAGCGTTTTTGTGTAATTTTTATAAATTTTTTGCCTTAAATGCGCAATTTTTACTCATTTTTGTATATTTTCGTGCTGTAATGGCGTGCCAAATGCTAAATCTTTGGTTGCTTTTTTACCTAAAATATACTTATATTCTCTTGGGTGGATTTCACCACTAGGGCGCAGGACTTTGATATTTTCCCTGCTAAAAACTTCGCCTTTTTTAATGTCCTTTGCCACCCAAATGCTTCGCGCAAACTCACGCCCACTTTTTTGTGTGTTACTTTTTGGTGCGGTGGATACATTTTTAAGGGCATTATCTTTATATGGAGCATTGCCTAACGCAAGATTTGCGCTTTTCACTTGCTTAACAAGCTCGCTAAATCCACGAGAATCTAGACTAAACGCGCTATCAGCACTCGTAATAGAGGAATCCAAAATAAAATGTTTCTCTATCATACTCGCCCCAAGTGCAGTAGCAAGTGTCGGGGCAAGCGTGCCAATGGTGTGGTCAGAAAGCCCAAACTTCACACCGAACTTCTCTCCAAGCAATGGCATTTTGTGGAGCTCTAAGGATTCCAAACTTGCAGGATAGCTACTCGTGCATAAAAGAAGCGTTATATCATTCACACCATTGCTCTTACAAATCTCCACCGCCTCACCTAACTCATCATCACTCGCAATGCCCGCAGAGAGAATCACGGGCTTGCCACACTTCGCCACACACTCGATAAGCTCCAAATCAACCACTTCAAAGCTCGCTATCTTATACATTGGACAACTTAGAGATTCTAAAAATTCCACGCCTTTTGGAGAAAATGGCGAGCTAAATACCACCAAACCAAGCTCCTTCCCAAGCGCAAAGAGCTCTTTATGCCAGCTAAATGGTGTTTGCGCTTGCTTGTAGAGCTCGTAGAGATTCATATTATCCCACAAAGTCCCTTTAATACGAAAGTATTCATTATCACAATCTAGTGTAAGGCAATCGGGCGTGTAAGTTTGGAGCTTCACGGCGTCCGCGCCACTCCTCGCAATCGCTCGCAGGGAATCTTTTGCCACTGCTAAACTCCCCCCGTGATTTGCACTCAGCTCGGCGACAATAAGCGGGCGTGGCAGGCAATGGTTAGCGTGGCAGTCGCTAGAAGATTTGGTGGGGGATAAAAGATTGTGAGTAGAAATGGCAAAGTTTTTTAACGCGTCTTGCTTTTTTGTTTCTGTGGGATTTTTCTTGCTCATCACCACCACATCGTAATAGTGTGAATCTCTATACATATAATCACGCAAAAATCCACATTCCTCATAGCCATATTTCTCATAAAACTTCAATGCACGGGCATTCTCACTCATCACTTCTAAAAAAATACTATGCAAACCAAACTCGACAAAAGCAATATGCTCGATAACTTTTAGAATCTGCTCGCCTTTGTTTGGGAGTTTGAGTGATTTGTTGGTGTAGATTCCAAGATGAGCGTGCTTGTGCGTGATATGCAAACGCGTTAAAGAGCCCACACCATAAATTTGCTCATCTTTTAAAATCACAAAATACCGCTCGCTTTGAGTTTTTAACAATCTACCGACAAACTCAAAATGTGCCTTTTGGCTAATACTCTCGCTATACATCCATTGAGCGACTTGCGGGTCATTACGAATACGCAGGATTTCTAGCAACAATTCCTTGTCGCATTGGATAAAATCACGCGCCTCAAAACCATCAACATTATAATTCATCACTTCTATGCCTTTGGATTAAAATATAAGCCGTATTTTGACATTATAAATCTACAATTTAAATATTTGCTTTAATGCTGGGGCTAAATGCACTCCAAGCGGGAGTTGTGCCAATATATCCGCCTTGTTTTGACGCACGCATTGTGGAGCGAGGGAGGACAAAAGCGCGGGGATTTGGGCGAAATCCTTTGCCTCTATAAACGCGCCTAACTCTTTAAACTGCGCGACTTGAAAGGCTTGGTTTGGTGCTGTCGCAAACATAATAGTTGGCATTTGACTTTGCGCGAGCTCTAAGAGCATTCCCCCTCCAGCACTTATGGCTACATCACAGCACGCAATGAGCGCGTTTAGCTCGTTTGGGCTGAGGTTATGATAGAGCGTTACATTGGCTTTTGGTTGCAATGTATGAGGATAAAGCTCGCCTAGCACAAGATGAGCGTGGTAGTGTCGCGGGATACACTCTAGCACCTGCGCGCTAAAGTTTAGAGAATCTGCACCCCCAAAGTTTATAAAAATATCTTGGATTTGTTCCTTGTGTGTGGGCTTTGGTGTGAAATGTGGCGAAGTAAGCGCGTAGGGCAATCCTAAAGCATAATGCACGCCTTTAGATTCTCTAATGCAATGCGTGGGAGCACAATCTGTGTGTAAGGGGTGTTGTTTTTGACATTGTGGATAAAGCAAATGCGCGTTTGGCGCACCATTAAGCACAAAGCTCCCAGCAGGATACACACCGCGATTTTCATCATCAAAGCACAAAAGCGCGACATCAAAGCGTGCGAGTAAAGCATAATGCGTGCGAGTAAAAACATAGCTATCAACGATAATCCCATCAAAAGATTGCCCTGCAAGACTTTTTATATACGCTATCGTAGCGTTTTTAATAACGCTATACTCACAATCACACAAGGAATCAAGCAGGCAAAAGAGCTTTTCACACCGCCTCAAATGCCCCAAACCTACATTCTGGCTATAATCACAAAAAGCTAAGAATCTCATAGATTGTTGTTTATGCGGTATTGCCACTCCGCTCGCTCCCAATCTTGCTGTGTATCAATGTCTATGGCATATTGAGATTCTATAATCAATGCGAGCGAATGCGGAGCAAAAATGGGCTGTTGCTCTATGAATGCTTGGGCTTTACCAAAATAAAATTGCCCGCTATCGTGGAAAATAGGCTCTAAATCCTGCGAGCGCGTGGAGTGAAATTGCTCAAAAAGCATTGTGGGTCGCCCTGTAAGAATGCCCTGCTCTCCACTTGATTGCGCGAGCTTAAAGGCACGCAGGGGATTGCACGCATATTGTAACGCGCCAAAAACATACAGCACATTTGGATTTGTATCAAGCAATTCTTTGGCTTGGAGTAAATGAGTGCTTTGCAAAAGTGGCGTAGCAGGATAAATGCAACAGATTCTATCATCAGCCAAAAGATTAAGCTCTCTCGCTGCGTGTGCCACGACAGGAATCGTGGGCGTGCTATCATCACTCAAATCTTTAGGACGCATAAATGGCACGCTCGCCCCAAGCTCCCTTGCTACGCTAGCGATTTGCTCACAATCTGTGCTTACCACCACTTCGTCAAAAATCCCGCTTTTAAGCGCGTTTTGGATAGGATACGCAATGATTGGTTTGCCAAAAAAATGTTTGATATTTTTGTGTGGGATTCTCTTAGAACCACCTCTTGCGGGGATAAGCGCAATTGTTTTCATTTTTTAGATTCTTTATAAGTGTTTGCTCTTTTAATATGCAATCGCCCACTTTAAAATATCAAAATGGATAGAAGCTCTCAATCCCGTCATTGATAGGTTTTTTGCTTCGTGTTTGGCTGATTGGTCCTACGGAATGATAGGCGATTTTGGCGTCTGCTAGGTATTTGCTTTGCACGGTATTGTTTTTCTCCACATCATAGGGGCGCACCACACCACTTATTTGAATTATTTGCTTTTCGCCATCGACAAGGATTTCTTTTTGTCCAGCGATGAAGTAGTTGCCATTCTCAAGCACTTTGATAATCCTTGCTGTAATGGTGGCATTGATAGAATCTGTATGGCTCTGATTCCCGCCACCATTGAAGTTTGTCGTATTGTTTGATTTGGTAAGTGTGTAAGCGGTTTGGTTGTTGAGTTCTTGGGTGATTTGTTGCTGTTCCTCATCTTGTCCACCATATTGCAAGACTGGAGGAGTGATATTCCCACCGCTTGTGCCGTTATAAGTTTTATTGGCACTAAAGTTTGCATTCGCGCTCTCACTAATAATCACCGTGATTAAGTCATCGGGCTTCATTGCCCTCCTATCAGCAAAGAGCGGTCTATCTCCTGTGCCAAAGAGACTTCCCGCACGCGGAATCTCAGGGATAAACTCTTGGGCTGGAGATTCCTCGACATAGTTAGGCACTTTTGAAAAATCAATATCCGCCTCAAATCCAAACGCTACACTTACGCAAGCTACACAAAGCATTCTTTTCATTAGACACTATCCTTAGTAATAATTTGCTCTTCTTAAAGCAATGCGCGTTCCGCGTTGATTGTATATGTATCACCTCTGCGTGCGCGTGATAAGACTTTGAGGAAGTGTAAAATGCTCTATCCACCTTTGCTCCTCCTCGCGTTGCTCGCCATTATCACATTCGTGGTCAAACCCAAAAATATG
The DNA here is from genome assembly GCF_053654635.1 of Helicobacter sp. 23-1046. Lineage (NCBI taxonomy): Bacteria > Pseudomonadati > Campylobacterota > Epsilonproteobacteria > Campylobacterales > Helicobacteraceae > Helicobacter > Helicobacter sp. 23-1046. The sequence continues at coordinate 71,794 of NZ_JBSIUS010000004.1, read as the reverse complement.
CAAAAGCGCGTGGATAAAAAGGAGTTTGAGCTCATCATCAAAACTATGTTGAAATTTTTTGGCGCATTGTCTTGCCTGCTCGACATTGATGAGAATACTACCAAGTGGAATGTTGAAATTTTTTGGGGCGCAAGATTCCAAAACCTGCCAATCAAACTCCATAATCTCTAACGGGAAACTTAACACATCGGTTTGTTTGTCTATCCCGCGCTCTTTGTGGTTGATAGCACGCATTTGTTTGGCATTTACCAAAAGCACTTCGAGCAATCCATAGCGCAAAATACCATCACGCTTGTGAGAATCTAGCCCACAAAGATAAGATTGGCTTAGTGTAAAAAAAATGTGATGAAATTCTTGTGTCCTTTTTTTTGCATTTATAAGTCTAAAGGTGCTTTGATTGTGAATTTTTAGCAATATCGCTCCTAAAAGAAAGGCTTTTTGTGTCAAAATTTTATGTCATTATAGCCTTAAAAATGTATAATGCGCTTTTGGTTTTTGGATTTTTAGACTAAAATGCAATGCGATTACAACAAGGTATGAAAGAATGGTTGATTATGGAATAAATTTTTGGTCAAATAATGACTTTATCATTGATGATGGGCAAGTGCGCGTGAATTTTAAATCCAAACCCGCGCTTATTGATATTGTCCAAGAGATACGCGAAAGGGGCTATCGTGGTCCCCTGCTTTTGCGCTTTCCGCATTTGATTCGCTCCCAGCTTGATAAAATGTTTGGGGCGTTTGAAAAAGCAATCAAAGAATATTCTTACAAGGGCAAATTTAAGGCGGTTTTTCCACTAAAAGTAAATCAAATGCCAAATTTTGTCCTGCCTTTAGTCGAGCAGAGCAAGGGTCGATGCTATGGGCTAGAAGCAGGGAGCAAGCCTGAACTTATTTTAGCAATGGCTTATACCAACAAAAATACGCCCATCACCGTCAATGGCTTTAAAGATAAAGAGATGATTTCGCTGGGTTTTATCGCAGCAAATATGAATCACAACATCACACTTACCATTGAGGGATTAAACGAGCTAGAAACTATCATTGAAGTGGCAAAAGAAATGGGCGAGCCCTATCCAAACATAGGACTTAGAATCCGCTTGCATAGCACAGGCACGGGCATTTGGGCAAAAAGCGGTGGATTTGGCTCAAAATTTGGGCTCACCTCAACAGAATTGCTCGAAGCTATCAATATGCTTGAAAAGAATGATTTGCTCCATAAATTTACAATGATTCATTTCCATATAGGTAGCCAAATAAGTGATATTTCGCCACTTAAAAAGGCATTGCGCGAGGCGGGCAACATTTATGCGGAATTGCGTAAAATGGGGGCAAAAAAATTGCGTTGTGTGAATATCGGTGGTGGTTTAGCCGTAGAATACACACAACACGAGGGCGAAAACAATCGCAATTACACACTTAATGAATTTAGTGGCGATGTGGTGTTTTCGTTGTGCGAAATTGCTAAAAACAAAAAAGAACCCCAACCAGATATTTTTATAGAATCTGGTCGCTTCATCGCGGCAAATCACGCCGTGCTTGTCGCGCCTGTGCTTGAGCTCTTTAGCCAAGAATACGATGAAAAGGCGTTAAAATTAAAACAAAAAAATCCACCGCTTATCGAGGAATTGTATGATTTATACAACAGTGTGAATGAAAAAACCGCCATTGAATATCTGCACGATAGCCTCGACCATATGGAATCGTTGCTCACGCTTTTTGATTTGGGTTATATTGATTTGCAAGACCGCTCTAATACCGAAGTGCTCACTCACTTAATCATCAAAAAGGTGCTAAAACTCCTCAAACACAAAAATCACAATGAAATCATTCGAATCCAAGAACAAGTTCAAGAGCGTTATTTGCTTAATTGTAGCTTTTTTCAAAGTCTCCCAGATTATTGGGGATTGGGACAAAACTTTCCTGTAATGCCACTTGATAGACTTAATAACAAGCCCACAAGGAGCGCGAGTTTATGGGATATTACTTGTGATAGCGATGGTGAAATCGCCTTTAATGCCAACAAACCTCTGTATTTACACGATGTGGATATTACGCGTGAAGAATATTTTTTAGCTTTTTTCCTCGTGGGAGCATATCAAGAGGTGTTAGGAATGCGCCACAATCTTTTCACTCACCCCACTGAGTTTAGCATTGTCTTTGATGATGAGCTTAGCAAGGGTTATGAGCTTAGCAATCCCCTAGAAGCGCAAACTATCTTAGATGTGCTTGATGATTTAGATTATGACACGAAAGATATTGAGCGGCGATTAAAGCAATATGTCGAGGAAAACCAAGCATTAGATACAGAAGAGAAAAAAGAAGTGCTAGGGCAACTCTATATAATGCTAAGCGAAAATGGCTACTTGCGCACCATTAGCAAGAAAGATAATGAATAAAATGCAAAAAACAAGTCTTTTTGCCCTTATAAAAGAAGATTTTAGCGTAGTCAAGCAACGCGACCCTGCGTTTGAGAGTATTATTGAGGTGTTTTTTTATCCCGGTGTTATGGCAATCGTGCATTATAGAATCGCCCATTGGCTTTATATGCGTGGATTTAGGCGTTTGGGACGCGTAATTATGGGAATCACGGGCTTTATTACCAATGTTGATATTCACCCACAAGCCCAAATCGGCAGGCGCGTATTCATCGACCACGCTATTGGCGTTGTGATAGGGCAAACCGCCATTGTGGGCGATGATGTAACAATCTATCAGGGAGTGAGCTTAGGTGGTGTGAGCTTAGCAAAGACTAAACGACATCCAACCATAGAATCTGGTGTGGTGATTGGAGCAGGAGCGAAGGTTTTAGGAGATATTACCATTGGGAAAAATGCCAAAATTGGCGCAAATTCTGTGGTGATTAAAGATGTGCCTAGCGATTGCACCGCTATTGGAATCCCAGCGCGCGTCATCATAAAAGGGCGTGCCAAAGACGCCAACCAAGCAAACAAACTCCCAGACATTGATAGGGCACTTTTTGAATATTTACTCAAACGAATGCAGGTGCTAGAAAAATGCGTAGATGACAAGCAATGCCAACAATCGCTCAAAGAACTTGAATTGCTATATGAAAACTTCCTTGCCACATTAAAACGATAAGCAATCAAATATTGTGGGTGTTTCCCTGCATAAAGTGGTGCAATTTGTTGTATTCATTTCTGTTAAAATATCGCCATTTTCCTGCTGGAAGTCCATTAAGCGAACAAAACCCATAAGCCACGCGCCTTAAATCACGCACTTCATAACCAAAATGCGCAAACAATCTCCGAATCTCTCTGTTTTTGCCCTCGCGTAGCGTTACGCGCACGCGCGGGAATCTTGGAGAATCTTTAAGAATCTCAAAATCCACAAAAGGTGCGATAAGAATCTTCTCTATCGTGCTTTTTGCGTGCGCCCCCTTTTTATCAGCGATTTCTATCCATTCGCCATTTTCCATACTTTTGGCGATACAATCTAAAAATTTATCACTCAAACCCCTATCGAGTTTGACATTATAAGTGCGAGGGAGCGAAGATTCCATAAGGGCGGTTGCCACCTTTTTATTATCGCTTAAAATAAGCAACCCCTCACTCGCATAATCAAGTCGCCCCACATACACAAAATGCCTAAACTTGGAATCAAGGCTATCATAAATGCTCCTGCGATTGCGCTCATCTTTTTTGCTTACAATTTCGCCCTTTGGCTTATGATAAATAATCGCTGTATAGCCTTGTGCTTGCCTTAATCGCTTCCCATCGACAAAGACAATATCACCATCTTTTAGCACGGTGGTAGGATTGGCAATGTTATTGTTAATACGCACGCGCCTAGATTCTATAAGTGCATCTGCTTCACGGCGAGAATATGTGGAATGATGAGCGATATATTGATTAAGTCGCATTGCAAAATCCTTGTTAAAAGCAATTTTATGGTATTGTAGCAAAAGTTTATCGTGTGCTTGAATAATCAAGCAAGAATTATCGTAATTGCAAAAGGAGCTCTAATGCGTTATAAACTTTTTATGTTTGGATTCCCAGCGATGTGTATAGATTTAGATGAAGTAAGGGATAGACTAAAGATTTATCCAAGTGAGCGCGCAAATTATGAGGGATTAGACCAATGCTACCTTATTGATTTGCAAACGGGCGAGCAGTATAAAATAGGGCTTAATGAAACAAATCACTTCATAGTGTTAGGACTAACATAAAGGGCTCTAAAATCGTTTTATTATGCCATTAAATCTATCGTAATGAATTTTTAGAGGTGGAAGTTGAAAATGAAATAAAATCGTTTTAAACGCATTTAAATGCGTTTAAAACGGCAGAGCGTCCAATGAGGCAGGAGCAAGGATAGTAGAGAGGAAAGAGAGCTCAAAGCTCTGCACGCGCTCTATTTCCCCATTTTTTAAAACAAAGGCATCAATCCTATAAATGTCTTGGTTGCTCGCATCTACGCCTTGAATCCACACCAAACTACTATTTGCCTGCGAAGAAATACGCAAGTCAAAAGGCGCACCGACTTCCTTGTATGTCGCTGGGAACTCAACAACATCGCCATTTTGCACATTTACCGCGCCCACGATAGTTTGATTTTCCCCTTGTGGCAAGGTATAGAGCACATAGCTTCCTGCAAAGTCAATGTGTTGTTTTTTAAGTGCGCTCTGTGGTCCTCCCTCGCAATTCACACACTCATCGCCCATATTTACCCATTCACCACGATACACTAGCGCAGGAAAGGCACTAAATCGCACGAGTCCATTTTGTTGTGTAAAGATTTCATCGCGTTTATTGGCACTTGTGCGCTTATTTTGCTCTTCTAGCTCTTTTTGGTCAGGTTGTGCGATAGCAAGATTCTCATCTACAATGGGGTTGTTTTCATTGCTTGCTTGCTTGTCCTCACTATTTTCTCCCTCGCCACTTTCTTGTGGAGCTGTGGGCTCATAACTACTAGGGATAGCATTATTTTGTGAAAACTTTAAAAGTCCTGTAACCCCAATCCCAACAGCGACACCAACCACTATCACCGTAGCCAATAAAATATTTCTTTTATTATTATCCATTTGAAATCTCCTTAAAAGTTTTGGGTATCTTAATCTTGTAAAAAAGAATCTAGGACGCTTGCGTGTAGCACGGGGCTAAACTCGATGATTTCATAAGTAGCAAGGTTGGCTAAAAAATACGGGTCGCTTTGAGTGAATTTTTGTGCTTGGGCTTTATCGGCAAAATGCCCTATGATAAGCCCACCAACTCGGGGGTTAAGAGGACCTGAAGCAAGCAAAAACCCTGCGTCATAGCCCGTTTGCAAATATCCCCTATGCGCCTGTAAGACTTTCTCAATCTCTTCTAGTGGCTTAATGTAAGTAACAATAATGCAAAATAAATTTTTCATATCTCTGCCTTAGATTCTCTTTATAATGCTTACACTTTAAAATGTGCTACATAATCACGCAATGCCGTTGAAATCTTCTCCAATGCCACGCTCGCGCTAGAATTTTGTCCCATTAAAACAGAAGTTTCTTTACAGCTTTGTTGCATATTTTCAATATCCTTAGTAATTTGCTCCATTACAGAAACTTGCTCTTTTGAGGCATTAGACACATCTTTGGCATTTGAGAGTGAATTATTTGCTTGCTCATAAATTTCTTCGAGAATCTCGCGTGCCTCATTAACCAAATGCAAGCCCTTTTCTACTTGTGGGACAGCTGTTTGCATCGCTAAAACACTATTTTGTGTCTCATCTTGAATAATTTGAATCATTGTGGCAATTTCACTTGTAGCATCCTGTGTTTTTTCTGCGAGTTTGCGCACCTCATCAGCCACCACAGCAAATCCTCGCCCGTGCTCGCCCGCTCTTGCGGCTTCAATGGCGGCATTAAGCGCAAGGAGGTTTGTCTGGTCTGCGATGTCTTTAATGAGTTGGGTAGAATTGCTAATATCTTGGGAATTTTTCTCTAAAGAGCGGATATGCTCGCTACTTTCACTCACGGTTTGTGAGATTTTTTCAATCTCAGTGGCAGTCTCTTGCACCGCATCTTTGCCCTTTTGAGAAAGTTCAGCACTGCGGATAGAGTTTGATTCTGTTTGTGTTGCGATATTTACGACATTATCAATGGCTTTTGCCATCTCCTCAATCTTCTTCGCAGAATCTTCAGAAATCTCCATTTGCTCGTTGCTTGCCTTGCTCGCTTTTTCGGAAGAAAGGGCTACGGTTTGGGCTTTTTGGTTTAAGTCTTTGGCATTAGCAACAATGTCGTTAATGATAGTTTTTAGATTGTCTTGCATTTGCGCGGTAGCACTAAGTAGGCTATTTTGAGCTGTGCTGCCGATAGCTGTGCGCAAATCCCCAGAGGCAATAATATTCATTATATTTGCCGCTACGCTTGGCTCTCCACCAAGTGTGCGCATAAGATTCCTAATGATATACACCGCCACACCGATTCCTGCGACTATTCCAAATATCGCAAGCCACAGACTCTGCACAAGGTATGAGGAAACATTATCCTGCGCCAAATTGCTTGATTTTGTGTTTTTTGCTTCTTGGTAATCAATAAAGTTATTGATAGCTTTAAGCCAAGCGACAAAATCGCTACGAACGACTTCATTGAGAAAATCTCTAGATTCTAATCCGTGCCCGCCCAACTCCAAATCCATAAAATGTTTTACTTCTGGGACAGCCTTGATACGAATGTCTTTAATCGCCGTCAAAAGCTCTTTATCTTTGCTATCAAACATATCTGGGTTTTTGGAAAGTTTATCCAACTCATCTGCGTTTTGGGCATATTGTTCATCAAGCTCTTTAATCAACGCCACAGTGTCATTAAGCTCGTTAATGCTATCAACAAGCATCAAATCTCTAATGCCAATCGAGGTGTCGTGCACTGCTCCACGCAAATTGATAGCATATCGCTGTTTGAGCGCATTGACTTCATTGATTTCCTTAAGCACAGAAGAAACAAAACTCACTCGCATATAACCTGCTATCACTATCACAAGGATAACAAGCACCAAAACTCCAAACCCGAACGCTAATTGCGCGCGCACGGACAAACCACTTTTCTTTACTTTCATCACTCAATCCTTTTAGAGAATTTTTATTGTTAAATATTAAATTCCAAAATAATTATACTCCACAATAATAACCAAAAAGAAATATAATCGGCAAATTAAGTGTGGAGATTCTCAAAGTATTGCTAAATTTCTTGTAAATTTACTCTTTTAAAAGCAAATATTTGCTTGCTTGCTCGCGCTCTAAGGCGGTAGTGTGCAAAATTTCCTCCCCTATGCGGACCTGATAAGTTTGATTGGTGTTGGTTTTTGCGTAGCTTAGCATAAGACGCGCACCCAAAAGTCTATCAACAGAATCTGCGCTCTTTTCTATAAGCCCCACGGGACCGATACAATCAAGCAAAGTCATTGTGTCCATTGTAGGATTTGGCGCACTAAGTTTAGCATTTTCGCTCTCATTTCTCCCAATCACACAGCGTGCGCCATTTTCTAGCACCAGATAACGACCTACTTTTATCATTTCAATATCCTCAAACACCATTTGTCTATGTGATTGTAAATCTTTAATTTTTTGCGCGATAGAATCTTGGGTAAGCAGGCAACCTCCTCCGGGCTTCTCAAAATATTTAAACCCATAATCTTGTATCATTTGTAGCTGTCGTGTGCGCCCTCGCCCACTCACATCAAGTAATTTTTCCCTATCGACCCAACCCATTTTTTCAGGAAAACTCGGTGGCAAAAGTTTCGCGCACATCGGGCGCAAAAGCAATTCATCAAGCGTTTGTGGCTTGCTTTTGTCGCTCCCATCACGACTTAAAATGGCATCAAATTTGGAATCTTTCCCAATCTCGCGCACGAGCTTTTTAACCTCATCGAGTGCTTGTCGGCGTTGAGACTTTGGACGCTGTCCTAACACTTCCCCGCTAATCACAAAATCCGCACCACTCTCAAGTAAATAATAAAACGCATTGCCAAACATATTAGCGTGGCAATCAATACACGGATTAAAATACTTGCCATACCCATACTTTGGCTTAAAAAGCACGGTGTTAAAAAATTGCTCTCTAATATCTAAAATCTTTAACTCCACAGGAATCTGCGCAGTAGCGTTTTTGAAATATTCCTGCTTGTCTTTGTTGCCACCAAAGCCTATATTAAAATGCAAGGCTATAACCTCGATTCCTTGGTCTTTTAAAAGTTTCATTGAAATAAGGCTATCACAGCCTCCGCTAAAAAGTGCTAATGCTTTCATAACTTACTAATTCTCCTTTGCTAAGTTGTTGAATTTTTTTGTTGATATATTTAAGGGCTTCAATCTTTTGAGCACTTTGGATAGACGCATTTGAAATGTGCTGTTTATCGCGCTCATAGGCTTTTATGATAATCAACTTAAGCTGTGCCTCGAACTCTTGAGGACTAGAAATCTTTTTGATAGTATCATTCACCCACAAAGCACGCAAGTGTGGCTCATCTTTTGGCGTCTTGCCAGCAAGAAGCAAATCATACTCCCTCTTATACACTTCAAGCGCACTAGAATCGATATATTCCACCGCAATATCAAGCCATTTTGGATTCTCTAACAAACTTATGATAAGCCCGCTTTCAGCTAGATTCTCATTTTTGTGCATCAAAAATTGCGGGGTTTTATGTTTGGTGATTTTAATAAGATTTGGTGCGATTGCTAAACTCTGCGCAACGAAGTTAATATATTCGCGTTGCAAAAGTGGCTCAAGCGTTTTAAGGAAACTTTGAATTTCTCGAAGTGCTTTTTGCTTTTGGAGTGGCTTGGTTATGTCAAACCGCGCGACAATGTGCTCAATCACAAATTCAATAAATGGCTTTGGCGCACTAAATAGGGCATTTAATTCTTCTAATTTGCCCTGCGCTACCATATCCGCTGGGTCTAAGCCATCATTAAAAATCACCACACCACCGCTCATACTTGCACTTGAGAGAATCTGTGCTGCACGAAATGCCGCATTTATACCTGCATTATCACCATCATAGCTTACAATCACTTCTGGCTCGCCTTTTTTTAAAAGTGGGATATGTTGGGCGTTTAGTGCTGTGCCAAGTGTCGCTACGGCATTTTTAAAGCCCGCCTGATGGAGCATTATCACATCGATATATCCCTCGCATACGATGATTTTTCGCTCTTTATAAACGCGCTCTTTAGCAAAATGATACCCATACAAAAGACGCGATTTGTTAAAAATCCTGCTTTGCGGGGAATTTTTGTATTTCGCTGGGTCGTTTGGATTTATACTTCGTCCGCCAAATCCCACTACTTTGCCACTTGTAGAATGTATAGGAAACATCAAGCGTTCGATAAAAAATGCCCACTCTCGTGTTTTATCCCGCCCAATAAGCCCAAATTCACTTGCTTGAGTTTTGTCATAATTATTGGCATTTAAAAAATTTATGGTCTGAAAGCTATTTCCACTAAATCCAAGCCTAAATTGCTCAATACTTTGACGCGTAATCCCACGATTAGCAATGTATTCTAACATTTGTGGATTCTCAACTAAAAGTGATTGATAAAACTTCGCTATGTCCTCTAAAATGTGAAAGTTTTTGGGTGTATTTGATTTTTCATACTCCAATGGAAAATTCATCATCTCCGCCACACGCTCAAGCGCGTCAGGATAGCTTAGATTCTCATATTTCATCACAAATCCTATGCTATCCCCACCTTCACCACAACCAAAGCAATGCCAAATGTTGCGCGAAGGACTTACAGAAAAACTTGGGGTTTTTTCACTATGGAATGGACAAAGGGCGACAAAATTTCCATTACCAGCGCGTTTAAGCTCAATATATGAACTAATAACATTCACCACATCAACTTGCTCTTTTAATCGCTCGATAGAAAGTTGGGCTATCACTTTGGGATTCCTAATGGCTTTTTGTTACCTAAGCTTGGCGGGAGAAATGCCTCTATGTCTTTTGGTTTATTTTGGGCGTGTTCTTTGTGCCATTGTAAAATGGGGTCTTGTTGTGGGTTTTGGGAATTGTCATATTGTTTGTGTCTATAATATTGGCTTCTGCCATTGTATTCCAAAAAATTTTTCCACGCGCCAGAATTGCTATGGTTTTCTCGTGTGTGAGCATATTCATCGTATGGATACAAAAACGGCGTATATGCGTTGCAATGCACACAAACACACATTGCCAAAAGCAATCGCTTCATCATCATTGCCTTATGTGGCTGGTGTCTGGTCGGCTGTTTCTTTAGAATCTTGGGCTGGTGAAGTTGGTTGATTTTTGCTCTCCATAATCTCCCTTAGTTTTTGTGCATCAAGATTCTTTAAACTCACGGCTTTAAGGAGCGCGAATTTTGTGTTGGCATTAAGCCTTGAGGTGAGCACGGATTTTGCAGCAGCTCTTGGCTCTGTTAAGCGTAATTCCGCATCAATGAAACAAAACTCAAATCGCAAACGATTCATCGCGCTAAAGCACTCAATTTCTTTTTGAAACACATACACGCAGGTATTTTTAGACAATGCGAGAATCTTTACCTTCAACTCGACTTCAAAATGCTCATTATCAGTAAAAATAGCGTAGTTTTTGTAAGTCTTTTCATATTGCTTGTAGTAGTTATATACCACGCTTTCATTATTCCCCATTTTGCCTTTATCAAGGCGGTCAACGTGGTGTTTGACAAAAGTCATCGCGCAAAATGGCGTATTGACATTTTGACGAAAAAAGACATTTTTAATTGATGCGGATTCCATTGCTAAATGCCACGCCTTATCATCAAGCCTCGTGCCGACCACATCAAGGGCTTCTTTTGTCTTGGTGATAAGAACTTGATACATTTTGTTAAACACCACTTCAAAGGCTTTATAATTGTCTTTAACGAAGTTTTCGCACATTGCTTTGAGTTTATCCATAAGGGCGTTAATGGTATCTGAATCTGCTTGTGTCTTTTTAATCATACCTTGCACTTCTGTCTGGCGTGCTTGTAAAACATTCACATCGCCTTTTTTTGCATCAATTTTGGATTGCAATGAGCGGATTTCCATATTACACACGCGGATTTTGTTATCAATTTGGAGTTTCTTTTCCTTAAAGGCCTCAATGGCACGCAACACGCCTTTGTAGTGATGTTGGGAATCAAGAAAGGTTTCTCTATAAATTTTATCAATGTTGATATTGACATTCACCTTAAAGGCATTGTGCGAGTATTCTAATTGTTTAATGATTTGGAGCTCCTCAGCAAAACTATCCATTGAGGCGTGCTTGTCGTTATACACCAAGTAATCAACAGCTTTTTGTAAAAACGGCTTTATGATAAGGTAATTAAGTGGCTTGTCTTGCAAATCACAAGAATCTTTGTTTTCTTGCTTAATTTTATCCAAAAAGCTAATGGCATTAAACTCATCTCTAAAGTGCTCTCTAATGGATTCTTGTGCGTCTGCGCTAAGCTCTATGCTCTCTAGCTTAGCGTAGTTGGTTTTTGTGAAGATTTCTTTGGCTATGGCTGCTTTGGCATCGGCTTCTTTTTGTTTGAGCTCCTCATCTGTATTCGTGCGCCAAAAATCAATCTCGCGCACCAGCGAACCCTCAGGGAAACTCTGGTAGCTCGAAGCCCTGCAATCCACAATGGTATAACCCCCCTCATCAGGAGTGCGAAACTCCACAAACATTCCAACAGATGGCATCATTCTTGGGTCGTGCCAGCTATTAGCTCGAAGTTCAAAGATTTTTTTGTTAATATCTGAAACCACACCATTTTTGGTTTGATTAGAATACCGCAAAATTTTCCCGTGCAAGTTTTCCTCCAAAAGTTTGAATTATAAAAAATCAAAATCGCCAAAACTGAATCAAACATAAAGGCTAATCATAACAAAAAATATGCTTTTATGGGGTAATTATGTCATATTCTCTTAATTTTTTAAAAAATCTAAACACAAATAAAGCTGAGAAGTTAAGCTTGCCTTATAAAAGGTGTGAATTTTGGCTATAATGCCAAATCTTTTACAAACTTTAAGGATAAAGCACAATGTCAAAAAAACACAAAAATAAAGATAAAATGCCCAAAGATTCAAACCCCCAAGCATTCAAACAAACAAGAATCTACCCCTATATTTTGTTTAATGTGTTTGTTGTGTTTAGTTTCTTGGCTACTTTAGCTGGTGAAAATGGTGCAGTTGGAGTGATTGGAGAGAAGATTGGCACACTTAATATTCGCATATTTGGCTATGTGGGTTATGTGTATTTGCCATTATTGCTCTACCCTGCTTATTGTTTATACAAAACGCCACATTTAACCTTTCATCAATTAGAGGTTATTGTTGCTTCTTCTCTTGGGTTTGTAAGTGTGTTGCTAGGGCAAAGTTTGCTATTTGGTGTGGGAGATTTTGGTAACATCGTGGTGGGTGTGTTGCGTGGATTTATTGGCGATTTTGGAATCTGGGTGTTCGTGTTTGGCTCATTGCTCTTGGCATTTTTTGTTGGGACACAAAGTAGCGTAGATTCCCTAATTCGAGCCCTAAATCCTTACATTAAGCCCATATTTAGCACTCTTAGCGAAATCACAAACGCGATATGTGCTGAAATAAAAGATTGCTTTATCTTGCTAGGCAGAGGGTTGAAAAAATGTGGCGCATTTTTAGGTGGGGGGTTTTTACACCTTAGCACAAAGAGCAAAGAGCAAATGCTCCAAGCATACCAAAGCTACAAAACAAACGCGCTAGAGAAAAAGCAACAAGCGCAAGCGCAAGAGGAGGAGCGCATACGGCATTTGCAAGGCATCCAAAACCTACGACTTGATAATGATGAACCACACAATCAAGCCTCCACACAACCTGCGCCATCTATGCCACAAAACGAACAATACAATGCCCCCATAGATTCCCAAATGCAACAACCACAAGAGCCAAACATTGTCCTTGAACTCGTAGAATCAAACAAAGAGCAATCAAAGCAGTTTTTAGAAGAACAAATCGCGCGATATTATAGGGATAGTGCCCCTCAAGCTGTGCCGATTCCAAAAGATGTGCAAGAAGAATCTAGTGGCATTATCATAAAAGAAATACACAACGCCACACACCAAGAGAACACAAAAGACACTAACGCCCAAACACCACAAGACATTTATAAACCAACGATTGAAGCACACCAAATCAACGCTTCTGGCGTATATCCATCATTGCAATCAAAAAGCCAAAGCGAAGTGCAAGGCATTATGGAAATTACCCAGCCACTAGATATTGCCTCACTTATCGCACCACAAGATTCCCTCGCACAGCAAGCCAGAGAAAAGCACGCAAATATGCAAAACCAAAATACACCCACACCACAAACTTCATCACCCAAGCAAGATGCTCCATTGCAACAAACAAAATCGCTGATAAAAAGTATGCAGGAATTGCCACCTATGCAAAATATCACCATTAAAAAAATAGAAGTAGGTGCGCCACCCACAGAAGAAAAACTCCCGCTTAGAGCCATAGATGGTGCGCCACCGCCACCGCCCAAAAGACCTGAGCGCGTAGCGATTAAAGAGCTCGCCGAAAACCAAAAACTGCTTAAAGACTTGGAGCGAGGTGGAAGCGTCTCTCCGCTTAATTACAAGCTTCCCACCACAAGTCTTCTCAACAAGCCAGATGGTGTGAAAAATCAAATTGATGATGGGGAAATTGACACAAAAAGCCAGATTCTCCTAGAAAAACTTAAAACCTTTAAAATCGATGGCGATGTAGTGCGATTTTACACAGGACCTATCGTTACGACTTTTGAGTTTCGTCCTGCCCCAAATGTCAAAGTCTCTCGCATTTTAAACTTAGAAGATGATTTAGCCCTCGCGCTCTCGGCTAAGTCTATTCGTATCCAAGCTCCCGTGCCGGGCAAAGATGTGGTGGGCATTGAGATTCCAAACAACAAAATCGAAACCATTTATTTGCGTGAAGTCTTAGAATCTGATTTGTTTAAATCCACTCTCTCTCCGCTCACGCTTGCTTTTGGGAAAGATATTGTAGGCAATCCTTTTGTGCAAGACTTACGCAAACTCCCACATCTACTTATTGCGGGGACGACAGGTGCGGGGAAAAGCGTGGGATTGAATGCGATGATTCTCTCACTTTTGTATAAAAACTCGCCCGATAACCTTAAACTAATGATGATTGACCCAAAACGCGTAGAATTTTCGCTATACAGCGACATTCCTCACCTCATCACACCCATTATCACCGACCCTAGAAAGGCAATCGCTGGTTTAGTAAGCGCAGTTAGCGAAATGGATAGGCGATATGAAATGATGAAAGAGTTGCGCGTGAAAGATTATGAGGGCTACAACAAACGAGTTAAAGAAGAAGGTGGGCGAGAAATGCCTTATCTTATCATAGTGATTGATGAATTAGCAGATTTAATGCAAACCGCTGGGCGCGAAGCAGAATCTCCATTAGGGAGAATCGCTCAAATGGGCAGAGCGTGTGGAATCCACCTTATCATCGCCACGCAACGTCCAAGTGTCGATGTGGTTACAGGCACGCTAAAGGGCAACCTCCCATCGCGCATAAGCTACAAAGTAGGAAGTAAGGTGGATTCTAAAGTGGTGCTTGATACCACAGGGGCGGAGAGCTTGCTTGGCAGAGGCGATATGCTCTTTAAAATTTCAGATTCTATGATACGATTGCACGCGCCACTAAGCACGGAAGAAGAGATTGAGCGCGTGGTAGATTTTATCAAGCAACAGCGCAATGTGGAATATGATGAGAATTTCTTGCTTGACAAAAAAGAAAGTGTGCTTGCTGGTAGCGATGAAAACAGCGAAGAAGATGGTGAAATTTTAGGGCAGATTAAACGCTTTATGCTAGAGAGCAATTCGACTTCTATTAGTGCCGTGCAACGAAAGTTTAGCATAGGCTACAACAAAGCGGCGAAATTTGTCGAGGAGCTTGAAAAAGAGGGGTTTTTAAGCAAGCCAAACCACAAAGGCGTGCGTGATATTTTATAATGCCCTTAGGCAAGGATAAATCTTGCCTAAGACAGGGTTACTTGCGGATTAAATACCGAATGCTTGAGCCAATTTGCTCGACTTTTAGCACTTCATAGCCGTGATTTTTCGCATCAATGGGAATGTTGTTGATACTTTGTGCGCAATCACTAATGACCTCTAAAATCTCGCCTTTTTTAAGACTTGGCAATGCTTCAAGTGTCGCAATCGCGGGATATGGACAGGGCTCTCCTTGTAAATCAAGCTGATAAGTTGGGATTATTTGATTACTCATTTTTGCCTCCTTAGTCATTTGTATCTGTCTTTTTAAAATACGACCTTTGCACTAAAAGCACAAAACCCAAAAAAAGCAATAACAACGCGTAATTTGCCACCAATCCACCATAGTTGCCAAAAGATTCTAAAAGGTTGATTTTAGGGAAATCTGTCGCCAAAGGTGCGGCATAATAATCCCAAGTAGCAGCAAGCAATGTCGCACCGATGATATTGCCAACGCCCACTACCCAATAATGTGTCTGTCCCTCAACAGCACGATACATCCAGCCACACTCACAGCCTCCAGCCACCACAATTCCAAAGCCAAAGAGCAATCCACCAATTACGGCATTTGGTCCTGCCCAAGCGGTCTTTGGCGCGACATCAAGTAAAATGTAGCTAAATACACCAATGCTTGAGACAATCATACCAAAAATAATCGCACGCGCCATCACGCCGCGTCCCGTCAAAAACAAATCTCTAAACGCAGAAGTAAAGCAAATCTGCCCGCGAGAAATCACAAAGCCAAAACCCACGCCAAATACAATCGCAAGCGCAAAAACGGAAATCTTCTTGCCCTCAGGCACTGCGCCAAATGCCATAATAGAACCAACCCAAATAGCCACCAAAAGCAATACACCAACACCCAATGCAAAAAAGAGTTGTTTTCTTTGTGGGCTTTGTGTGATGGTTTTTTGAGAATCTACCTTAACGAGCTGGACCTTTGCGCGAAATATTGGCAAAACAACCACTTTCGCACCAAAATACACACCCACCATTGAGGCGATAGTAAAAAACCACGCGTGCAAGCTAAACTGCGGAATCCCCGTAAAAAAACTCGCCAAATTACAGCCCATACCAATGCGCGCACCAAAGCCAGCTATTGCCCCACCAATAAGAGCTTGCGCAATGCGAATGTTGCTTTGAGGTAGGCGAAACTTCACATTGTTTGCCATTAGTGCCGCTGCGAGCGCACCAGCAAACATTCCTATAATCATCACGCCATCTACTCTATCTAGTGGCGTGCCTTTAAGTCCTATAATTTTGAAATATCCCCAATCGCTTGTATCAACTCCAATGAAGTTAAGGATATGTCCGCCCCAACGAGTAAATTCGCCCGTTACAGCCCAATAAGTGCCTGTGATTCCAAAATAATACGCACTCATCACGCCAAGTGCGATAACTGCGGGAACAGGCGACCAAAATTTCACCAAAAACCGCTCCCTAAATCCGTGCCAAAATGAAGAATCTCTATCCATTTCAACCACTCCAAAAACAATAAAATACAATTAGAATCTGCTCTATGCGAAGTCTATGTGAGACAAAAGAATCTAATGTAAAGCCTTAGCCTAAGGCAAGTAAATGCGATTATAACAAAAAATGGGTTAAAACACAAGCATTTCACGTTTGAGTTTATTGAGTGCATCAATTTGTGCTTTGAGCTTCTCTACTTCTGCGTCAATTTGTGCTAAAAGTGTGAGATTTAACCCTTCTGGATAATCTTTTGAGCCTCGTTTTATCATAATGTAATCCACCATCGAAATTTTTGCCATTCCTAGCAAAATATTGATGTCATCACGAATGTCCTCAATTTTTTTGAAAATTTCATCAATGCGTTCAAACATTTTGCCTCCTTAGTGGAATTTAAGATTTAATACCCGCACTTATCAGTGTATGTAAGTGTATCACGCCTTGTATTACATTTTGCTTATTTGTGATGATAAGTATTTGAATTTTGTTCTTTTCAATCATTTTTAATGCTTCAAAAGCAAGCATATCTGGGTCATTACAAGTCTTTGGATTTTTGGTAGCATAGAGCAAGGCGCGCGCCTGCATATCAAAATCCTTTTGCATTAACGCCCTACGCAAATCTCCATCGCTAAGCACGGCGAGGAGTTTGCCATCTTCTACAATAAGCGCGTTCCCAAGTCTTGCCTCACTCATTACCATAATGCACTCTTTAAGCGAAGTGTGAGAATCTATAATAGGCAGGTTGGTTGTTTGCATTAAGTCTTTGACCTTTACAAACAATCTCTTGCCTAAGCTCCCACCGGGGTGAAAAGAAGCAAAACGCTCTTGTGAAAAATTACGATAATACATAAGACACACGGCAAGCACATCGCCTAATGCAAGAGTGAGTGTCGTAGAGCTTGTAGGAGCTGTTTGGAGAGGACAGGCTTCTTTTTGCACGAAAATATCTAAAAATAACTCGCTCATTGTAGAAAGGCTAGAGTTTTTGTCTTTGCTCATTGTGATGATGGTGTTGCCAAGTCGCTT
The DNA here is from genome assembly GCF_053654635.1 of Helicobacter sp. 23-1046. Classification (NCBI taxonomy): domain Bacteria; kingdom Pseudomonadati; phylum Campylobacterota; class Epsilonproteobacteria; order Campylobacterales; family Helicobacteraceae; genus Helicobacter; species Helicobacter sp. 23-1046. The sequence continues at coordinate 54,317 of NZ_JBSIUS010000004.1, read as the reverse complement.
AATGTGGGGAATCAGATTTAAAAGCTCCTCACTCTCCCCGCTATAACTAATCGCGAGCACAACATCATCTTTTTGGATAACGCCCAAATCCCCGTGCATTGCCTCCACAGGGTGCATAAACATACTTGGCGTGCCCGTAGAAGAGAGTGTGGCAGCAATCTTTGCGCCAATATGCCCACTTTTACCCACGCCCGTTATGACAAGTTTTCCCCTGCTTGCGCCAATGACTTGCACAATCTTTTCTAGTTGCGCACTATTAAGGCGCGAAATAGAATCTAAAAGCGCGCTAGATTCTATTTCTAGCACAGATTTTGCGATAGCCAAATAGTCATTTTTCATTATGATGTTCCTATATCACATACGCCATTGCTTCAATAGCAGGATATTTTTTCACTTTTTTAAAGATATGCTTTCTAAAAGTTGCAATAATTTCTTGCTCCAAACCATTTGCATTAAAATGTTCTTTTTTGTAATTTTGAACAATAAGCTCTAACACCTCGCCCATTTCTTTTTCAAAGCCCTTATCCTCTTTATTCGCCACTAAGCCATAGCTTGAGATTTTAGAACTAAGAATCTTGCGCTCTTTGCTCACTTGTAGCGACACTACCACGATTCCATCATTAGCGAGCACTTGTCTATCCTCGACAATGTCAGTGTCAATTTGGCGGTTGATTTGGTTATCAATGAAGATTTTGCCATTTTTTACACTACGCACTTTGCGCATATAGTTTGGATTGACTTCGATTTGGTCGCCATCTTCCATAAGAAAGATGTTTCTCTCATCTACGCCACATTTAATCGCTGTTTCTTTGTGTCTAGCGATATGGTTGTATTCGCCGTGCACGGGGAGGAAAAACTTTGGTTTAATAAGGCGGAGCATTAACTTTTGCTCCTCTTGGGCGGCGTGCCCGCTCACGTGGATTTCACTAAAGTCTTGATACGCTACTTTTGCGCCTGATTTCATCAAAAGGTTTATTACCGCTGATACGCTCCCCTCATTGCCCGGTATGGCTTTCGCAGAGATAATCACCATATCACTTGGTTTAATCTTAATGTGGCGATGCTCGTCCGTTGCCATTCGATACAACGCACTCATTGTCTCTCCTTGAGAGCCTGTGGTAACGATGAGAATCTCCTCATCAGGATATTTTTCCACTTCGTGCGCCTCGATAAAGACATTTTGTGGAATCTTAATATATCCCAATTCCAAAGCAATCTCTAAGTTTTTTTCCATTGAACGCCCGATAACTGCAACCTTGCGGTTAAACTTTATCCCATAATTGATGGCTTGATACACGCGGTGGATATTTGAGCTAAATGTGCTCATTATCACGCGCCCTTGTGCTTGTTTGAAAAGTGCGTCAAATGTCGGTCCTACGCTAGATTCACTTGGTGTGTTGCCTGACCTATGTGAATTTGTAGAATCACTAAGCAACAACATCACGCCCTCTTCCCCATAATGCGCCAATCTATGCAAATCTGTGGGCAAGTCATCAACGGGAGTGTGGTCAATTTTAAAATCTCCCGTATGCAATATCACACCTGCTTCTGTCCTAATGGCAAGTGCGCTCGCATCAATGACAGAGTGGGTAATGTTTATCCATTCCACCTCAAACTCATCAATGACAATGGGCTTGCGCTTTTCTACGATTCTAAAAAGCGAGCGATACTTTTCTAAGCCGTGCTCATCAAACTTGCTCCCAATCATTCCAAGTGGCAATGGCGTGCCATAAAGCGGAAATTGTAATTGCTTATAGAGATAGGGGACTGCGCCAATGTGGTCTTCGTGGGCGTGCGTGATGATTACACCTTTAATTTTGTCCTTAATCGCGTGCAAATAGCTAAAATCTGGAATCAAAATATCCACTCCGTGCATATTCTCATCAGGGAAGCTCATACCCACATCAATGACAATGGCACTATTTTGTGTTTCAATGACCGTGATGTTGCCACCAATTTCACCAAGCCCACCTAGTGGTGTGATTCTCACGCTTGCCTTAGTGTTTGTGTTGATTTTTGCGTGCGCATTAAGGCTCTCTTTTTGGATTTTCAGATTCGCCTCAACGCCCTTTCTTAAATCTTTGTGTAACCCCAAATTACTTTTTTCATTTGGGTTTTTTACTTCCCTCACGCCACCTACGCTTTCATTTTCATCATCTTTGTGATGAGAAAATGGATTTTTTCCAACCCATTTGCGCCCCTCAAATTTTTCTTTATTTTTGTTATCAAATGGTTTAGTGTGAGATTTGTTGCCATTTTGTCCATCTTGTATGGAATCTTTGGCAGGTTGTTCGCTTTTAGGGCGAAATTTTTTAGTGAATTTTTGAAATCGCCCCTCTTTTGGCTGATTTTGATTGTTTTGCTCTTCCATTATAATGCTCCTTGTAATTGCTGAAATATATGGTGATATTGCTCTGTGCTCACCTCGCTTGGTCGAGCATTGAGAGGAATATTAAGAGTAGTAAAAATATGCTGGAAGTTTGCTAAACGCTCCAAATTGTTGATGAGCTTTTTTCGCGGGGCACTAAAGGCTTTGCGTAGAAATGCCTCAAAATCCACAAAATAAGATTCTCCAAATGTGTTGGGGGCAAATCTGTGTTTTTCCTCAGTAAATTTTTCTACACAAAATACGCTTGAGATTACTTTTGGACTTGGATTAAATGCCTCTTTTGGCACATCAAAAAGCAATCTCACCCTACCAAAACTTTGTATCAATACACTTAATGCGCAAAATGCCTTTTCTCCCACATCTGCACAAAATTTACGCGCTACTTCTTTTTGCGTCATTACTACAAATGCCTGACATTTTTCATCACGCAAGACACGCAAAATAATATGCGTGGCGATATAATACGGCAAGTTGGCAACAAGCATATACTCACTTTTCCAAAGCCAACCTTGAGTATCCTTACAAGCAAGCACATCTTGGTTAAGCAACAATATTTTATTATCCTTAATGCCACTGTGCGGGTTTGATACATTGGTTGGTTGCGCGTCTAGGCACTCACTGATAAAATGCCCATCGCACAACATTGGTGAAAAATTTTTAGCAAACAAAGAACATAAATCCTTATCGACTTCATACGCCACTAAAGGACCTAATTTTACTAACTCTTTACTCAAATCACCCAAGCCAATCCCAATCTCCACCATCTGTGCAGAGGATTTGGGAATCGCTTCAATGATTCTTTGAATATAAGACATATCGTGCAAAAAGTTTTGTCCAAAATGCTTTTTTGCTCTATACTTCGACACAATCTACCCAAAGACCTTAAGAAAATAGATTTGCCACGCATTATAGCAAAATTTATGTAAATGTAAATTGTTCTTGCAAATTTACACAACAAAATGTGCCAAATGTGGCATAATTGTCAAAGCAAAATATGTTCTCAATTATAAAGAACAAGTCGGTTTTGACTTTAAATTTCTAAAAAGTGCTGAAAGGATAACTATGGGCTTTGCAAAACGCATTATTCCCTGCCTTGATGTCAAAGATGGGCGCGTAGTAAAGGGGGTAAATTTCATAGGACTAAAAGATGCTGGCGACCCAATAGAAATAGCAAAGAGATACAATGATGAGGGTGCAGATGAGCTTGTATTTTTAGACATAACGGCGAGTGTGGAAAATCGTGGCGCGATTTTGGAAGTGGTAAAAAAAGTCGCAAAAGAAGTTTTTATCCCTTTTAGTGTGGGTGGCGGTGTGCGAAATTTAGATGATATTTACGCGCTTTTAAACGCGGGGTGTGATAAAGTAAGCATTAACTCTGCTGCGATTAAAAATCCCAATTTGATAGAGGAGGGTGCGAAGCGATTTGGCTCGCAATGTATGGTGGTGGCTATTGATTACAAAAAAATCGCGCCACAATCGTGGAGTGTCTTTATCAATGGTGGGAGAATTGATACAGGCAAAGACTTGCCACAATGGTGCAAAGAAGTATATGAACGCGGGGCTGGAGAAATCCTACTCACAAGTATGGATAACGATGGAATGAAAAATGGTTATGATACAGAGGGATTACAATGTGTAAGTAAAATGGTGCAGATTCCAATAATAGCAAGTGGTGGTGCGGGGAAAATGCAAGATTTTGTAGAAGTTTTTAATGCGGGGGCGGACGCGGCATTGGCTGCAAGTATTTTTCACTATAATGAAATCGCAATCGCTGATTTGAAAACATATTTGGCGGATAATAGAGTGCCGATTCGGTTATGAATCTAATGAGATTTTGGAGTGAATTTTGGAAATTTGTGGCAATTTTAAACTGCGAATCTAAAAAAGGACAAAAATGTTTATCTGTGCTAGGGGTGAAAATTTTAATTTTGCCAAAGATATTGGCGTGGGCTTGGTAGAATCTGCTATCGAGCTAACGGCGATTATTTTGCGCGAGAATCCCAAATTTTTGATTTTCATCGGTAGTGCGGGAGCGTATAGCAGGGACATAAAATTGCTAGATATTTTTGTAAGCAACTCCGCCACGCAAATCGAATCGTCTTTCAGCAAGGGTGAATCTTACACGCCGTTAGAGAACAAAATCGAAATGGTTTCATATGAAACATTGGGCAAATCTAAAAATTTGGGCGCGAATCTAGCCACGATTTTGGATTCACGCCCACGCGCGATTGTCAATAGTAGCAACTACATTTGCACGGACGAATCTTTCGCACACAAAATGACAAATGCAGGGATTTTGCTAGAAAATATGGAGTTTTTTGCCATTCTAAAAGTCGCGGATTATTTTAAGATTCCCGCACTTGGAATCTTTTGCATTACAAATCACTGCGACAAAGATGCGCATAAAAATTTCATCGCACTTCACAAAGATGCGCATAAAAAATTATCAATGTTTGCACTTGAAGTAGCAAGTGATTTGGTGGGGGGTATATGATACACTCGCAAAAAAATATCTTTAATTATACGCTTGATGAGCTAAAAACCATACTCAATCCACCCTTTCGCGCCAAACAAATATACAAGTGGCTATATGTGGATTATGTCAGCGATTTTTCACAAATGTCTAATCTCCCAAAAACGATGAGAAAGGATTTAGACAAAGAATTTTGTGTGCGCAATCTAAAGATTGTAAAGATTCAAAAAAGCACCGATGGAAGCAAAAAATATCTCTTTGAAACAAAAGACGGACACACTTTTGAATCTGTGCTATTGCAAATGAAAGAAAAATGCTATGACGAAAATGGAGGAATGAGCGCGAGCGAAAAATGGACTATTTGTGTTTCTTCACAAATTGGATGCAAAATTGGATGCGCATTTTGTCTCACGGCAAAGGGTGGTTTTGAGCGAAATTTAGAATCTGGAGAGATTGTGGAGCAAGTTGTGGCAATCAAACGCGACAATGACATTCCCCCACAAAAACGCGTAAATATCGTATATATGGGAATGGGAGAACCTTTAGACAATCTAGATTCTGTCGCGCAAGCCATTAGAATCCTTAGCGAACTTGATGGGCTTAGCATTTCGCCACGCAGACAGACGATTTCTACAAGTGGCATTGCACCAAAAATTAAAAAACTAGGACAGCTTAATCTTGGCGTGCAACTTGCGATTTCTCTACACGCTGTCGATGATACATTGCGTAGTCGGCTAATGCCAATCAACAAGGCATACAATATCGCTCAAGTGCTCGAGGAAGTGCGTGCTTTCCCCATAGATTTGCGTAAAAGGGTAATGTTTGAATACTTGATGATTAAAGATGTGAATGATAGCCTCATTGAAGCAAAAAAACTTCTCGCTCTGCTTGACAAAATCCCAGCCAAAGTCAATGTAATTTTGTTTAATCCACACACAGGAAGTGAATTTGCGCGTCCAAGCACACAAAAAGCACAGGAGTTTGCCGACTTTTTGACACAAAGGGGTTTGCTCTGCACCATTAGAGAATCAAAAGGGCTTGATATAGACGCAGCGTGTGGACAGCTACGAGAAAAAATGTTAGCAAAATCTACACAAAACAACGCAACGGAATCTAACGATATGCAAATGCCATTGACATTAAACGCAAAACAAACAAAAGATTCTCACAATAATAATGTTTCATATGAAACATTATTATCATAAAAACAAAGGAGCAAAAATGGGCATATTGGATTGGGTGTTAATCGTTTTTTTGATTGTGGTTTTTGTCGGTGGAAGTGTGTGGTTTTTACGCATTGCATATAGCGATGAAGACAAAGATAACAAAAACAACGGGGAAGACAAATGATTTTGGTGCATATTTGTTGTTCGGTGGATAGCCACTTTTTTTTGCAAAAGTTACGCGAAAAGTTTTTAGATTCTAAACTTATCGGGTATTTTTATAACCCAAACATTCACCCAAAGGCAGAATACGATTTGCGCTTAAGTGATGTGAAACGAAGTTGTGCGATGCTTGATATTGAGCTCTTTGAGGGAGAATACGAAACACCACATTGGTTTAATGGTGTCAAGGGCTTAGAAAATGAACCAGAAAAAGGCGAGCGATGCGTAAAGTGTTTTGACATTCGTCTTATACAAAGCGCGATTTTTGCAAAAGCGCGGGGGATTACGCGATTTACCTCTACACTCTTATCAAGCCCTATGAAAGAGCAAGAGATTCTCTACGAGCAGGGGGACAAAATCGCACAAGAGCATAATTTGGAATTTATAAAACTTAATGTCCGCGCAAATGGCGGCACTCAAGAGCAAGCTGCCCTTGCCAAAAAAGACAACCTGTATCGACAAAATTATTGTGGTTGTGAATTTGCGCTCAATAAGCAACGCGAAAAATCTAACAAAATCGCTTTGGAGCTCATCGAAAATGTTGGTAGGCAATTTCTCCCAGCAAGCAATGAAGATAGAATCCGCACTTTCGCTCGGCGCGATGAACTTGAGCAAACACACACACCATATATTTTATCCAAGCGCACCATTCTTGCGTGGCGAGTGCTTCGTGCAAGCGCACGATGTGGCGATGAATCCATTGACATATATGTGCTATGCAACTCTCAAAGCAAAAATGCCACAAAGACTTCAAGCATTGTATGGACAAAAACGCTTGTCCCATCTCCGCATTTTCTCGCACCATTTTTGGTGCAAAATGACATTGGGTTAGAAAAGATGCAACAATCGCTCCCACAAACCACCCCAACAATGCAAAGCGTATTTGTAGGATTAGCAAGCAAAGATGATAGTATGTTTCTTAGCGTAAAGGACATTAACGCATTGTGTGAAACTTCATACGCTAGCGTGCGTGAAATGCTACAAAATCCATTACCCTATGAAGTAGAATCTGCACTTAGGATTTGTTTATGTGGATTTGGAAGTATCAACCCCATTGTTGTGCTTGATACGAGGCGCACTATAAGTTTGCGCCTCAGCATTTGCTCTGTATTTCAAGAAGAAAATGTGTTTAGAATCACCGAAGAGATAAAAACGCAGTAATACCTACTCAAACTCCACGATAATCATACCCGCGAACAATTCATCTTTATAAAACTCTACTCTATACATTTTTTCTGCACTATCCACAGAAAATCGCTTTTGTATTTTGCTTTTTTGCACGAGTGTATCAAATTCTTGCGGTTTGTTAGAAGTATCGCCCGGTTTTACAAAACCAATCACATTTGCTCTGTATCCCTCTTTTGATTTGATATAAAAACTCTCTTTTGTGCGCACAATAGAGCCAATAGCAACTTCACGCTCCTCGTTATCAAGCAACATTTTCACCGAAGAAAGCGAATCATCAAAACCCAAATACAATGGCTTTAAGCGTCCCATTGTGCGATTGCCATATTTTATGTCAATAAGCGTGCTGTTGCTCGTGTGGGCTAATCCCAAAATATAGCTTTTAGAATCGAGCTTTATGCCTTGCAAGTCCTTTTTTGCGCTAAGTGGCATTGGGAAATAATTAAGCGGGCTTTTTAACCCAAAAATAGGAATTTGAATGTTTGATTGAATGCTTAGCGTGATAGAAGTATCATTGATGAGTTTTGCCACTGCTTGTGGATTAAGCTCAAAATGTCGCTCAAACTCGATTCCCAATGCGTGTAAAAAGCCCTCGATTCCAAGCAGATGATAATAAGTTTTTTCCCTTAGAGGCAAGGTTTTTGAGGCTTCGTGAGCAAATGCTGGCTTGTTATTAGTAATAGCAAAATAAGTGAGGGATTTTTGCATTTCTGTGTCTTTGAGTGCGGTATGGGTATTGCGGATACGATATTGGTGGAAAGGCTTTAGCAAGCCCTTATTGGTGTGCTCAACAACTTTGTTGATAATATCGTGCAGATTCCCAAAATGCTCAACATTGATAGAATTTTGGTCAATAATAGAGCAATTCCCCCATCGCCTTGGTCCAAACATTTCATTCACATATTCTTCGCGATAAAACCCGCTCCCATCGTGCATATGAAATATCGCGCTCACCTCTGGTTTTAAAATTTCTGCCTTAATCTTTTGTATAACGCCATATTCTGGGTCTTTTGCACTAAGTGTGGCAAATTTACGATTTAAATCCCCAAACACACCACGATTGTTAAAAAACATTGAATGCGGGCTAAGAGATGGGACTACACGCACATTGCCTTTTTTGATAGTGTAATATTGGAGTAAAATATTTGTGGCATTATACGCTCCGGGCTCATCACCTTGAATCCCAGACATTATAAGCGCAAACGGTCCATTAGGATTTTGTGTAGGCATATCATAGACTTTAAAATCAATAGGGCTAACCTTGCTGTCTGCCTCCACACCAAAAGCAACGCAGACAAACAACAATGCCAACAAAAATGCCCTTACACCAAAATTCATAATGCCCCTAATCTTCAAGTTTAATAAAAAATAAAAGACAAAAAGTATAACACAAAAACACAACAATCTTTGCTAAACGCCACACATTTATCAAACCAAAAGCACTTCGTTTTTGGTATTTTAGGAATAAAATATGCTTTGTGGTTCAACAAGTTTATCTTTAGGAGTTAGCTCAAATGGAACATCTCAACACACAAACAATACAAGGCTTTGCTCATAGCAACCAAGAAGGTGCTACACAAAACGCTATTAAGCAATTTAACCAAGACAGCAAGGGTCTTAATGAATTTATCGGGGTGTTGCAACTTGGAAATATCGCCCTTAGCAAGATTGAGTGCGAACTTGCTAGGCTAGATTCTTTGCAAACCAAAGAATCTAACCCAGCCTATATCCACGCAAAAAGCACCGTTTTTGTCCAAGTGCAAAACATTATCAATGCAAGTGCATTTTTAGGTATGCCAATTTTTGAAACCAACTTTACCTCCAAAATAAATGGAGAATTGCACGAAATATGCTTTGAAAATCCACTCAAAGCAAAAGACATCGCCTCTATGAGTGCATATATAAAGGACAAAAAGCAAGAATCTAATGAGTTGCTTTCATTGCTCTCTGCCGCTCTCCTTAGTGGTGGCGATGATGCGCGCTTTGAGCAAGTTAGCAGTGCGGATTTATCGCGCCTTTTTAAATCATAATGCTTCGATTCGCACCCTCGCCCACAGGCGATATGCACATTGGCAATTTGCGTGCCGCCATTTTTAATTACATTATCGCCAAACAAAGCAAAGAGCCCTTTTTAATCCGCATAGAAGACACCGATACAGCAAGAAACATAGAAGGCAAGGATAAAGATATTTTAGCCCTGCTCAATCTCTTTGGTTTGCTGTGGGATAAACTCGTTTATCAAAGCGACAACTTCGCTCATCACTTGAAAATCGCAGAATATCTCATCGCTAAAGATTTGGCGTTTTATTGTTACTGCACTCCAGAGTTTTTAGACAAAAAACGCGAAGAATTTATCGCACAAAAAAGAGCGTTTCGCTATGATGAAGCGTGGGCAAATGAACAAAAAGATTCCAATCCAAACCCCGTGATACGACTAAGAGGGGCAAAAAATGATATTGTTTTCAAAGATTGCATTAAGGGGGAATTGCATTTTAGTGCCCAAGAAATTGATAGCTTTGTGATTGTCAAGCAAGATAAGATTCCTACTTATAATTTCGCGTGTGCGGTTGATGATATGCTTTATGATATTAGCTTTATCGTTCGTGGAGAAGACCACACCAGCAACACACCAAAACAGATTCTTATCCACAAAAACTTAGATTATCCCAAAGACATCAAATACGCGCATTTGCCCATTATTTTAGGGGAGAGCGGGAGTAAAATGAGCAAGCGCGATAGTGCTTCTAGTGTGAGCTGGCTTTTGGAGCAGGGCTTTTTGCCAAAAGCGATTATCAACTATCTTGTGGCAATGGGAAACAACACACCAAAAGAAATTTTTACCCTTGATGAAGCGATAGAATGGTTTGATATAAATAAAATTGCTAAATCGCCTGTGAAGTTTGATTTAGCACGCTTACGCTTTATCAATAGAGAACATTTAAAGTTGCTTAACGAGCAAGAATTTGCCCTGCTTTTAGAATCTAAAGACCCAAGTATCGGGGGATTAGCAAAACTTCATCTCCAAGAAGCAAGCACGCTTAATGAGGTGCGTGAAAAAATTGACTTAATCTTTAACACAAAAGATATTTACGCCACTTATGAGGGGCAGGATTTCAGCACGCAGGCGCAGATTCTTTATGAATGCTTTTGCGCGCTTATGGATTCTCATCACAACGCGTTAAATGACTATGAAGAGCTCAAAAAAGAATTGATGTCGCGCAGCAAGCTTAGTGGCAAAATGTTTTTCAAGCCTCTTAGAATCTTGCTAACAGGCAGGGCACAAGGTTTGGAGCTAAATGAGATTTATCCATTTTTGCGACTTTTCTTACGCGATATTATACGCATAAAACCCAAAAACTAGCCTCATAAATGCGGGGCAAAAAAGCCCTTAAGTATGGAATCCACGCGCTGTATGGCATCAGTCGCACTCTCATAAATAACCTCATCAAATACGCGCTCATCGATACTTTGAGATTGCTCAAGATTGTTTAGAATCTTTTTGCCGATGCGAGGATTAAGCGCGAGCAGACTGCTAATGTCTATCACGCTCCCGCTTGTGCCCACCACCAGCACACAATCACACTCTCTTAAAGAAGTAAAAACTTCATACATTGTTGCATACAATGGGGCTTGTTCGTAGAAAAATACAATTTTTGGCTTTATTTTTTCATAGCCACACTGCACACAAGGCTGAGAATTATATGCCTCATAACCAATGGTGGTAACATTCTCACAGCGCGGACAAACAAGTTTGATAAGCTCTCCGTGCAAATGCACCACATCTTTTGCCCCCGCACGCTCGAGCAAATCATCGACATTTTGTGTAAGGTATATCACTTCTATACGCTCAGGGCACTTTTTGTTTGATAATTGTGCGTTGAGCGTTTGTGGCAAGGTGGCGAGATATTGGTGCATTGCATTTGGAGCGACATTTTTAAGCTCGGCTCGGCGCAAATTATAAAAATTATGCACGAGTGTGAAGTTTTTCTCCCAATTTTGGAAATTACACACTTCCATTGGGTCATAATTTGCCCACAATCCATTGCTATCGCGGAATGTCGCTACGCCCGATGGTGCGCTTAGCCCAGCCCCGCTAAAAACCACTAATTTTGGCATACAGATTCTGTGCTAAAGCACTTGGTTAAGAAGCGTTTGGATTTTTTGTTTTGAATCTGGCTCAATAAGTCGCTCTATTTCTTGCCCGTTTTTATACCCAATAAGTGTCGGTATTCTACGCACGCCTAGTGCATCTTTTAGAGCCGATTCCTTATCGATAGAGATATGATAAATATGTGTTTTGTCTTTATATTCCTTGCTTAATTCTTCTAAAATTGGCTCGATTTTGCGACAATCTGGACACCAAGAAGCCCCAAGCACCACCAAACAAGAATCTTTTTGAATAACCGTTTCATATTGCGTTGCATTTATTTGTTCGACCATATTGTAATCCTTTGTGATAAGTTATAATCGCGGAGCTAGTTTATAGTGTTTGTTTAAATGTTTAGTAAAGGCGATATAAAATTTGACTTTGTGTTAAAAACATAAATAATCCCGTGCCTAGCGCAATGGCAATAAATTCTACGCGAATACACAAATACATTATCACCACCGCAAGAGTAGCGAGTATCTCATTAAATGGCAAAGTCGATAAAGAAGTATCCTTATAGCAATATACCAGCAAGATTCCCATACTCGCACTAGGTGTAACTTTGCCAAGGTAAGTAATAAAATGTGGAATCTTCTTGGCAAAAAGCACAAAGGGCAATGCGCGTGTCGCAAATGTCCCAAGCGTCAATGCCAAAACAAATATGGTAAAATCAAATGCACTAATCATTGCAAGCGTCCTTTTTAGTGCTTGTATGAGAATCTGTGGGAATGGTGCTTTTGGGTGCAAAAATAGGCTTGCTTAACGCAAAAAACACAACACAAAGAGCCATCGCATACAACAAAAAATCTGCTCCAAAAATAGCCAAGCTCACAATCCCAATCCCAGCACCAATGAGAGCCAATGTTGCGTTTTTCTTGCATTGTTCTAAAAAAATCACAATAAAAATGGCGTTCATCACAAATTCAATGCCCTGCGTGCTAAAGCCTTGCGCTTGTATGCTCTTAGCAAGCAATGCCCCCAAGCAACCACCAACCACCCAATAAAATTGATTGAGTGCGGAAATATAAAACATAAAAAGCGGTTGATTGTGTGGGTGTGTTTTTACATTTATAAGCGCGAAAGTTTCATCGGTGAGAGAAAAAATCATATAAAATTTTCGCACCTTAGTATAATCTTGGAATCTATGAAGCATACTAATGCCATAAAAAATATGGCGCGCATTTATCACTAAAGCAAGCACCACTAAAGCAATAAAATCAAGTCCTTGTGCGAGCAAAGAAACCGCGACAAATTGCATAAGTCCAGCATAAATACACACGCCCATAATAAATGCGTGTAAAACGGTGTATCCAGCATTTCCAAGCAACACACCAAATGCTCCACCAAGCAACAAATACCCAATCATAATAGGCAAACTCGCATAAAAAGAATCTCTAAAAACCAATTTCTTAGGGTATGGCGTTGTATCAGTCATTGTGTTGCTTTGGTGGGAGATAAATTACATTTTTGTTTTTGCGTGAATGCCAAGCAAAGAAAGCCCAAGACTTAAAGATTGCGAAACCGCAAGCAAAATTTTTAAAATTGGGGTTTGATGGGGATTATCTAGGATTCTATGTGCGTTATAAAAGCTATGCAAAAGGCTTGCGAGCTCGCGTAAATATTCGCAAATTTTTTGCATTTCTCTTTGTGCAAAACTTGATTGTATAACTTGATGAATATTTAATGCGCAAAAAAGCAGGTTTTGGGCGTCTTTGGCGATAGTGCAGTCCTTTTGTCCTAAAAATTCTACAATACTTGATTGTGTGATTTGTGCTTGTGTGAGATTTGACTTTCCTAGTAGTGTGTGGATTCTCGCATTTGCATAGTTGATATAAAAAACGGGATTGTTGGAATCTTGCTGACTTAGTGTGTGAATGTCAAATTCTAAATGCGTATCGGGCTTTTTAGTAAGAAAAATAAAGCGCAAACAATCCGCACCAATCTCATCCACTACATCACGCACGAGAATATAAGTGCCAGCGCGTTTGCTCATTTTATAAGGCGCGCCATTTTTTAGCAAACTCACCATTTGGGAGAGCAAAATCTCTAATTTTTTACTCTCATAGCCCAAAAACTCTAGGCTTGCCTTTACTCGAGCGATATAGCCGTGATGGTCTGCCCCCCAAATGTTAATATAACTATCAAACTTTCGCAAAAACTTATCACGATGATAAACAATATCCCCAGCCAAATAAGTTGGCTCGCCATCTTCACGCACAATAACCCTATCTCTTTCATCGCCCTTTTGGCTAGATTTAAGCCATATTTTGCCCTCATTTTCATACACGGCGTCATTATTTTGCAAGATTTGCAGTGTTTCTTGCCATTGGCTAAAAATAGCCCTCTCACTCACAAAATTATCAAAGCTAATGCCTAAATCAGATAAATTTTGTTTAATTTCTGCAAGCATTAAATCTTTGGCAAATGTGCTTAAAGTGGCTATTGCTTGAGTGTTGTGAGAATCCGTGAAAATCTGCGCTCCAAAAGCACCTAACGCCTCTTTAGCGATATTTTGTATATACTCGCCTCTATAACAATCCTCCTCCCATTCCTGTGGATAGTCATTATTTTGTGCCATAAACACCGAACGACCGAGCTTGGTAATCTGTGCGCCCGCATCGTTAATATAATATTCTGTAACAATATCATAACCCAAAAACTCTCCCACGCGCTTTAAGCTATCGCCAAAGACAGCTCCCCTTGCGTGTCCTATATGGAGCGGTCCTGTCGGGTTGGCACTCACATATTCAAGCAAAATGCGCTGGTTGTTTTTGGGTTGTGCAATAAAATATTTTCCACTTAGCGCGCTCGCGCATAGGGAATCTAAAAAGCTCGCGCTTAAAGTAAGGTTAATATAACCATTGAGTTGCGAAGCTTCGCTAAAACATTCGTGTTCGTTGAGCTTTTGACAAATTTCATTAGCAATGGCACTTGGCGATTGTTTAAGGATTTTTGTAAGCACAAACGCCACAGGCGTAGCAAAATGTCCTAAATCCTTGTTTTTAGGACGCTCTATGGGAATATCAATGGGTGAAATATTAAGCGGAGAGAGAATCTCGGTGTTTATGAGATTCTCTAAAAGCGATTTTATCTGTTTGTGCATCTGCAAAAATTATTTTGTTAAGCTTGTGTGCTTGGTTTTTGCTCATTAGCATTGGTTCGTGTGATGTCCTTGTTGGCATCTTTTGGTAGATTCTCTGGCTTTTTGTCTTCATCGTCCTCTTCATTTATAGCTTTTTTAAAGTTCTTTACCCCGCTACCTAAGCCTTTCATTAACTCTGGGATTTTTTTCCCACCAAAAAGCAACAACACAATCACCAAAATAACAATTATTTGCCACGGACTTGGTCCCATATTTCACTCTCCTTACAATTAAATAAGCCACATTATAGCAAAAAAGGCTTAAATATAATGCCAATTTTTTGCTAGGCTAGAATTTTTATCGCTATTTGCATAAAACAAACTTTTAGCAATACAAACGATAGCCTCCCTCGCCTCGTTTATGTCATCATTTATAATGACAAAGTCAAATTCGCCTAAATGTTGCATTTCACTTTTAGCTTGGGCGAGCCTTAGCTTTATGGTTGCTTCATCATCGGTGTTGCGCATTTGCAGGCGAGATTTTAGAATCTCCGCGTTTTTGGTGGTGATAAACACGCTTTTTACTGCGTTGCCAAAATGTTTTTTAATGCTTGTGTGTCCCTGCACATCGACATCAAAAACCACAAGCCTGCCTTGCTCTAATGCTTGTGTGATTGGCAACAACGAAGTGCCATAGTAATTATTATGCACTTGTGCGTATTCTAAAAACTTGCCCTCTTTAATGTGGGTGAGAAACTCCTCCTCACTCACAAAGTGATAATGCACACCATCTTGCTCACTCTCGCGCTTAGCGCGCGTGGTAGTAGAGATAGAAAAATACGCATTAGGGATTTTTGCTAAAATTTCTGCACTCAATGTGCTTTTCCCACAGCCACTAGGACCTGATAGGATAAGCAATGCGCTCATTTTTTGGCGTCCTTAAAACTTATGTTAATAGAGACTTCCATTCCATCAAGCAGCGTTTTTAACTCATTGCTTGCCATAGACTGCAACGCGCCCTCTAAAGATTTGCCTATGGCATTTTTCACTGCATCTATTTCAGCTGGCGAGACAGCGGATTGTGAGTGAGGTTGTGCCACCTCATCGCTTGATGTGCTATCTTGTGGGGTTTGCGACTCCGCCAATGGCTCCTCACCCAACGCTTCTGCCACTTCATTTTCATTAAGGTTGCTAAAGTCTTCCGTGCCTTGCGGGCTAGATTGGGAATCTTGGGCTATGTCAATGTCCGCCACATCATCTGTGGACGCGCTAGGCTCATCTGCAGGCATTTCTACATCTGCTAGAGCTACCTCATCAAGCGCAATATCCTCGCCCAACTCATCAGCTACGCTTGTCTCTGCGCCACTTTCTTGCACATTGTCTTCTTGCGGGAGAGATTCTGTAATATCTTCTAATGCAACCTCTTCAGCCTCTTGTGGGGCTTGTGTCGCTTCATCTTGTGGCATCTCTGCCACCTCTGTCGCTGGCTCTGGCTCTTCTTTAGCTGAGACCTCATCTTGTGAAGCCTCGCCTAACTCAGCACTTGTATCAGCAAAAAACTCTTGGGCTTGCTTGGAATCAGATTCGCTATCTTGACTTTCTTGCGCGGTAAGCTCGCTCGCTTGGGCGACTTCATCGACCTCATCGTGCGCGACCTCATCTTGGATTGAAGATTCTTGTGGCACTTCATCTTGCGCGGGAGATTCTGGAGATTCTTGGATTACATCTTCTAGCTCTTGGGCTTCTTGGTGGGATTCTTGGGTGGTGGCTTCTTCTTGTGGGGTAGATTCCACCTCATCGCTAGAAGTTGGTTCTTGGGTTAAATCTATGGAATCTAAGTCTAACTCTTGGGCTTCTTGCGTAGATTCATCAGGTTTATCCGCAAGCTCTAAACCAAGTGCGTCTAAATCCAAATCGCTTTCACCAGCTGTATCGGATTCACTAGGAGATTCGCTTGCCTCTGCTAAATCTGGTATTGCGTCCTCTGTAGATTCGCTTGGGGTAGATTCTGTCGCTGGTTGGGAGGCTTGCTCTTGTTTTGTCTCTCCATTGGATTCATCGCCGATAGCATCAAGCAGTTCGCTTACTTCACTTATTTGCTCCTTATCAAGCACTTGTGGTTGTGTATCGCTTGCCTCTGGAGCTAGGGTTGCTGGCTCTGCTTCAGCTTCATTGTCCTCTTTGGTGGTTGGCTCTGGGGGTGGTGTGGCTGGTGGTGGAGTGTCTTTGGCTTCTTCTTGTGGGGTAGATTCTGTTTCATCGACCAAATCATCAAGGTTAATATCATCAATATCAAGGGATTCTGGTGCTTGTTCATCTTTATGTAAATCCGTATCTGCGAGCAATTCTTCTGTGCTTATTTCTTTGGCTGGGGGCTCGCTTGCGGATTGCTTGGCAAAGCTATCATTGACTTTCTCTTGTGGTGAGGCTTCTGGGTGTTTAATATTGAGCTCTTTTGAAAGCAAATCAAGGCTTGAAAGAGAATCTTCAGCCGTGCGCATTGCGCGTGTAGCCTGCAAGACAGAATCTACACTCATATCTTCTGGCACGACCTCCTCTTCTATGGATTCAAAGCTATGCTCCTTTTTAGACTTGGCGATTTCTTCGATGATAATGTTTAAAATATGCGTGGGGATAAAGGGTTTTTTAATATACTCGCTAAATCCGCTATACATTTCCTTAGAATAGATAAGGCACGCACGGCGATTTTTTAGAAGCTGTTTATATTTTGACTTATCAATACTATAACACCCATCATCAGCGATGATGTAATCATATTTGGCAATGTCGCCGATTTCACTAGGCTCACGCACTGTTATAAGTCTCACATTTGCTTTGGCTGCCGTAACCTCAATAAGCTTTTGAACAATTGGATTGGTGTTAATAAAGAGAATCTGCATTGCACGCCCTTATTATTTAGTTTTATAAAATCGTTAAAGCTATTAGGGTATTATAGCCAAACAATTTAGTTTTTAAGGAATGTTAAATGAAAAAAGTTTTTCACTTGTGGATTGTTTGGTGCGCCTTAGGCTTTGCTCAAAGCATTTATTTCCTCCCTAACGAAAACAAAGAGGCTTTAAACGCCCTTACATCTGCACTCTCAAATGCACAAAGCGAAATTAAAATCTCCATTTACACTTTTACACATCGTCAAATTGCCAATGTCTTGCGCGATAGTGCCAAAAAAGGCATAAAGGTGCAAGTCATTTATGACAAATCACAAAACCTCCAAAGCAAAAACTCTACCATTGGTTACCTAGCAAAATATAAAAATATTGCTGTTTGCACGCTGGAGGGATTAAAAAGTGGCGACATTACAGGAATAATGCACCAAAAAATGGCAATAATTGACAACAAAACACTTATTATAGGCTCGGCAAATTATTCAAAACAAGCATTTGAACGAAGTTATGAGTTGCTTTATTTCACACAGCAAAATGAGGTGGTGCAAAAGGCGGTGCAAAATTTTGAGACAATGTATAAAAACTGCACGCCCTTTTGAACAAAACCTTAACAAACAAATACAAATATTATCATTTTTATATTACAATCCCAAACATTGTAGCAATGCCTCAACTTATGGGGCAATGCTACACAAATTTAACACAAAGGATACATTATGAAACATTCTATAACAATCATTGGTGGCTCTGTGGCGGGACTTACTTCCGCGCTTATTTTAGCAAGTGCAAAAGGTGAAAAACTTGATTTTGACATCACCATTGTCGATGAGGGCAAGGGGGATTTGCACGGTGCAGCAATTTATAATGCGCCGCTATTCCCACTAGGAGCAAAGGCTGATGAGATTTATGCGGGAATCAAAAAGCAAATAGATTCTATGCTACAAGTGCGTTACATCAAGGGGAAAGTAAATGAGGTAAGCGGGAGCAAAGGAAACTTTGAAACAAAGGGGGAGGGATTTTCCCCATTAAAAAGTGAATATGTCATTTTTGCCACAGGGGCGGGCGAATTTGACATTAAGGGCTTTGAATCGTTTGTGCGACCACATACACTAATCCCCAAACCAAATAAAGTGCGCCTAGAGTGGAGTGGCAGACAGGAAGTGAAGCCCGGGGCGTATGTAGCAGGCATTGCTTCTGGGATTACCTCAATGGTAACAACAACCATTGGAAGCGCGAGTGAAGCAGCGTGTGCGATTTTAAGTGATATAGCTGGTGAGGTTACTTATCACCACGACACGCCAACATCAAGAAAATAATCCTAACTACCCCTTTGGTGGTAAAACTACCACCAAAGATTCCACTTAATAGCTCCCAACAAAAAGCCCAAGTGCTAATGAACCACCCACATTACTTAAGTTCTGCCCAATTTGTCGCAACGCTCACATTGCATTTAAGCGGGACATTGAGCGTATAAACGGAATTCATTATGGATTCTATGTGCGGGAGATAATCTTTTGCGCTTTGTTCTGGTGCTTGGAAAATAAGCTCATCGTGCACTTGCAAAAGCATTTGCAAATCGCTTGTGTGATACCGCCTATGAAGCTCAAGCATACCGAGTTTAATCAAATCTGCCGCACTCCCTTGAAAAATGCAATTTACCCCCTCGCGCAAAAAGTTTGCTTTCATAAATTCGCTCGTATTAACAAAGTCAAAATATCGTCTCCGCCCTAAGAGCGTCTGAGAATAGCCATTTTGGAGCAAAAGTTCTTTTTGTGTGTGAAGATAGTCTTTTACTGTGGGAAAAAGCTCAAAATAACTATCAATATAGTGTTTCGCTTCTTTGGTGGGGATTTTTAGCGTTTCGCCAAGTTTCCTTGCGCCCATTCCATAAATGAGCCCAAAATTTATACTCTTGGCAATCGGGCGCTTGCTTTGAGCTTGAGATTCTCCAAAAAGGCGCAATGCCGTCTCATAATGAATGTCTTTGTCCTGCATAAATGATTGTATTAACAAAGAATCTTGACTAAAATGAGCCAAAAGACGCAACTCAATTTGAGAATAATCCACGCTAATGAGCACGCAACCCTCTTGGGCGATAAACCCCCTGCGAATCTCGCGCCCATATTCACTCCGCACAGGGATATTTTGCAAATTAGGAGATTTGGAGCTTAATCGCCCCGTAACCGTGCCTGTTTGCAAAAATGAAGTGTAAATTTTGTGCTGTGGATTTTGCTTAGCATATTTTAATAATGGCTCAATATAGGTATTTTTAAGTTTATTCATCTCTCTGTAATCAAGGATTAGAGGAATTATAGGGTGAGAATCTACAATTTTATTAAGGGTGGCTTCATCGGTGCTTAAACCGCCCTTGACCGCTCTGCCACTTTGCAAGCCAAACTTATGAAAAAGCAAGTTTGAGAGCTGTTGGGGAGAATTGATGTTAAAATTTTCGCCCGCTTGCTCATAAATCTCTTTGGTTAGTGTGTGTAAAATTTTGCTAATTTTGTCATCTTGTCGCTCAAAGAGTGTCGTGTCAATGCGTATGCCCCTTGATTCCATAGCACAGAGCACTTTGATGAAAGGAAACTCCAAATCGTGTGCCAACTTAAGAATCTCGCCCAAATCTCTTGCATCAAACTCGCCTAAAAGGTGCTTATACAGGCAAAATGTCGCTACGGCATCTTCTGCGGCGTATTCTGCGGCGATATGCACTTCGACATTAGCGAAGTTTTTCTCTTTATCCACCACACTATCAAAGCTAATCATTTTATGATTAAAGTGTTGTGCCATTTGCTTATCCAATCCCACAGGCTTTGCAGAATCTAAAAGCCAGCTTAAAATCATCGTGTCGACAATTTCGCCCTGTGGCTCTATGGAAAAGTTTTTTTTCACAAGGGCTATGTCAAATTTTAGATTATGCCCGATGATGGGGTGGGCAAAAATCATCTCAATGGCTTTTTTCGCCTCTTGTTTTGGAATCTGTGTGTTTTGATTCGCGCCTAAGTAGGTATGTGCGATAGGGACATAATAGCCCTTTTTCCCATCTAGGCAAAAGCTAAAGCCAATGATGTTTGCTACCCTTGTATCAAGACTATCGCTCTCTGTATCAAAGGCGATTTGGGCTGTGCTTGATATGCTCTTTAAAAGAGCGAAAAGGGCATTAGAATCTGTTATAACTTCCCATTCATACTCAAACCTTGTGTGGGTGTCTTTTGTCTCTTTATTTGGGTTTTTTTGCACTGCGTTTGCATATTTGGCATTTTTTGATGTTGCTTTGGAATTTGGTCCTAAAATTTTATTTAAAATCCCCTTAAATTCATATTCTTCTAATTCATTAACAATGTGCAAAAGGGGATTTTGGCTTGGCATTGCACAAGCGGCAAAGTCAATCTCTAGCGGAATGTCGCGCACTAAAGAAACAAGTTGTTTTGAGATAAATGCTTCGTTTTTAGAATCTTCAATAACTTTGGCAAGGCGGGGAGTCAAAATGCCCGCAATTTCATCGGTGCGTTCATAAAGTGATTCCAATGAACCAAAATGTTTGATGAGTTTGCACGCGCTTTTTGCCCCGATGCCCTTAACTCCACTGATATTATCCACACTATCGCCAACTAAACTTTGATAATCCACAAACTCGCAAGGCAACACACCAAATTTTTCCTCGCATTCCCTCTCTCCAATAAGTCTCTTTTTTATAGGGTCATAAATATGTGTTTGGTCGTTAATAAGCTGATAGAGGTCTTTATCGTGGCTTATTATGCGCACGCTTAATCCTTGCTTTTGTGCGAGCGTAGCCACAGTGGCGATAATATCATCGGCCTCGTATCCCTCTACGCTAAGGTTAAACAAATTCATTTTGTTAATCCACTCTATGGCGATTGGAAGCTGTAAAACCAAATCTTGTGGTGTTTCTTGGCGATTTTGCTTATAGGGAGGATAAAGAATCTTGCGCCTATTTACCCCTCCGCCCTCTAGGGCGAAAATTATATAATTGCATTGCTCATCTTTATAGAGACTTGATAAAAGATTACAAAACCCTAAAAGCAAGCCTGTTGGGAATCCATCTTTGTTTTTAAGTGGTGGAAGGGCGTAAAAAGCGCGGAAAAAAAAGCCAAAAGTGTCTATTACCGTGATAGTTTTCATTTAGTTAAATATCAAGGTGTTTGACATCTTTGGCGTGATTTTGAATGTAATTTCGGCGTGGCTCGACCTCATCACCCATAAAGAGCGTAAAGATTTCATCAGCGCGTTCATCATTGTCTGCTTCGAGTTTCACGCGCAATAAAGTGCGGTTGGCAGGCGTCATTGTCGTCTCCCAAAGCTGCTCTGGATTCATTTCACCCAAGCCTTTATATCGTTGTATGTAGGCGTCTTTTTTGGCACTTTGCTCAATTTCTTCAAGCAATTCAATAGGTGTCTTGCTTTTGATAAAATCAAGGTTGCGCTCAGCGATTTTTTGATAGATAAATTGTGCTTCTTTAAAGAAACTATCGTTGTAAAGGCTTTCGTTGATACTAAGCTCCACAAGTCCCACTTTTGTTTGGATATAAAGCTCTAGTCCCCGCTCGCTTATGTTTTTGTTTAAAATATTGCATTCGCGTTTGGCTAAAAATTTTTGTATTTCACCAAAAAGTTTGTCATAATCGGTGCTAATGTGCTTTGGATTCTCAATTAGGTGCTGGATAACCTCAATCATTGGATAATGTTTTTCAAGTTCTTTTAAAATAGTGCGATAGTGCGCGATGATTTTTAACACTTCGAGTAATTCCGCATTCCCAATGCCCTCGAAAACAAAATCTCCAATGCCATTTTCAATCAAATATTCACTCAACGCTTTATCATCTTTGAGATAAATCTCTTTCTTGCCTTTTTTGAAGCGATAGAGCGGAGGTTGGGCGATATAAATATGCCCATTTTCTACCAAAGGCTTTAAATAACGATAAAAAAATGTCATTAAAAGCGTCTGTATGTGGCTACCATCGACATCGGCATCAGTCATAATGATGATTTTGTGATAGCGCAATTTTTCGATATTAAATTCCTCGCCAATCCCACACCCAAAGGCGGTAATCATATTTTTAATCTCTTCGCTTTTAAGAATCTTATCAAGGCGAGATTTTTCCACATTTAGGATTTTCCCGCGCAAAGGCAAAATAGCTTGATACCCTCTATCGCGCCCTTGTTTTGCACTACCACCAGCAGAATCTCCCTCTACTAAATATATTTCAGATTCTGTTGGGTCTTTGCTTTGACAATCAGCGAGCTTGCCCGGCAATGTGCCAACAGAAAAATTTTCTTTTTTGCGCGTAATATCACGGGCTTTTTTTGCTGCTTCTCTCCCACGCGCCGCCATAATCGCTTTTTGCATAATCGCTCTTGCGTCATTTGGATTCTCTTCAAAGAACTTTGCGATTTTTTCATAAGTGAGCTTTTGGACGATTGGTTTTACAAAAGAGCTTCCTAATTTGCCTTTTGTCTGTCCGACAAATTGGGGCTCAATGACTTTGGTTGAGACAATAGCGACTAACCCCTCACGCACATCATCGCCAACCACCTTAGAATCTTTTTCTCTTGCGTTTGCATTTGATTCTATATAATTCATAATCGCACGACTTAAGCCCGCTCTAAATCCCGCTTCGTGTGTGCCTCCATCTGGCGTGCGAATATTATTCACAAAGCTAAGTAATTTTTCATCATAACCATCATTATATGCAAGAGCGACTTGCACTTCGACATCTTGTTCGCTTGTCTCAAAACTTATAATTTGTGAGACTAAGGGTTTGTGGTTTAAATCCTGCACAAACTGCAATAATCCGCCATCAAAGTGATACACTTCTTCAAAGCTCATTCTTTCATCTTTAAAAGTGATGGTTACATTTTTATTTAAATACGCGAGTTCTTTAAATCGTTTTGCAAGGATTTCTTTATCAAATTCTACTACTTCCATAATCTCAGAATCTGGGAAAAATTCAATAGTTGTGCCGTGCTCTTTTGTCTCTCCGATGACTTCTAGCTCACTTTGTGGAATCCCTTTAGCAAATTCTTGGCGATAAATGCTTCCATTTTTTTTGATTGTCATTATGAGCTTTGAAGACAAAGCATTCACCACTGATACGCCCACGCCGTGAAGCCCACCAGAGACTTTGTAAGAATCTTGGTCAAATTTCCCACCTGCGTGCAAAACCGTAAGCACCACAGTGGCAGCTGGGATATTTTCTGTGGGGTGAATATCCACAGGAATCCCGCGCCCATTATCCTCTATAATCGCACTTCCTTCATTAGTAAGTGTAATTGATATATGCGTGCAATATCCTGCCATTGTTTCATCAATGGAGTTATCTACTACTTCATACACCATATGATGCAATCCGCCTACATTGGTATCTCCAATATACATTCCCGGACGCGTGCGAACTGCTTCTAAGCCTTTTAAAACCTTAATACTACCGCCACTATATTCTTTCATTATGACCTCATTTAGCTAAGAGTTTAAAGCAATTATAAAATCACAGGCATAATAATTGTGCTAAAGTTATCATCACTTAAAACAAATGGTGTGTTTTCTTCTTTTACCCCAAGAGTAAATTCATTTGATTCCACTTGAGAGAGGAAGTCAGTGAGATATTTTGATTCCGCACCAAAAGTAAAGCTCTCAATATCTGTTTGAATTTCAATTTTTGTGCGTGTTTTGCGGTTTTCATCACCGATAGATTCAAACAAAATCTCATTTTTAGTGATAGTGATTTTAATCCTATTAGAAAGCGAGCTTACAATTTTGTTGGATTCCACAAATTTATCTTTTGGCAATTTGATTTGGTGAGAAAACTCTTTTGGGATAATTTTCTCATAATCAGGGAATTTGCCATTGATTACTTTGCTAAAAAAGATATATTGTGGAGATTTGATGATAATATGAGTTTCGTTAAAAAATATTTCTATGGAATCAACGAAGAGCTTTAGTATTTCGTTAATAGCGCGTTTTGGGATAATAACCCCAAGTGTATTAACCCCTTGACTTTCGTGTTTTACGATAGCTAAACGCCTTGTATCTGTGGCTACGAAGTTAAAAGCATATTCTTTTACATCAAGCAAAGCTCCGTTTAATTCAAACTTAGGATTGTTTGTATCCGTAGCAGAGTTGATTTTACGCATTGAGCCAAGAAATTTCTCTGGTTCAATGTTAATTTGTTGATTTTCGTCATATTGTGGCATTAAAGGAAACTCTTGTGCATTGAACATTTCAAGTGTAGTATCTGAAGCCCCTTGTTTAATGATTAAAGAATCATTTTGCACTTCAAGTAAAATATCACCCTCTTTAAGATTTTTGATGAAATTTAAAACATCTTTACCGTTTGCTGTGGCTTTTCCTTCTTCTTCCATACTTACTTCGATTTGTGAGGTAATGGCTATTTCATAATCTGTAGCCTTTAGTGTGAGCTTGTTGTCCGCACACTCAAAGTAGATATGTGAAGTAATTTGTGATAAATCTCTTTTTTCCAAAAAGCTTTGAAAGTTTGACAGAATTATCTCAAATGGAGTTTTTGAAACACTGCATTTCATTGTAGTCCCCTTTAATTTTAGATTTTAGTAGTAGTAGTAGAGCGATTGAAAATGTGAAAATTTGCTAAATCTCACGCATTTTACGCTTTTATCAACGATGAATTATTCACATTGATACATTTATATTTTCACATTTTGCTTTGTAAATAAACAAAGATACCCAAAAGCCCAAAACGCTACATTATATCGTATTTTTTCTCAAACTTCGCTTATATTATAGTTTTTTACTTTGTTTTGGATTTCTTCGATGAGATTTTTGAGGCTTTCATCTTTTTTCATCGTTTCTTTGATACCTTGTAAAGCCTTGCTTATGGAAGTATGGTCTTTCATATTAAGGCTACTAGCGAGTTGGGCGTAAGAATTCAGCGTTAAAGCATTGGCAATATAAATGACAATGCGTCTTGCTTGAGAAATTTTGCGACTTTTTTCTTTAGAAGTGATTTCACTTGGCTTGATGTTAAGTTCTTTTGCCACAATGCTAATAATTTTATCCACGCTAATATTTTCCATACTTTCTTTTAAATATGCCTTTATCACGCTTTTAGTAATGCTAAGTTTGTTTGAGTCTGGATTCAGGTTTGATTGGAAATTTATCCCCTGTATGATTCCCATAATCTGCCTTGTATTGCTAATTTTTGTAGCGATATAGCTAATATTTTCAGAATCAAGCTCAAAGTCATACAGCGCGCATTTGCTTTTGATAATTTCAATTTTTGTATCAAGCTCGGTATTTTCAATTTCTGTCATAATGCTTTGTTCAAAGCGTGATTTTAATCGCTCATCAAGCCCGCGAATCTTATTTGGTGGTTGGTCGCTTGTCATTACAATTTGTTTTTTATTTTCATAAAGCTCATTAAAAGTGTGGAAAAACTCCTCGCTACTCGCTTCTTTTCCACCAAAAAATTGCACATCATCAATAAGCAAATAATCACATTTCCTATAAGTATCACGGAAAGATTCCATTGCTTTTTGACTTTTTATGCGGCGCATAAAGTCATTTAAAAATTTTTCTGAAGTAATGTAGATGACATTTTTTCCCTTTTGCGCAGTGTGATTTCTAATGGCATTAAGCAAATGCGTTTTGCCCACGCCTGTATTGCCATATATAAGGACAATGGGATAAGAGGCTTGATTTTGTGCCACGGTTTGTGAGATTCTAAAGGCGTATTCATTAGATTTGCCGATGACAAAATTATCAAAAGTTTGGTCATAATTAAATGGCTCTAAAGGAGGTTCATCGAGATTCTCATTTTTTTTGGTGTCTAAAGTTTTCACATTGCTTGAAATTTGTTTTATTTTTATTTGGATTTCAGGCTCGATTCCTCGTAGCTTTTGGGCATAAAGTTTCAACTGCTCGACATAATGTACCCGCACCCAATCCGCAATATAGACATTTGGGGCTAAAAAAACCAATAAATCCTCTTTAGAAGCGGATTTCACAAATTCCAATTTTCCCAAAAAAGTATCAAATTCGTATTCACTTATTTCGTTTTTAAGTTGATTTAGTATATCATTTATCTCCATAAAATAATCGCCTTAGAAAATAGATATATTTTTCACATTTCCCCGTGAAAGAAATGTGAAAACTTTAGACTTTTGTTTTTGGCGATTATAAAATATTTTAGCTTAAAGTGGATTGAAAATGACAATTTTAGGGATAGACCCCGGGACGAGAAATTGTGGATATGCAATTATCCAAGCAAATAACGCAGGCATTAAGCTCATAGAAGCGGGATTTATCAAAATCAAACAAAGAATCTTGCAAGAGCAGATTATGGAGTTCATCGAGGGAATCGAGCTCGTGCTCAAATCCCATAGTATTGATGAGGTTGCTATTGAGGATATGTTTTTTGCGTATAATCCAAAAAGCGTGATTAAGCTCGCACAATTTCGCGGGGCACTAAGTTTAAAGATTCTCCAAGATTTGGGCAATTTTGCTGAATACACACCCTTGCAAGTCAAAAAAGCCCTTACAGGAAATGGTAAGGCGGATAAAACGCAAGTCGCCTTTATGGTAAAGCGTATTTTAGGCATTAAAGGCGAGATTAAACCCCTAGATATTACTGATGCTATTGCGGTGGCGATTACACACTCCCAGCGCGTAAAGTTGCGAGAATCTAATGCCAAAAAGCCACAACCACCAAAAAATAACTAAAACAACTACAAGAAAAATTTTAAGATTCTAATGATGAGAGAAGTTTGTGTGAAAGCAAGGCACGAGTTTATCGCGCACCTTGCTTGAGAATTTTAGAGTTTAGAAGCGTTTTCAGCAAGATAGCTTGCCACACCTGCTGCATTTGGTTTCATACCTTTATCGCCTTTATTCCAGCCTGCTGGGCATACTTCGCCGTGTTGCTCGACAAAAAGAAGCGCATCAACAAGTCTCAAAGTTTCATCGACATTGCGTCCAAGTGGTAAATCATTGATTGTCGCGTGGCGAATGACTTTATTTCTATCGATTAAAAATGTCCCGCGCAACGCCACCGCACTATTAAAAAGCACATCATAATCGCGTGAAATCGCCTTTGTGATGTCGCTTACGATTGGGAATGCAACTTCGCCAATCCCGCCTTGATTCACAGGTGTGTTGCGCCACGCGAAATGCACCTCTTTAGAGTCTATGGAGATTCCAATAAGGTTAATCCCACGCTCATTAAATTCTTTTACGCGGTTGTTAAACGCGATAATTTCGCTTGGGCAAACAAAAGTGAAATCTTTGGGCCAGAAAAATAAAATCGCGCCGTTTTTGCCTATGTTGCTATAAAGCTCGAATTTATCATCGAATGTCCCATCAGCCTTTAGTGCCTCTGCTGTAAAGTTTGGTGCTTGTTTTGTAACTAGCATATTTAACTCCTTAAATTAAAAATTTTTTTGATAACAAATTATTATCAAGTGCGTATTGTAAAAAATTTTTGTAACGAAATTTTAAACGAAATAAAATTTTTGTAAAAAATCCTTGCGATTCCTCAATAGATTGTTGAGTGTTTTTGTTTTTAGAATCGAGATTGCTTTTGGCTTTTTGTGGGAAACAAACCCATTAGATTCTTTTCAAGCGCATTTTTAGCGATTCTAACAATTCATTTTTGTATTTGTAAATGTCGCTAAGATTATTTATCGCAAAGCGCGTTTCTTTCGTGCTGTCGTGCTTATCGGGGATTGCCAAATATTTGTCGTTTATGTGTTTGAGGTAAATTCTGCAAATCCACTTATTTTTGTTGTTCTCCAAAAGTGTGGAGAAATACCTTGCCGTTGCCGTCCCTCGTGGCACGATATTTTGCAAGGTTGCCTTTGGATTTTCCATTAAAATCCCACGCACGATATAAAATGCCCCAATCTCATCTTCGCTTAACTCTTTGCTATCGCCCTGTGATTCGGTATTTTCACACATAGATTCGCTAACCTTATCGCTTATTAGTTCGCTACACGCGCGGATTATATGCGCCCGAAATTCTTTTATTTTGGGCGCAGTCTTTTTTGTGCCCTTAAACCGCGAATCCAACACAAAGCCCACAAACTCATCGCTAGGTTTATTTAACTCTTTTGCCAAAAATTCTTTTATATCCGCACACTGCGCATTTTTATCGTTTTTCTCTAACATTGCCCTTGCTTTATTGCGAATCGTAGCAAGATTGCTTGATAATTTTGCTTGACTAAAAAGCTCCAAAATCGCCAATTTTTCGCTAGTTAGGCTAGTTTCCAAAGGCGTAGATTCAAGATTGAGCACCATAAAGGGCGTTGAATCCATCGTCCTTAATTTTTCCGTATTGCTAAAAAATCGATACTCCAAGCCATTTGTCAAAATCGCAAAGCTACAATCGGCGCACAATGCAAAGTAATTTTTTAGTTGATTTATATGCTTATTCAAGTCCTCTTTGTGGTGCTTTATTTCAATCAGCACAAGCGGTTTTTTGTTTCGCAAAATCGCATAATCCACCTTTTTGTCTTTGTTGTCGCCCACATCGTATTCAGGCAAAATTATACGAATATCATCTAATTTGTAGTCCAAAGCCTTTAAAAATGGATTTACAAATCCTGTGCGCGTTTGCGCTTCATTTATGATATTTGCCTTGTCTTTTGCGATTTTCTCCGCAAGTGCTTTTAGGTTTTCTAATAATGTTTGTGGCATATTTAATCCTCCTTATATTTTTTCTTTGTATTTTTCCTCACCATATCCTTCGTGTCCGCAATTTCTACACCTCCAATTTATACCTCTAACACCAACTCTATAACGATATATAGGTTTAGGTGGTCCATTTTTGCGCACACCTCCTCCCTCAGTTACAATAGATTCGCTAATTGTCTTTTGGCTGATATATGAAATACAAAAAGGTTTGCCACAATTTGGACATTTTGAATTAGCTTCGCTAAACGAATAACCCCAACCATATCCAAAATATCCAAGCACCAATCCAAGCACTATGGATAATATGCCTAGTGGGATAATATACCACTCTTTTTGCTCTAGCGTAAAACAATACCAAGCTATACCTGCCCCGATACCCACTAGAACTATTCTCCAAGCCCATCCTACTATTTTTGCCCAAGATTCATCACTATTTGATGGTAAAGCCATTTTTTCCTCCTTATTTTGCTGTTTTGGCTTGTATATATTTTGTTGCAAGTTCTTTGTCAAATTTAATCTGCAATTCAAAATACTCTACCATAACTTCTAAATATTGAAACGAAAGCTTATCTTTTAAAACACCATCTTTGTTAAATAAGTGCATCTCATTTATCAAATATTCTATGTCCTCTGAATATAGCTCTTTCCGCCTTTTTACATCATCTTCGCTATGTTGATTTTTAAGCACATTCCAAAATGCTTCAAATACTTTACATTCTTTTGCTGCAAAAAGCACATATAAGTAAGTTAGCAAAACATATCTATTACTATAAAATATTAAAGATTTGCAGATAATATCATCATTACCGAGAAAGTCAAGATTTTCTTCAAGCCACTCCCAACTATGATATCTTTTATTAACCCGTTCTATCAAAGGTTCTATTTGTTTTTGAAATTCACTACATAGATTTGTAGTTTCTTCAATCCCATAAATAGCTCTTACAATCATAGGCTTCCAAACAAACACCTCTGCAAAAAGACTTAACGCAAAGTTTGTGGGATTTTCCTTTATGCCTTTGTGTATTTGTATGCCTAACTCATTTAGCTTATCTTTATCGCCATTCTCAATAATCTCTAAAATCCTTTGTCGTTCGCTATTTTCAGCCGACTTATCGTTATTGTTCGTGCCAAAAATCTTGTCAAATAAAGCCATTTTGCCTCCTTTTTTATAATTTCACAAGAATCTACTTAAAATTATATCTTTTCAATAATTAAAATATTCTTAATCGCTAATTTTAGATTCTATAATCACACTTTTATAGCAAATCACAAAAAAAGACAAAATTATGACAATTTTAGAGCGAATCAACGCCATCTTAAAGGCAAAAAATATGACAAAGCGTGAGTTAGCAAATCGCATTATCGCACTTGGATACCGCGCTAATAAAACAGGCGAGATTCCTAGTGAATCAAGCATTTACGCCTATCTCAATGGGAGCATTGAGCTAAAGGCGGATTTGCTCCCCTATATCGCAGAATCACTCAATATCTACGAGCAAGAACTCTTTAGTGCAGAGGCAAAAAGCCAAAAAATATTACAAAAACTTTATCGCAATGATATAGAAAAATACGCTGAAATTATTGATTTATTAGAATATGTCTCACCCAAAACTTTAGAGACCCTACAAAGCGTGCTACGCAAAAATAAAACCCAAACAGAAAACTTTAATACAATTTTGGTAAATTATCTCGCGTAAAAAAATGCGGTTGAAATAAATAGAATCTATAAGTCCAACTCTATAAAACAGCCTAGATTCTCATTCTAGTCCCATTTTATGCGGATTTAGGATATTATTTGGGTCAAACGCCCTCTTTATCGCGCCAAAAAGCTCCATTTCCGCCTTGCTAAAAGCTAGGTGCATAAATGGGGCTTTAGATAGCCCGATGCCGTGCTCCCCGCTAAGTGTGCCCTCTAGCTCCACCGCGATTTTGAAAATTTCCTCGATACATTTATGCCCGCGCTCTAGCTCGGCTTCATCTAGGGGCTTGCTTGGGTCGCCCACCATCACATTTGTATGCACATTCCCATCGCCTGTATGCCCAAAGCAGGGAATCTTAAAGCCATATTTCTCACTCACTTGCCCGATTCTCTCTAGGAGTTCGGGTAGGCGCGAGCGAGGCACGGTGATGTCTTCATTGAGCTTTTTTTTGCCATAGATATTGATGCTTTGGCTTACATTGCGCCTAGCAAACCACAAATCTTCCTCCTCTTGCGCGTTTTGCGCGATTTTAAATTCTATACAGCCATTTTCTTTAAATTTAGATTCTAAAAGGGCGATTTGATTTTGGATTTGCACTTCTAAATCCCCATCAACTTGCGTGATTAAAATCGCACCCGCCTCCGTTGGCAAGCCTTTGTGAAATTTCTCCTCCACCGCACGAATGCTTAAATTATCCAAAAACTCCATTGCCACAGGCGTAATCCCGCTTGCCATACTTTTATACACGGCATTCATCGCGCTCTCAATGCTTGGAAACACGCCAAGCGCGGATTGTTTGAATTTGGGCTTGGCGATGAGCTTGAGCGTGATTTCGGTGATGACGGCGAGTGTGCCTTCACTTGCGATGAGGATTCCCGCGACATTATAGCCCGCGACATCTTTTATGGTTTTTTTGCCCGCACGGATTATCTCACCATTTGGTAGCACCGCGCGCAACGCCATTACAAAGTCTTTGGTGATTCCATATTTGGCGGCACGCATTCCGCCTGCGTTTTCGCTGACATTGCCCCCTAGTGTGCTATACTCTTGGCTTGCAGGGTCTGGCGGGTAGAAAAGCCCTAATTTTTCCACTTCGTTTTGGAATATTTTATTTACCACAGCGGGCTGGACGCGGGCGATGAGGTTTTTTTCATCGATTTCTAGGATTTTGTTGAAATGCTTTTCTAAGGCGAGGATTATCCCGCCTTGTGCGGGCAATGCGCCTCCTGTGAATCCACTGCCCGCACCGCGCGGTATTACGGGGATTTTGTGCGCATTAGCGTATTTGAGTATCGCGCTTACATCGCCCTCATCGCGCGGGAATACCACCGCTTCAGGCTCGTATCGCTCACGCGTAGCGTCATAGCAGTAGGCGAGCAAATGTGCTTTGTCATCGTAGCAATTCTCCTCCCCTACGATATTTTTTAGGGCTTTTATATGGGTAGAATCGAGCATTGTTGTAGTCCTTAGATGTCATAATTTAAAAATATATCAAGCGGAAATCGTTTGCCACTCTTGCGTAAATCTAAATACGCATCAATAAGCCTAAATTCATCTTTGCCGTGCAAAGCGCGTCTTTCCTTTGCCTGCTCAATCATTTCTAACTCAAACATCACATAAAACAGCGCGATTTCGGCGTTTTCATCATTATCTGCGAAGTTTTTAATCGTATGATACCACACATCGGGCAAAAGCACGGATTTTGTGGCTTTGGTAAAAGTGAGGTAGTCCGCTTGATTAAAGCCCAATTTTTTAAAAGTTTTTCCTAAAAATTCCACACTAAAAACCTCGCTCTCTCGCACAAAGGCTTGAATAAGAGAATCTTTTAGTTCTTTGATGTGTGAGTTGTGTGGTTCATAGGCGACATCAAGTGATAAAAGTCGCTCCAAGTCCTTTTTATCGCCGTTGGTGAGAATCTGCGTGAGCGCATAGTCGCGCAATTCCTCAGGTTCACCCTTGCTAAGCGTATTAAAGGCGAATTTGACATCATTTTGGATTTTATTTTTGTTGTTTTGAATGCTAAATTTATTGTCCTTAGCCAAATTGTAGGATTTTAATTCGACATTTTTGCCATTCATCACATTTTTGTAATCTTCAAAAAGTTTATCAATCTTTGGCTCAAAGCATTCATTAGAATCCAAGCGAGGCTTAAGATAAAAGCGTGCAAGGATTTTAGAAATTTTAGAAATTTCAGCATTTTTATATACTCGCGATTCTATGGGTTTATTGAGGGCTTGCTCGTTAATTTGAGAAAGCAACTTGCTAAAATCTCTTTGTGTGTGATAGCCTTTCATAAACTCCTTTCCCCACGAAAAACCAAAGAGCACCAAAGTGCAAATGAAAAATAACCCAATAAGTGCCAAAATCCACGCTGCCACAGGCATTGGAGGAAGTTCATAGTTGGTAAATGGCACTCTTGGCGCGTAAATACCCAAATCAAGCAAGTATAAATACGAGCCAAACACCATACAAAATATAAATAAAAAAAGTGTGTAGTATCGAAAATTCATTATTTCTCCTTAAGTGCTAACTTTTTAGTTTTTCACGCTTTTTGGCTAGGTTTTGATTTTCTTCAAAATGCTCCCGACATTCAATGCAATACTTGGCGTGAGGTTTAATTTTAAGTCGTTCAAGGTTGATTTCATCATCACACATTTCACAGATTCCATAACTTTTGTTTTTAAACTTGCTAAGCGCGTGTTGAATGTCTTTGATTTCGCTTTCATACATTTGCATTATGCTTGTGATTTTATCTCCGTGCGTGTGTGCAGCGATGAAATCCCCGTCATCTTTTAGCTGTGAGCCGTGCCACTGCGTGATAACTTCATTTTTTTCTAGTAACCCATCGCACAACTTTTGGAGTCGCTCTTTAAGCAGATTCTCAAAAAATTGATAATTCATAAATCCCCCTTTGTTTGATTATTTGTGATATGGATGATTGGCTATAATGCTTAGTGCGCGATAAATTTGCTCGCACAAAACAATTTTAGCAACCTTATGGCTTAAAGTAAGCGAGCTAAGACTAATGCTTTTAAGCCTTTGTAAAAAGTCCTGCTCAAATCCATACGCCCCCGCGATAAAGAAATTTACTTCTGCATTGTTTTCTAGCATTTTAGCAAAGCCCATAGAATCGAGCTGTTGAGATTGTGGGTGCAAAGCGATATTAAGACTTTGTGGTTTGATAAATCCCTTAAGGGCGTTTGAATAAGATTGCTGTGCTTCTTTTGGCGAGGACTTTTGTGCTTTGGCAATGCTTGGCGTGAAAATATCAACCACATTGAGATTTGCGCCAAATTGCCTTGCTTTGGTTATATGTTCTTGTATCATCGCCACAGAATCTGCCTTGCTAATACAATATAGGTTGCATTTCATAGTTTTTGTTTAAATATCGTGCCAGATGAGAAAGCGTGGATTTAAGGTTTTTACGCTCTACCACCATATCAATAAGCCCGTGCTCTAAAAGAAACTCCGCCGTTTGGAATCCCTCTGGTAAATCTGTCCCAATGGTTTGTTTAATGACTCTAGGTCCTGCAAAGCCGATGATTGCCCCGGGCTCAGCGATAATGACATCACCCAAAAACGCAAAGCTCGCGCTTACTCCACCAAAAGTCGGGTCTAAGAGCACAGAGATAAAGGGAAGTTTTGCTTCGCTTAGTAAGTTTAGTGCAGCAGAAGTTTTTGCCATTTGCATAAGTGAAAAGGTAGATTCTTGCATTCGCGCTCCACCGCTGGTGGAAAATATAATAAGTGCTTGTTTTTTGACAATCGCTCTGTTGATAGCACGCACGATTTTTTCGCCTTCTACTGAGCCAAGAGAACCACCCATAAAGGCAAAATCAAACATCACTATTTGCACGCCAATACCATCAATAAGTGCTTCTCCAGCGATTGCTGAGCTAGGACGCCCTGCTTTTTCCTCACCTTCTTTAATGCGTTGCTTGTAGCTTTTTTTATCTACGAATTCTAGCGGGTCTGTGGGGCGTAAATCTTTGTCAAACTCCATAAAGCTTTCTTTATCGCACAACAACTCAATGCGCTCTAATGCGGAGATTCTGAAGTGATAATTGCATTTTGGGCAGATATGGCATTGAGAGTGGATTTCCTTATAATACATAAGAGCACCACATTGAGAGCATTTAATCCAATGACTTGGCGCATCTTTTGCTTCAGCGCGTGGCTCAGGCTTTTTTGACTTGAAAAAATCACTAAAAGACATTGTTTCCCCTTATTTTGTTTTGGCAAAATAATAGCAAAAATTTGCTTAAGAAAAAATTGTAGAATTATGCTATCAAATTTTGTAAAACTTAAGGTAAAAAGTGCAAGGTTATATTGTAAAAATTATCCCCACCAAAAGCGAAGACCTTATTTTAAAGATTCTCACGCCTAAATCGCTTAGGAGTTTTTATCGTTTTTATGGAGCTAGGCATTCTACTATTGCGCTTGGCAGGAAAATCGATTTTGATGAGGTGTTTTCTCCACACTTCCTCCCGCAAGCACGCAATATTTTGCATTTGTTTTATCAATGGGAAAAGGAATATGAGCGCGTCTATGCGTGGCAGAACTTTGTGCGTTTGTTAGAGCGACATTTAAGCGAAGTGGAGGAAGTGGAGGAATTTTATTTTAATTTGCTGGAAAAAAGCGCATTGCACTTGGAGCGACAAAATCCCTTAAGAGCACTTTTAGAATCTTATGTGGGACTTTTGGCTTATGAGGGACGATTGTTGCGACAAGAGCAAGATAGGTGTTTTTTGTGCGATGGGGTGTTAGATTCTCATATCGTGCTAGCGCAATCTTTCCTCTTTGCCCATCCGCATTGTGTCAATGGCACTCCTATGCAAAAGCAAGCTATATTGGAGTTTTTACACACACAAAAAAGCCTCAACCTTGATGATAGCGATGTGGAAAAATTATGGAAAGTCCTGTGTCTAGGGTTTTAATCGTATTGCAAGATAATGGCGGACAGGGAGGGATTCGAACCCTCGGTAACCTTGCGGCTACGCGTCCTTAGCAGGGACGTGGTTTCAGCCAACTCACCCACCGGTCCAACAAAACAGAGCATTTCTAGCTTTGGCTATCAAAAATACCAAAAATAAAGAAGTTGCGATTGTAGCGCAAAAAAATTAAAATTCCACTTAAATGCTTAAAAAATTTGCTATACTCGCACTTTAAATTTTATACATTCCAAGACTTAAGGCATCGATACAATGAAACGATACGCGTTTATTTTCCCCGGACAAGGCAGTCAAAGTGTGGGTATGGGAAAAGAATTTTATGAAAATGAACCCATAGCAAAAGAGCTTATCTCTCAAGCAAGCGACATTCTTGGTTTTGATTGCAAAGATTTGCTCTTTAATGAAAATGACAAACTCAACCTCACTCAATACACACAAAGTGCGATATTTTTAGTGAGTTTTATCGCACACAAAATATTTTCTCAACAATGTGGCATTACCCCAACGCTGTGCTTTGGGCATTCTTTGGGCGAAGTGAGTGCGTTTATTATCGCTGGGGGTGCGAGTTTTGAGAATGGCTTGAAACTTACCTTTAAACGAGGCGAACTAATGGCAAGGGCGTGTGAGGGGCAAGACGCTGGAATGATGGTCGTGGTAGGATTGCAAGAGGGTGTGTTGCAAGATTTTTGCAAGGGCAAGCAAGACATTTGGTGTGCGAATTATAACGATGATAGGCAAATTGTGCTCGCTGGCAAAAAGAGTGCGTTAAGTAGTGTGGAGAGCGCACTCAAAGAGCTTGGCGCGAAACGCACCTTATTGCTTCCAATGTCTGTGGCAAGCCATTGCCCGATGCTCGATTCTATCAAGGGAGAATTTACAACCCTCCTTGAGAATCTCCTCGAGGGCAATGCGCAATATGAAATTATATCTAACGCTACAACACAAGGATACACCACTAAAGACAAAGCAAAAGAGCTTTTGTGTGCACAGCTTACTTCGCCTGTGCTTTATGCGCAATGTGTGCAACAGGTAGATGAGCGCGTTGATGGATTTATTGAGTTTGGCAATGGCGCGGTGCTCAAGGGTCTTAATAAGCGATTAAGTCAAAAACCAACTTTGAGTGTCTCAAATATGACTACACTTAAAGAAACACTTGATTGTTTGCAATCTTAGGTTTTTGGAGGGGAAGCGCGCACGAAAGTTTAAGGTTGCAATTCTAGGAAAGGAGGTTGTATGAAAATAGGCATCATTGGGGCAATGGTTGAGGAAATCACGCCGTTGCTAGAGTTTTTCAAAAATGCACATTTGAATATACAAACACAAAATATCGGGGGGAATGTGTATCATTGCATACACATTAAACAAGATAGCGTGTATATCGCATATAGCAAGATTGGGAAAGTTCATAGTGCTCTTGTGGCAACAATGATGATTTCACATTTTGGTTGCGAAAGGATTCTTTTTAGTGGAGTGGCTGGTGGATTAAGGAAAGATTTGCAAGTGGGCGATTTGCTTATTGCCACCAAACTCTGTCAGCACGATGTAGATATTAGTGCGTTTGGACACCCTTTAGGGTTTATCCCTGAGAGCGCAGTATTTATAGAATCTGATGCAGAGTTAAACTCCATTGCACGAAGCGTTGCGGGTTCTATTGGCAAAGAGTTAAAAGAGGGCGTAGTTGCCTCTGGAGACCAATTTATCAATGATGATAGCAAAAAGCAATGGATTATCCAAACTTTTGGCGCGTGTGCCGTAGAAATGGAGGGCGCAAGCGTAGCGGTAGTATGCGCTGCTTTTGGCGTGCCATTTTGCATTTTCCGCTCCATTAGCGATAGTGCGGATACAAACGCGGATATAAGTTTTGATGAGTTTTTAGAATCTGCTTCCAAAGTGAGCGCGAAATTTTGCATTGAGTTTATCAAAAAGTTAGGAGTTGGAATATGAAAGAAAAGTTAAGTTTGGGGCTAGAGCGTATCATTCTCATTCGACACGCAGATAGTATGGAACGGGAGGTTTTTGCCAAAAGTGGCAAGAGTGATTTGGAGCGCCCTTTGAGCAAAAGTGGCAAGACACAAAGCGAGGCGATTGCCGCTTTTGTAGCAAAGGTTTTACACACAAAGAAGAACCCTATATCGTGTTTGCTTTCTTCTCCTGCCACAAGGACAATGGAGACAATCAAACCATTAACAAAGGCTCTTAAAAATCTACCACGCGCACTTTGTGATAGCATTTCGCCAGATTGTGGAATCGAGGGCTACAAAAGCGCGATTAAGGCTAATAGTGTAAATGCGGGTGTTTCGACACTGCTTTTTGTCGGGCACGAGCCTGATTTGGGTGAGTTTGTCAAATATGCTATTGGCGCAGAAAGTGATGCTTGTTTATGTGTCCAAAAAGGCTCGACAATAGAGCTACAAAGAAACAAAAACAGCGCGAAAATAGAGGGAGGATTCTCTTTATCGTTGTTTATCACGCCAGAGCATTTGGGTGGGAAGCCCAAAAAAGTGAGCAAAAAAGAGTCTTAAAGCAATGTCGCCACACTCTAAGAATCTCACATCAAAAAACACCACACGCTTTATATGTGTAAATCGTGTGGTTCAATGGGGTTTAGCAAGGAATTATCGCGCGTTTAGTATGCTTGAGTTGGTGTTTGTCATCGTTATTTTGGGCGTGCTTGCCGCGATTGCTATCCCTAGATTTTCATTAACGCGCATTGACGCGCAGGTGGTAGCGATTGAAAACGACATAAACAACGCCATTAGCGCGATTCAGCGTGAAGTATTTTCACAAAATATTGACCCAAAGGCACTTAACTCCACGCAAATTTTCACACTAGCAGGACTTTCAAGTGCCCGTTGGATAGTGCAAGGGAACGCCATACTGCTTGCTAAAAATAATGCTCCAGATTCTGAGAATAATTGTGTAAGTCTTAATTTTGACCCACAAACAAGCGTTATAAGCTTCATCATCACACAAAAAAGCGATTCTTCACTTTGTGAAAAACTTTTTTCACGCCACCCAAATGGCGGGAGACAAGTTCATCTTAATACTTCTAATGCAATATTTTAATACCAAGTAATGCGTATTTTATTTTATGGTAAATCGTTGTGTGAATGGGATTAGAGGATTTAGCGCGATAGAGCTACTTGCAGTGATTTGTATCGTTTCTATTTTAAGCATTGGGGCGGTTGGCTTCATTAGCAGGGGTAACCAAAAAGTTTGCTTGGAGCGGTTACGCACACAACTTTTTCTCGCCCAAGAAAAAATTGCAATGGCACATTTGCGAGAATTTTTATCTCCTCAAGGCACGGGCGCACTTAGGGCACAAGAGGCTTTATACGAGCTCACATTACAAAACCCTAGCAAAAATTGCGCATTTTCTTACACACAAGATTCTCTTATTGCCCATATTAGTGGTGAGCAGCTGTTTTTTCACATTAGCCCAAGCGATTTACACACCAACCCGAGAATCTATTGTGATTTTTCCGCTAAATCTCCCACCGCTAAGCTGTGTAAAAACTTTTTTCATAGAATCTTGGATAAGTAATCAAGTATCCATAAGCGCATTGAGGCTCTCTGTGATACTTTTGCCCTCAATGATGGCATTGACTTCTTTGGCGATTGGCACATAGACATTTTCGCTCTCCCCAATGCGCGTAATCGCCGCTGAAGTGAGGACACCCTCCGCCACCTCGCCAATCTCAGCTAATATGGTTTGTTTGCTTTTGCCCTGCGCTAATCCAAGCCCCACACGATAATTTCGCGACATCGTTGAATTAGAAGTCAAAAATAAATCTCCAGCCCCAGAAAGCCCCAAAATGGTTTCCATTTTTGCCCCAAAATGCTCGCCAAATCGGCTCATTTCTACCAAACCTCTAGCTAAAAGTGCGGCTTTGGCATTATTTCCAAGATTTAATCCATCGCAAATCCCAGCAGCAATGGCAATGACATTTTTATACGCCCCAGCAATTTCACCGCCTATGACATCAGGGCTTGTGTAGGTTTTCATAAATGATGGAAAAAGCGCGCCAAATTCTCTCGCTAGCACAAGATTCCTTGAATGCACCACTACCGCGCAAGGCAACTCCAAAAGCACTTCGTTGGCAAAGCTAGGACCGCCAAGATAGCACACATTTTTTGATGAAATATGTTGCTCTATTATGTCGCTTACAAGGCTGTTTTGATTGTTGGCATTGGTTTCTATACCCTTGCACACGCACAAAACCTTAGAATCTTTTGGCAACTCAAAGGTTGAAAGCCAATCACGCAGGGCATTTGTGGCAATAGCAATGACAAAAAACTCGCTTTGCAACCCCGTTTTTATATCTACTTGCTCTATGTTGGTTGCGATAAGTCCGCCTATATCGCGCCTAGATATGATTTTAACGACATTTTTCTTTGAGAATCCAAACGCTAATGCCCTCCCCCACGCTCCTCCTCCAAACACACTCACACTTGCCATATTCCCTCCTTAAAGACAAAAGCCACATTTTACCAAATCCAAGCTAAAAACATAGAGTATTTTTATGGTTTTTTTGTTAGTATTGCAAGCAAAAATAGCGATAAAGGGGAAGCAATGCAAGAAGAAAGGCTACAAAGTGGCTTAAACGCTGGCATTATTGGGCTTGGGCTTATTGGTGGCTCAATGGGATTAGCATTAAAAGAGCTTGGGATTTTTTCGTGCGTTGCAGGCTATGATGCAAGTCCTATGCACTCACAGCAGGCACTTTCTTTGGGGCTTGTTGATGAGTGCATTAGCAAAGAGGAGCTTTTGGCTGGGGGTGATGTTATATTTTTAGCCACTCCTGTGGAGGCGATTTGTGAGATTCTAAGAACTCTCACGCCAAAGGACATTAAGCCAAGTTGCACCATTATTGATTTGGGCGGGACAAAGAGCAAAATCATTGATAGCGTTCCTAAGAGCATTCGTAAAAACTTCGTAGCCGCACACCCGATGAGTGGGACAGAATTTTATGGACCAAAGGCGGCATTGCCACATCTCTTTAAAAATAAGATTATGATTGTCGTAGATAGTGAAAAAAGCGGAGAGCTTCAGTTAAAGCGGGCACGAGAGATATTTTTAGGCATCGGGAGCAAAATTATCAAAATGGACGCGACTTCACACGACAAGCATATCGCGCTTATTTCTCATATGCCTCACATTGTGAGCTTTTCTTTAGCAAACGCCGTGCTCAAGCAAGAGAATCCACAAATGATTTTAGCCCTTATTGGTGGGGGATTTCGCTCTATGACGCGTTTATCGAAGAGCTCACCACAAATGTGGGGTGATATTTTTAAGCAAAACACACAAAACCTACTTGATTCTATAACGAGTTTTCAAAATGAATTACAAAAGGCAAAAACGCTTATTGAAAACAACGATTGGGAGGGATTAGAGGCGTTTATGCGAAGTGCAAATGAAGTGGGAAAAGTAATATGAATCTGCCCTATGTAAAACGATACTTCGTGTATGCTTTTTTGGCGATATTTGCGTGTATCGCCGTGTTTGTTGTGGTGCAAAGTTGTAACACAACACCACAAAATCTCTCTCAACCCTCCCAAGACACAAAAACCCTCAATATCGCATATAAAGAAAATGTCGGTGCGCTAAACCCACAAGGCTACAACAAAAACGCGATGTTTGCGCAAAATCTGCTTTATGAAGGCTTGGTGCGCGTGGATAAAAATGGCGAGATTATCCCTGCTCTAGCGACTTCGTGGAGCGTGGATACAGATGGGCAAATCTATACTTTTAGCTTGCGTGAGGGCGTGCGGTTTTCAAATGGCGAGGAGTTTAACGCCGATGCGGTGGTGCTAAATTTTACATCGATTTTGCAAAACCGCGCACGGCATTCGTGGAGTGGGCTAGCTAGGCATATAGAGCGCGTGGAGAAAATAAATGATTTTAGCGTGCGACTCATACTAAATGCCCCTTATGCGCCCACGCTAAGCGAGCTAGCGTTGGTGCGCCCGTATCGCTTCCTAGCACCCAAAGCGTTCCCGCCTGATTTGGACTTAGTAAAGCATAATCCACAGCCCATCGGCACGGGCGCGTATATGCTAATAGAATCAAAGCTCGGGGCGTATGATATGTTTGCCAAAAATCCGCATTATTGGGACGCACAGCGACTAGCGCAGGACGGGGGATTTTATTATGATTTTGTGCGTATCAAGGTGATTTTTGAGCCCACTTCCAAAATGACGGCGTTGCGCGCGGGGCAGGTGGATATGCTCTATGGGTATGATGAGATTCCCACGCGCATTTTCCAAGAGGCTATGGAGCAATCAACGCAAAACTCTATGGGAGAGTCGCAAAATACTGCGGGAAACACCCACGCAATCAAGGCGTATTTGGGAGGGGAGGCGTTTGTGCTAAGCCTAATACTAAACTC
Source organism: Helicobacter sp. 23-1046 (assembly GCF_053654635.1). Taxonomy (NCBI): domain Bacteria; kingdom Pseudomonadati; phylum Campylobacterota; class Epsilonproteobacteria; order Campylobacterales; family Helicobacteraceae; genus Helicobacter; species Helicobacter sp. 23-1046. The sequence continues at coordinate 12,030 of NZ_JBSIUS010000004.1, read as the reverse complement.
TACGCGTCTCGATTCTAGACTCCGTGAGGCTATCGCGCTCTCAATCGATAAACCAACGCTCATCAACGCCGTGTATGGCGAGCTAGCAAGCCCTGCAAATTGCATTTTTCTCTACACGGATTTTATCCCCTCTCCCGTAGCGCGAGCGGGGCTAGGGCGTGGGTATGATTCTCTCAAATCGTCATTGCAAGCAAGCAAAGATAGCGTGGCAATCCATAATTTTTGTCGCCCTACGCAAAGCGAAGTATCTAAAAAAGGTGGCAATATTTGTCATACTGAGGCTTTGCAAAAAGCCGAAGTATCTCAAATATCAAACAATAGAGATTTTTCGCTTGCTACGCAAACGCAAAATGACAAGAAAGGCGGGCAAAATCTTGCCGAGCATAATCCACAAACCATAGCGCGAAAAATCAATGCGCCAAATTCAGAATTTAAACCAAAATCCACAAATCTCCCCCCCGCACAATACGCCCAAAATCTACAAAAAGCCCGCGAGATTCTCGCTACTTTGGGCTACACGCAGGCAAACCCGCTAACACTAGAGATAGCATTCGCAGGCGATAAACCCAGCCAAAAAATGCTCTCCCAAATCCTCCAATCCCAGCTAAAGCACGCGCATATCGCGCTTTCTTTGCGTGCGCTCGAGCCTAGTATGCTCCAAAATCGCAAGAAAAATGGCGAGTTTGATATAGTCTTTAACGAGTCGTGGGGCGCGCCCTATGAGCCTCTCTCAATGCTTGTTTCCTATACCACGCCCACAGGGCACGGGGATTTCATCGCGCAAAGTGGCTTAGAAAACAAAAATGAAATAGACGCGCTTATCTTGCGCGTAGTCGCCGAGCCAAACGCGCAAAAAGCGCAGGCTCTCTCCTACAAGGCGTTGGATTTGCTTTTGCAAAGTGGCGTGTATATCCCGCTTGCCATAGAGCGCAACAAAGCGATAGTGCGCTCGCAGATTAAAGGCGTGGAGGGCGTTAGCGGGCTAAGCTATGAGATTCCCGTATGGGAGTTTTGGGAGTAGCGTTGGGCTTGTCTTTGTGGCACAAAATCGCGGATTCTTTGCGTAGGGCTTGGGTTACATACGCATTGGTATGCGCCCTCGCCTTACGCTTGAAAACCACGATTTTATCTAAAAAATACTTCGCGTAATGAATTCAAGCATAAAACCCACAAGCGCACCGCAACTACTCACTCCCATAGGCTTTTTAGTAGTGCGATGTAGGCGGGTTGTTTGGAGTGCAAAACTTTGAAAGATTCTAATATGTGGCAAAAGTCGCTCAAATCTAGCCCGTAGAGTTTTGCCACCTTTATGTCAAGCCGTGCTTTTAGGCTGTCGTAGAGTTTTTGCGTTTTTGGGATTTCGCTTTTTGCTATGTCAAATTCGTTTGCGAGTTCGCTAAAATGTCCCGCGCTGTCGTTGTAGAGTTGCAATATTAACGCGCTTTTTGCGATAAAGGCGTAGGTTTCATCGCTTTTGATTTGCTCATCGCTTGGCTGTGGCAGTGGGATTCGCTCCAAATAGGTTTTATTCACATTGATTTGAATCATTGTCCGTGCGAGAAAATCTACGATTAGCGAGTTAAAAAGCCCTAGCGCAAAGCAGATTCGCCTGTGGCTTATATCGCTTGTGCGAATCTGTCCTAAATCTAGAATGTATCGCTTTGGAATATGTTGCCATACACTTTCGTAACAGCCACATTGTTTTGGTATTAGCGTAAAAATCAGTCTCCGCTCATCTGTATCCCTAGCAATGTCTCTAAATCCTAGCCGAAAGTAGGCTCTGTCGTATTTGATAAGGGTGGTTTCAAAGTCGCCCACACTGACTTTTTTGGGCTTTATGGATTCTAAAAGTCGTCCATACTCTTTTGAATCAATGCCTAAATCTTGCTTTAAGCGATAGATTTCTTTGCTTTTTAGGCGATTATCAAAGGCGTCTTTGTCTAAAAAGTAGTTTGGTGTGCTAAATGTGGCATTAAATTGATGAATCATTTCGCCTTGATATAGCGATAAAAGCCCTTGTTTGTGCGATTCGATAAATAAATCACTATCACTCGCATTAAGTTCGGTTCTAAAATCCAACCAATCAAAATTAAGCAATTTGTAAGATTTATAACATTTATTTAAAATCTCTAAATCTCTCTTACTTCGCACTTCTTGCAATGCCAAATGCGCGGGGCTTAATGCGCGAATCTGCGCTAAATTTAGCCTTATCACATTTTGTCGTTTATAAATCTCATCAATATTTGTTTTATAAAACATTGTTTTTATGGTGTGATTTTTGGGCGTGGGAGCGTTGATAACTTGCATAAGCGCGAATTTGTAGCGTGAATCCACATCATTAAAAATCCCCTCTCTATTTTCAAAGGCATAAAAAAGGCTTAATGTGTAATTTGTCAAAATCTCTTTGCGCAAGTTATAACTGCCCTTTTCTAGCATAAGTGCGCTTGGCAAAACATAGTTTAGAGAAGCATTTGGTGCTAAAAGGGCTAAATTGCGCTCGACAAAGAAACGAAAGAGATTGCCATCGCCCTCACCTGCGTTTAGCGGGAAGTGGGCTTTGTAGTAGTCGTTGGTGGATTGTGTGCTTTGTTTTTGCGCGTCATATTGGGCTTTTATGTAGGGTTTGGCTAATTGATTTGCCTTAAATTCTGCCTTTTTGGAGTTGCTTAGTGTGCGATAGTCGCTTTTAAATTGTGGGAAAAAGTCATTATCGCTAAATTTGGTTTTGTCCCACGGCGGATTGCCTACGATGGCTTGAAAGCCATTAAATTTACCATTGCGAATCTCGGGGAACTCGATTTCGTAGTTGAAAAAGGCAAATTCTTTTGCCTTTGCGCGGGTGAAATCTGCGGCGTCTTTGTAGTCGCCCTGCGCCTCGCTTACAAGATTTTCTAGCGAATCTAGCGTGGAGAATGCTTTGGCTTGGGAGTGCGTGGCGAATTTTTGTGCGGTGAAAAAGTTGAGATAGAGATTGAGCTTATTAAGTGTAGGCAAAATCTCATTATGATAAATGCGTTTAGACTCGGCGACTTCAGATTCAGAAGTGTCTTTGAGCGAATCGAGCTTGTTATAAAGTTTGTCGAGCTCGGAGCTTATTTTGTCAAATTTGGCGAAATCTAAATAGGATTGTGCTTTAAGTGTAAAATTTGTAAATTTATCGTATAATTTGCGAATTTTTATCAACAAATTTTATTGCGCTATGTTTTGAACATATTTAAAAGAGGCTTACATAAATGACAAAAATTTTCAAATACACCAACGGCAATTTGATGAAAAATAATGTCAAAAATAAATTTGATGAATATTTCACAAAACCTGAAATTGCTAAAAAGCTGTTTGAAAAATTTTGCGAAATCGTGGGGACAAAAGAGGATTTGTCTAAATTTACTTTCATTGAGCCAAGTGTGGGTGATGGCGCGTTTTTCAAATTACTCCCACACAATAAAATCGGCATTGACATAAAGCCTACTGATTTTGACACGATACAAAGCGATTTTTTAGCATACAATTTGCCAAATAATCCAAATACGCCTTTTATCGTTATCGGCAATCCACCTTTTGGGCATCGCGGAGTGCTAGCGTTAGAATTTATCAAACACGCGCAAAACGCAGATTTTGTGGCGTTTATTTTGCCTATGTTTTTTCAAAGTTTGGGTAAAGGCTCGATTCGCTACCGCGTGCCACAAAATCTGCATTTACTTTATGAAGAAACTCTGCCTAAAAATAGCTTTTATACCCCGCAAGGCAAAGACGCTGATGTGCATTGTTGCTTTCAAATTTATAGCAAAAATCACAAAACACAAAAGCGTGAATTTAGCTGGTATAAAAATAGTGGCAAAGAGCCATTTAGCGAGATTCTGCGCGTGGTAACGGTAAGCCTAGCAAAGAACCGAGAATGTGGCAAAGAGTGGATTTTTAATAAAAAAGCAGATTTTTATCTTAGCTCGACTTTTTTCAAAGAAAATGCGGTGGTAGATAGCTTTGAAAAAGTCAAATATAAAAGCGGAATAGCCATTATTTATAATGATTTATCTCGCAAAAATGAGTTAGATAGACTTTTTAAAAACGCTGATTGGTTGCGCTACTCCACAAAGGCGACAAATGGTTGCTACCATATTGGCAAGTCGCATATTTTTCAGCTTTTGGCAGATAAGGGGTTTATGAGATGAATTTAAATGAGATTTTAAAAAATTTGATTGAGGAAAAATATAACGAAATTGCGCATTTTAAACAAAACGGGATTTTTGAAAAAATCAATGATTTTGAAGCAAACGCAGTGGGGCAAGTGGGCGAAAAATTTGTCAAAATGGTGTTTGAAAATCTAGGCATAGAAATGCAAGATTTTGGTGAAGTGATACACGATGAGTTTGACATTTGCCTAATGGATGGCACAAAAATCGAAATCAAAACCGCACGAAAGGGGCTCAAAAACGACATATTTCAATTTAACGGCATAAATCCAAACTACAACTGCAAATATATCATTTGCATAGGGCTAAGCGCGAAAGCGGCGTTTTTTAAAATCGTGAGTGGTGAGAAAATCTACAATCACAAAACACGCAAATTTTATCTCAATGTGGGCGACAAACAAAAGCAAATCGTAGCGATGAATCCACAAAATCTTGCGAATTTCAAACTCACATTAAGCCTCAAAGATTTAGAGCCATTAGAGGATTTTGAGTGGCAATTAAGGGAGATTTTTGGGTAAATTTCGTCTATTTTATGGTGTTTGTAAGACTTTCTAATTTTTATAAAAATTTTGGCTTGAAAGCGTGGAATTATCATAAAATCGCCATAATTTGCCGTTGGTAAGCAAACCAAAATCTAATTTAAGAGTGTTGAGATAGCGCAGGATTTGGAAATGCGGATTGTCTTTGATTTTGCCCGTGTCTATGGGGATATTGTAGGCTTTTGATTCTAAGATGAGCGCGATATGAGCGTTTGTGGCTTTGCGCGAGTCTTTTGGGAGAGATTCATACGCCTTTTTGTCCTCATTCGTAGCAAAGAGCAAAAAATCTGGCTTTTCTAACTTGCCTTGAATGATTTTCTCTTCTTGGCGGATAAAGTGATAACCCAAAATCTGCGCGACTTTGGCGATAAAGCTATCTTCAAATTGATGTTCGTTTTGGTTGGCAAATTTTTGCGCGTCATAGAGTTCTGTGATTTGTGTGAAAGATTGTAGCGCATCATCTTTTAGCGCGGGGAAATCGCGCACAAAATCCACGCGCAATGCGTATTGCGTAAAAAGGTTGTTTTGTAGAAAATAGAAATTATCTGTCGCACTCAAAAGTAATCCTTAAACATTGAAAATTACAGCAAAAACGGCAAATTACGCGCATTTGTATGCGTGATTTGTAAGCGGGGATTATACCATAATGCGCACTAAAAAAATGCGAGACAAAAACAATGTTTATTTTGTGATAATAAGATTATGCCTACAAAAGCACGAAATCACATAAAATCAACGCAACATAATTTAATAAGGACGACTGCAAATGAAAAAACTCATCGCCTTGCGACTTTTGTCTATCCCGCTTATCGTGCTAATTACTTCGTTTGTGGTGTTTGTGCTACTGCGGACTTGCGGGAGCGACCCTGTGGCAAGCTACTTGCTAGCTTCACAGCTCCCGCCCACGCCTGAGATTACCGCGCAGTTGCGCGCGGATTTTGGGCTAGATAAGCCCATTTTGGTGCAATATATTGCGTGGCTAAAAGGCGCGATTAGCCTAGATTTTGGCACGAGCTATATGAGCGGGCGGAGCGTGGCTAGCGATTTTGCGCAGTTTTTGCCCGTTACGCTCGTCCTTGTGGGCTTAGGGCTCGCCCTCGTGGTGCTAGGCTCGGTGGTGTTGGGGATTTTGAGCGCGAGATTTGCCGATACGCCGCTAGATTTTGTGGTGCGGTTTTTTTGCTTTATCGGGGTTTCTATGCCAAATTTTTGGCTTGCGTTTTTGCTAATGCTCTTTTTTAGCCTGCATTTGGGCTGGCTAGCACCGCTTGGGCTAGAAGAGGGGGCAAAAGGCTTTATCCTGCCTGCGATAAGTATCTCGCTAATGTCGCTTGCCATAAACACGCGCCTAGTGCGTGCAAATATGCTCGAAGTGGCTAAGGAGCGACATATCCTCTATGCGCGCTTGCGTGGAATCCCCGAGCGCGAAATCACGGTAAAGCATATATTTTATAACGCTTCATTGCCCATCATCACGGCTATGGGAATGCACTTAGGCGAGCTTTTGGGCGCGGCGTTGGTGGTAGAAAATATCTATGCTCTGCCCGGAATAGGACTATACGCCATACAGGCAATCGCTAGCAACGACTACCCCGTAATCGAGTGCTTTTTCGTGGTGATGAGCGCGGTATTTGTCGTGTGCAACGCGGTGATTGACATTGTGTATATGGCGGTGGATAGGAGGCTAAGCAGGGCGTGAATGCAGGTAAAAAGCAATATGGATATAAATTATGAAAGGCAGTCATATCGTTAAACTTTATGATATAATCCACAATCAACCTTCAAACCTAAGGACAAGGGGATATTTGCGTGGTAACCCTAGATTCACAAGACTACAAACAGCATTCGTATAGGGAATTTTCTAAGATTCATCAAATGACTGCGTATTTGGCAATGTTTCCACCAAATTTGCCACATTATTTCATAAAGAGATTTTCAAAAGCGGGGGATTTGGTGTTTGACCCATTTTCTGGGCGAGGGACTACGGCTTTTGAAGCGTGCAGAATGGGTAGAGTGGGAATCGGCAATGATTTAAACCCGCTTGCCGTATGCCTTACAAAAAGCAAAGTGAATATCCCTGCAAAAAAGCAAAACATTTTTAAAAGACTACAAGAACTTGAAACACAATATAAGCAATCAAATATAAGCATTAAGGGCATTTCAAGCGATATTAAAATGCTCTATGATGAAAAAACGACTTTACCTCAGCTTGTGTTTTTAAAGCAAAATCTTAGCAAAAAGCACAAAGTGGATAATTTTATTTTAGGAATCTTAACAGGACTTATGCACGGCAAACATAGAAAAGATGGGACTTCGATTTATTGCAGTATTGATATGCCAAATACTTTTAGTATGTCGCCAAATTATGTGCGAAATTTTATCAAATCTCACAAACTTACAAAACCAAAGCAAAATGTTTTTGCACTTTTAGCGCAACGAATCAAAGATATTTTGCAAGAGCAAGAAACAGCATTAAAAGATTTATCACACTACACAAAGGGGCATTGTTTAAAATCTGACGCGCTTGATAGCAGTGCTAAAATTGCCAAAAAATATGGTGCAGATTCTATCTCGCTTATCATTACTTCGCCACCATATTTGAAAAATATCCATTATGGCAAGTATAATTGGATTAGGCTTTGGTTACTTGATGAGGATACAAAGCAAGTTGATAGCAATGTCAGCATTTATCACAAAACACAAAAAATCAAAGGTATAAAGGATAATTTGCCCTTTGAAAAATATGCCACATATATGCAAAACCTCTTTAATAGTTGGGACACAATCTTAAAGCCAAAATCTAGCGCGTTTGTAGTGATTGGCGATGTTGAGGAGCAAAACCTTGCGCGTGATACTTGGGAATATATAGTGCAAAATGGTGGTTGTAAGCTGAAACTAAGGCAAATTATAGATGATGATATAGAATGCAATGGTGCAAGGAAAGTTACGCGAATATGGGGACAAAAAAAGGGTAAAGCCACCAAAATCGATAGAATCTTGTGGCTACAAAAGGAGTAAAAATGCAAAATTTATTTGATGAAGCGCATAAAAAAGAAATTGCCAAGACAAAAGAGCAATTTTTTGAAGCAATCAAAAATGATGAAAATTTCGTGGGGTATTTGTATGATTTAAACTACGACACGACAAATGTTTTAGTCAATGACTATTTTAAAAATGATGTTAGTGGTGTCCCGCACGGCTGTTTTTTGGTGGCAATTTATACTAATGAAGTCGCTGGTGGTAAAACAGAGGGGATTTTGCTCCGCGTGATAGGCGTAGCAGACATTCCACAAAAAAAGGAAATTATCGAGAGCATTACTGATGCACATATCTCTAAAAAAGAATCCAAAAGAGACATTGAACCAGATGCTTACACAAAGGTTTTTTATCAGTGGAATGGGCTTAGTTGTCGTGTGCTTGGGACATTTTTCTTTGATAGCGATAAAAAACTTTGTTTTGGCACAGATATGGAAAATTTCATAGGAGCGCATAATTACAAAGTCTATAAACCACAGAAAAACGAGCTAAATATTATCATCAACGAAAATATTGAGATAAAAGAAAATGAGCCACGAGAACAATTTGGCAAACTGCGCTACTCATCTAGCAAGTCTTATGATGAGGAGGGCAAATACGCCCCACAAGTCTATCTTAGGACAAATGATATAATTGCAAGGCGTAGCGCATTTTTTGGAATGACTAGAATGGGAAAATCTAATACTATTAAAATCATCATTTCAGCCATAGAATCTCTAAATCAAAACAAAAGTGCTGATGATAAAATAGGACAAATTGTCTTTGACATAAACGGCGAATACACTTTTAGCAATGAGCAGGATAAAGGTTCGATTTATGAGAAATTTAAGGACAATGTTGTGCGTTTTAGCACTTCGCTCAAAAAAGCACAACAACATAGCGATGTCAAAGCCGTGCAATATAATTTCTACAAAGATGAGACTTTGGAGGAATCGTTTAATTTGCTGTGTGATGAACTTGCGCTAATCAAAACAGCAGATTATTTTAAGGATTTTAGAAGTATTGATATGTTTGATGATAGCGATGATAGAGAGGCAAAAAGTGCTAGAGATAGAAAAAGAGCGATATATAAATGTATCTTATATATGGCAAGATTTGAGCAAAACGCTGATTATAAGATAAGGTTTTATAGATTTACTTTGCAAGATTCTGCTAGAGATAAGCAAGACAAAGAAGAACATAAACCTCACGATGGCATAAGCATAAAAGAGGCTTGTGCGTATTTTGAGAATCTAGATTTTAATGAGGTAAGTGATAAATACAAACAGGATAAACAATACGAGGCTTTATTAAAGGTATTTAAAGCTAAAAGCGTGAGTGGATATAGGGCGTTAATAGATTTAAGGACTTTGCATTCTTTGCAGGGCGGTAATGACTACAAACAAGAAATTGATAAAGCACTAAGAAATGGCAAAATCGTGCTTGTAGACTTATCCACCGCCTCAAGTGAAACACAAGAAAAATACATTGAGCGACTGTGTCGCTATATCTTTGGCAATTCTATGGAAAAATTTACTAATGAGGAAACCCCTGATTTTATCCAAATGTATTTTGAGGAAGCGCACAATATTTTTCCCAAAGATGACAAGGATTTAAAAAATATCTATAACCGCCTTGCCAAAGAGGGGGCGAAACTAAAAATTGGCATTAGCTACTCTACACAAGAAGTTAGCTCTATCGCTCCAAGTATCCTTAAAAACACCCAAAATTGGTTTATCTCACACTTAAACAACAAAGATGAGGTAAAAACGCTAGAAAAATATTATGATTTTGCTGACTTTGCACAAAGCATTATCCGCAATAGCGATGTGGGCTTTGCGCGAGTGAAACTTTTTTCTAATAATTTCATTATCCCTGTGCAAATTGATGAGTTTAAAATTTAAAGGCTTTAAGTATGGGATATAGTAAAGAAAAAGCCTCAAAAAGCGGACATCAACACATTATTCAAAATGAACTCGTGCAAGATTTTTTGCAAAAATGTGAAAAAGTGGGCTATGATGATACGATAGAAGCAGACTATGAGGGCAAAATAACGCCATTAGATGACATTAAAGACAAGGTTAATGTTGATATAAAATGGATTGTAACTGCTGATGGTGGCTACCAAGAAGTCAATATCAATAAAAATTTTCCCTCACATACGCTTTGTTTTTATAATGTCGGCATTCTGTCGTTTAAAACAGAAGATTTATTCAAACTAGAAAATCAACAAACCATAAACCCTGATGATTTGGGCAAACTAAAAGAACCTAGAATGTTTTCTTTTGTCGTGCCTATGCAAAATATCAAACTCAAAGGCTATGATTTTAAAACAAGTGTGCGAAAAGCTATTTTTGAGATTTTTAGGGACAATCAGCTTGGCGATAAAGACGGGGACTCCAAAAATTCACTCCTTAATACAATGAAATGGCTTGTTTTTAGAGAATATAGCGATAAAAATGGTGTAATGAATATAGTTTGCCCGAATCGTTGTGGCGAAATGTTGCACTTTAAAAGACAAACGGATAATTATTTAGATGAGAAAAATGATTTTATTCAATGTAGTTGCGGACATACCGCTTATATCACAGATTGCTTTCAACTTCACGATGTGGTAGATGAGATAAATGGTGCTGGTGGAATCGCCTCATATATAATGAGTGCTTTTGAAATGGTGCTATTGCTTGGTATGTTTCGCTTTTTTATGGAAAACAATAGCCAAAAGATTTTAAGCGAGATTTTATTTATTAAAGATGGACCTTTAGCCCTTTTTAGCAAATTAGATGATTTTGCCTTTAAGGTGATTCGCCCATTTATGCAGTTTATGTATGAAAAATCGTTAAGCGAAAAAGTAAGCTATATAAACTTTGTTGGGTTAGATAAAAGCGGAATGTTTGTCGAGCACCTAAAAAACACCGAATCTAAAATCACTAAAAATAGTATCGTGCTACCAAATCTTGCCTATATCAAACGATTTATCACAGGCGATAATCAATCTGTATTTGGCGAAAATACTTACTTTGGGATAAAAATGCTAATAAGAGGCGATGAAAATCTCTCTTTTGTGCTTGATGTTGCTGTGCCTTTTGGGCTAGATACTTTATACAAAGACTACATAAACAATCCAAAAATTACAGATTTTCTCTCACTAAAAAGTATCCTTGAAATTCTTTTTAGACTAAAATGTGATTTATATCAAAACGCTACACCTATGGCATTTGTGCCTATCGCGCTCATAAATAAACTTGTCTCAATTTCAAATGTCCCAAGCAAGAAAATCCTAACAATCTTTTCAAAGGATAGGGTGAAATAATATGGCAACCCACCAACCCACCACAAAATCTACCGTAGTTTCACGCCCCTACAAAACCCCCACAAACCTCCACACAAAACCCCCAAACCCCACGCACCCAAAATCCATAAAAAGACTATCCATACTTGGCAAATGCGCCCTCTTCGCGCTTATAGTCATTATCGCGTGTGCGCTTATCTTGCCATTTTTTACGCCCTATGCCCCTGAGGCTATGGATTTGGACGCGATTTTAGCCCCCACTTCAAGCGCGCATATTTTAGGCACGGATTATTTGGGGCGCGATATTTACACGAGGCTTATCTATGGCGCGAGGCTCTCGCTCTGCTCTGTCGCACTTATCCTCGCGCTTGTGTTGGCACTTGGCATAGGCATAGGCTCTCTAGCGGGCTTTGCAGGCGGGCGCATAGATAACGCCATAATGCGCATCTGCGATATATTCCTAAGTATGCCAACGGCGATTTTATCGCTACTCTTTATCGCCATTTTGGGCGCGGGGCTAGCAAATGTCATCATCGCCATCGCGCTTACGCATTGGGCGTGGTATGCGCGAATCGTCCGCGCTCTGGTGCTAAGCCTAAAATCCAAAGAATATGTCCTACTCTCTCGCGTGTATGGCGCGAGCGCGACTCAAAGCTACAAGCGCAATATGCTAACCCCCATATTTAGCCAATGCCTAGTCCTCGCCACAATGGATATAGGGCATTTTATGCTTCACATTGCGGGGCTTTCGTTTTTGGGCTTAGGCGTGCAAGCCCCACAGGCAGAATGGGGCGTAATGCTAAGCGAGGCAAAGGAGTATATGTGGAGCAACCCCGAGTTGCTATTCTACCCCGGGCTAGCACTTTTTGTGTGCGTGGCGGTGTGCAATGTCGTGGGGGATAGTTTGAGGGACTATCTTGATGTGAATGTGTATGGGCATTAGGCATTGTGCTTATTGTTGGTTGAGGCAATTTGTATTTGGATATGCAACGCC
>NZ_JBSIUS010000003.1:0-156464 GCF_053654635.1 Helicobacter sp. 23-1046 | reverse complement strand
ATTTTATTTTCGCTAAGGTTTTTCAAAAGGATTTTATCCCAAAGAGTTTCTTTGAGAGGGCGCACCATAAAATGAGTCCGCATAATGCCACACCTCCTAAAAAAAGATACGCGCTAAAGTAGCCATAATATTGCGCGAAATACCCGCCTACGCCATTGCTTAACGCCCCGCCAAGTCCCCCGCAGGTAAGCGCAAAGGCAAGTCCTGCGTTGATATGTCCGCTCCCACGCAAGATAAGCGCGACCACTACGGGTAAAACTACCCCGCTAACCCCCGCTCCAATGCCATCTAAAATCTGCACGACTATCATCGCTACTATGCTATCAAAATGCGCTGCCACGCCTCCGCGAATGATGAGCGCGAAAAAGCAGGCAAAAAAGAGCCAAAAATAGAGTTTAAATTCTGAATCTTGCGTAGATTTTGTCGCGGGATTTGTCGCAGTTTTTATCGTTGGAGCAATAGAATCTGCGCGATTTTGCGGTGGATTTTGCGTAGAATCTTGCGACTTTTTTAACTCCGTCTTGCAAGAATCCGACTTATGAAAATCCAATCTACGCAACAATCGCCCGCACAGATACGCCACAAATATCATCGTGCTTTGCGCGATGAGAATGGTAGCTGCGGCATACGCGCCACTTGAGTCAATCCCTAGCCTTTGCGCCCTTTGGCTTAGTAGCGGGAGCATTGCGGCATTGCTAAGGTGGAAGCAAAACATTATTATGCTTAGAAATAGCACGCGTTTATCGATAAATAGCGCGATTAAGCGCGTGGGTTTGGAGTCAAGTGTCGCTTCAAAAGTCGCTTCGCTACAAATCTCGCCCCGCGCAGTGAAATCATCGATAGACTCTCGCTTTATGAGCGTTAAAACCACAAGCGAAATCCCCCCAAGAGTCGCCGTAATCACAAACACGCTCACAATGCCAAAATACAGCGCAAAGCAAAAACTAAGTGCCGCACCAAACGCTGTCCCTGCGTGTTTATAGGCTTCGTTTCGCGCCGTTTGGAGCGGATAGTCGCGCACACCGACAATGCCAAGCGTGAGCGCGGCAAACGCAGGGGCTAAAAACACCCCGCTAAGCGCGACTAGCCCTTGTGCGATAAGCGTGAAAACAAAGGAGGGAAAGAGGTAATTAAGCGTGCAAAATGTGATGATAAGGGCGATAAATGCGCCTATAAGCTCTTTTTTGCGCGTGGTTTTATCCACTAAAATCCCGCAAGGCACGCCAAGTGATAACGCGATAATGTGTGAAATCCCGCCGATAAGCCCGACTTGAGATTCACCAAAGCCATTTTGGAGTAAAAACACGCCCAAAAATGGTCCCAAACCATCGCGCACATCAGCGACAAAGAAATTGAGCCACGCTAAGAGATTGTGAGGATTCATTTGTGTCCTTTAAGTAAATAGCCTGCTTGCTATAAAGTCTTGCCAATAATTTTACGATTATAGCACCAAACATCGCAAAGACAAACCAAACAGAGCGCAATATAAAGCCTTTTTGTGAGATTCACACAAGAATCTAAAAGCCAAAAATTTATGCAATTTGCACTTCAATAACACTTCACATTGACTACACAAACGCAAGGTAAAATTTCGCCCGTGAATCAAAAAGCTAAAAATAGATTCACAAAAATTACAACAAGGAGTTTAAAATGAAGTATTTTGTAGCAGTGATTGTAGGCGTATTTTTATCCCAAAGCGTGGCGTTTGGCGCAAAGGCAGAGAGCGAGCATCCGCCACTAAGTGAGAGCACCAAAAAAGCAATCGCGCAATATAAGAGAAATCCTAGCGAGGCAAATAAGCAAAACTTGCTAGATTCGCTAAATGCAAGCTATGACGCTGTCATCGCGCAGAAAAAAGAAAAACTTGCTACCCGCGAAAAAGAGCGCGAGAAAAATATTAGCGCGTGGCTAAATGGCATAAAGCGTGGCAAAAATCCGCCATTTATGAATTTGGAAACGGATAACAACAAAGGCAATGAGCGCGAAATCGTGGCAAAAGCGATAAGCGCGTATAATCAAAATAAGAGTGTGCATAATGAAAAGGCGTTAAAAGAGGCGTTAAGCGCGTATTATGAGGCGTTTTTGCAAGAACAACGAGTGCATATCAAAGAGACAGAGGATTTGCGTGAGGAGCGCATAAGGGCGAGTTTTGAGCGATTCAGTAGCGAGCGATTTGCGCTTAGCCCAAAGGGGGCGCAAAGCAAAGTAGCGCAAAATCTAAGCAAAGATGAGATTTTAGCTGAAATCATCGCAAATTTTATCAATGTGGGCGCGGAGTTTGTCCCTGTAAATCCAGAATCTCGAGTGCGTGAGCGCAAATTTAACGCGCTTATAAATGACGCACAAAAGGCGTATCTGCAAAATCCTAGCAAGGAAAATAAGGCAAATCTACGCAATGCAGTGGCACAAGCCTATCAAAGTGCGCTAGAAGCGCGAATCCAAAGCGTGAATCAATCAGCAAAAAAGGGCGTGAGTGGCGGGGCGAAGTTGCTTGAAAAAATGCAAGATAGCGCGTTTTTGGACGAGCAGTTTAGCGAGCTAACGCAGCAGCGCAATCTCTATGGGCGAATCGACAGGATTATCTCTTTTGGGGGCAATACAGCGGATAATTTCACGCCACGCGCAAGGCAGGATTCTATGCGACTTGCCACCGCGCTAAAAAATGGCGATAAAAATGCGATGTCGCGGGAATTTAACGCGCTATATGGCAAGATGATAGACGCGCAAAAAGCGCAGTTAGATTTTGCACAAAAAGGACTTGATAGGCTAGTTGATGAGTGTTTAGAATCGCTAATAGCTACGCCACAAGCGCAATCTAACCCACGCAAATCGCCAAATAAACCACCAAAAAGGTAGGTGTGAAATGTGTGCGAAAATCTTACTTGTGCTTTGCGTGGTTTTTGGCGCGTTTTGGTTAAATGGTTGTAGCACGAGTGTCCCGCAAAATGCGGTAGTCAAAAAAACGATAATTGTGTCCTCAAAGCACAAAACACACAAACACCACCATAGGCATTATAGATTTTAGGGGATTTGTAGTGTTGGGCAAATGAAAATTTGCCCCAAAATAGGGGATTGCGCGATTTGTGAGGCAATGCTAGTGAGCCATTTATAGTTTTTAGCTTTTACACTGCGATTTTGCCCATTTTGCTTATTTGCGTAACTCTTTATAAAGCGCGTCTTTTAGCTCCAGCTCCTCTTTGGCACGCCACACGCTTTCTTCTAGTTTGTTTTTATCGAGGGCTTGCTCGTTTTGGTGGATTTGGTTTAGCAAATCTTTGGTTGTAGCCTCATCGTTTTGCGCTTTTGCGTGGTGGAGTCGCACTTGTAATATTTTCTTTTCTAGTTCGAGTTTCTCGCGCTCATCGCGAAATTTTTGCGTAGCTTTGTGCAAACTATTGCGCAATTTTGCTTCAATTTGCAGTGCGCGAATCTGCGCTTCTTTACTCGCATTTGCAAAGATTTCAGGTGCGATTCCCTTTATGCGTGGTAATTCTGCGCCTAGCGGGGCGAATCCAGCCTCGTGTGATGGGCGCGAATCGTGCGGTTTAGCAGTCGCGCTTATGGCGATAATCGCGCTAAAAAGTAGCGCAGTAGCGATAAAATGTCTCATTTTTTGTCCTTTGTATTAAAATAAAAGCGCGATTATAGCGAAAATTTTCTGTTAGATTTGGTGTTTGATTCGTGCGCTTTCTAACTTTTTCGCACAAATTTTAAGTAATTACATTTTGATTAGCAAAAATTTTTAAAAATTTTTCCTTAAATTTTATCCTATTTTACGCAATAGTCCTAAAATAGATATTAGATTATAAAAAACTCCCTACTTGATTTTATGATATTGCTTCATTATAATTCCGCCACGCTAACGCGAAATCTCGTTAGCAAAATCAAAACAAAGGATTAACAATGAAAAGACGCGAGTTTTTGAAAACTTCAGTTGTGGGTATTGGAATGTGGGCGTTAGGCACAAATGCCTTTGGCAAAAGCGTGGATAAAAGCAAAAAAGGCAAGACGCTTAATATTGCCGTGCTAGCTGCCACAGGCAAGGCAGGGCGACTTATCACGCTAGAAGCCCTAAATCGCGGGCATAGCGTAACTGCGTTTGTGCGAAGCGCGGATAAAGCAAAGGATTTGGCAGATAAGGGCGCGAAAGTGGTGCAAAAGGACATTTTCGCGCTTAAATCTAGCGATTTAGCGGGATTTGATGTGGTGATTAGCGCGTTTGGCGAGTGGAAGGATTTAAGCCTCTATAAAAAGCACGGAGCGCATTTGGCGCAAATATTGGCAGGAAGCAAGGCGCGATTGCTTGTCGTAGGTGGTGCTGGGGGCTTGTATATGGACAAAAGCCATACCACACGGCTAATGGATACACCCGCTTTCCCTGAATCCTACAAAGGCGTGGCAACAGCGCACGGCGAACTTTTGGAACTCTTGCGCGAATCAAAAAATCTAAATTGGGTTTATGTGAGCCCACCTGCGGAATTTGTCGCAGACGCGCCCAAAAGTGGCAAATACAAAATCACAGGCGAGGAATTTGAGGTAAATGACAAGGGCGAATCCAAAGGCTCTTACGCGGATTATGCAAGTGCGATGATGGATATTGCAGAGGATTCTACGCGAAATAAAGTGCGCGTGGGCGTGATAGGGCTATAATATTTTGTGGCTTGTTTGCGTGGTTTGCCCGCTATGAAAATCCTTATTGTGATATTGCAAATGCTAATTTTTGCGCTTTTTGTCGCGTATAAAACGCTTGTTGCAATAAGCAATGGCAAAATCTGCGTAAGCGAAGTGAAGTTAAAGATTCGCACAAAATAAAAACAAAATATGTTTTGTTAAGGCAAATTTTTATACAATTTGGCATTTTATTTTGCTTCAAGGAATGCGATAACTATGTCAAATTTGGCGTATAATTTTTCTAATCAACCCGCGCTTTTTAGTGTGGATTCTAACGCGGATTTGGGAGAGAATCTAGCGGAGCGAAAAGCGCGATTTTTAGATTCACTCAAAGGCAAAAATCTCTCGTATAAACGCTATACCAAAAGCCCTTTGCGCTATGGCGGGGGCAAAAGTCTAGCCGTTGGGCTGATTTTGGAGCATTTCCCAAATGATATTTCACGCGTTATTAGCCCATTTATCGGCGGTGGGAGTGTGGAGGTGGCAAGCGCGTTGGAGCTAGATTTGGAGGTCAAAGCTTTTGATATTTTTGATATTTTGGTGAATTTTTGGCGGGTTGCAATCTTAGATTCAGACGCGCTATGTGAAAATCTCGCGAAGATAACGCCAAATAAAGAGACTTATGAGTTGATTAAAACCGAGTTAAAAGCGCATTATAAAAACGAGGCAATGCTCGATAAAATCACACTCGCGCGGGATTATTATTTTAACTTTAATCTTAGCTATGGACCGGGCTTTTTGGGGTGGATGAGTAAAATCTATGAGGATAAAACGCGCTACACAAATATGCTTAATAAACTGCGTGATTTTGGGCGCAACAAAAAAGTGCGAAATCTTAGCGTTGAATGCGCAAGTTTTGAGCGCGCATTTGAAACATATCCAAATGACTTTTTCTACTGCGACCCGCCGTATTTTCTCACAGGCGATTCTAAAATGTTTAAGGGAATCTATCCTATGCGAAATTTCCCCATTCATCACAATGGCTTTAAGCACGAACTTTTAGCCGAGTGTCTGCGTAATCACAAAGGCAAGTTTGTGTTGAGTTACAATGACTGCGAATGGGTAAGAGAGGCGTATAAAGACTTTACAATTTTAGAGCCAAAGTGGCAATACACAATGGGACAGGGCGAAACGCGAATCGGCAAAAATCGAATCGAGCGAGGCGATACGGATAATATCAAGCAAAGCCACGAGCTTTTAATCATCAAAGAACGAGGGTGCAAAAATGAAAATTGGCGAAGTCAAAACGGCGTTTAAAATCGCAGATGTGGAGTTTGTCGCAGGTAGCACGAAGCTAAATTTTAATTATCTTAAAGATTTACGAGATGAAAACGGCAACGCCTTACCACAAAGCATTTTAACCCAAAATGTCGCACGGGTGTATCTCATCGTGGTTGATGGGGTGATAAAGAAAATCGGTGGAAGTCAAGCGGTAGGCGGAATCAAAAATACGCTAGAAATCTACAAAGACGGCGGAGTCAAAGGACGCCCGAGTATCCGTAGTTTTTTGCTTCGTGCTTCGCACTCGCAACTGTAAGCAGAAGGCGTGTGGTATTTTCTCTATCATACGATTTTAAGCGGGGCAAAAATCGAATTTTATATGATTTATCAAGAGAATTTTGAAAAAGAAATTAAGGGACTTTTTGGACTAAAAAATGTCAAAAATGCGTATATTTCGTATAAGCTGATTGAGGAATGTTGCGTGGCGGATTATTTGGCGCGTGAGAGCGGAAAATTCCCTGATTGGAATGTGCAAGAGCAAGGCAAAGACTGGCCCCTTGAAATCAAAAACGAACACGCTGAAATCCAAAAGAATGCGCAAAGCAGAGCGAAAAAAATAGTAAGAAAAGAGGTGAAAAGATAACCAAATCACACAGATTTTAGAGTCGCGGGGCATTACCCACAAATACGAATTTGATTTAAAGTCCTTTAGCACGGGCAAGACAGAATTTAGCAACCATAAAGAGATGATTTTTGTGTGCGAAGTGGCGAAACGCAAGTGATTTGAGAGAGAATCTATATGCAAATATAAATGCAAATCTACGCAAAAACGCGTAAATCTACCCCGCGTAAATCGCCCAAAGATTCAATATATACCAAATAATTTCCTTGCACTAAATGCAAATCCACGCCCCAAAAACTCATCATTGCACCGCGCTAACTGCTCTAACACAAAGTCCTTGTAACTCGCACTTGTCGCCATTTCTGCCCCCTAAATCCTATAAAATCTCACAAATTTCGCCACAAACCTACTTCGCGCCTTTGTCATTTTTGTAGCTTTGATAGCTCTTTATCACGCGCTTCAAAATTCCATCTGCAAAGGGCGCAATCTCATCATAGCTAAAATAAATATCCGCATCTCTTGACCTTAATACATGCGGGAAGCGAATCGCAACAACCAAATTTTCTCCATCAAATCGCGCATTATTTACCCAAAAATTCTCCACTTGCGAATCTCTTTCATTATTAAAAAAGTCCGCTTCGCCGCATTTACATTGCCCTTTATTATCGCAATTATCTAGGAAAAAATCCTCATCGCAATATTCGCCTCCCCATTTTTTAACCACGATTTTTCGCAAATTTGCATTGTCATTTAGCAACTCACGCACGGGCATAGTAGGCAAAAATGCCTTGCTTTGCGTATCAAACCACCTGCCATATTTTTGGGCAAATACCAAGCCACCGCCATTTGTGTGCGATTCAACTGTGCGCTGAAAGTCTTTTGAGTAAAAATATCGTTGCGCTTTTGATAGCGTTTTGTAGCAGCGATTAAATGGCGCGTTTGATTGATAATCATCGCTCTTTTTGGCATTTTCACCCAAACGCTGACAAAAGCTATCATTTAAAAATTTTGCGATAAGTTTTGGCGAAGCATCTTTTGAAATTTGCAAGGATTCTATGTCAAAATATGCGACAGATTCGCCCTGTGTGCAGTAAGCCCCACAACCTTCACTCCACTCATAAATCTCCAAAAAATCATCATCAAACGCCCATATTGATATGCTACTGACAAAATTTGTCATCAATCTATCTTCATCTCTATCAAAAGGGAGAATCTCTTTGAATGCTTTTTGTTTTGATATTTTTTGTATGTGAAAATCTAAATCGCTCACGATAGCGATTCCCACATCATCAAGGTATAAAAACGCGCCATTTGGATTTAAGTAATCTTTATCCGTCAAATTCACGCCAAAGCCTATTATTGTCGCCTTGCAGAGTTTATCGCCCAAGCATTTGCCATCTTTGTTGCGTAAATCTATGGATTTTTCCTGCATATAGTGGGGATTTGGGTGATTTGGGGTTGAATCTTTGAAGTTTAAAATCTCAATGCTCCGTTTTTCTAATTTGGCTTCTATGCACTTTTTGTCGCTTTTGCAACTCACTAGTTCTTTTAGCCAAAGTCTTTGATTTTCTAATAGTTTTTGTGCGCCTTCTTTGTTGATAATCGCCCTTTGTTGTGCAAAATCTCTAGCCATAGCCGAATCTAACTTACTGAGATACGAATCAGCGCAAATCGCCTTTTCTGTCTCATTTCGCGCCTTTTTGCAATCAAAGCTGGGTTTATCTTTATTAGATTCATCGGCGTTTAGCGTGAGATTCGCACCCAAAATAAGCACAAAAAGTGCGATAAAGATTTTTTTCATTGTAGCGTCCTTTTGGATTAAAAAATGGCAAAAATAAAACGCGATTTTAGCAAGATTTTGCAAAATTTTGTGCTTTATAACATTCGCGCAAATTTTTACAAATCCCCCTTGACTTAGAATTGCGCCTGTGTTTTATAATTGTGTTTTGTTGTTTTTGGTTTGAGATTGCCACGCAAAATCTAGTGATTTTCTAAAGAAACTTCGCTTTTGCTTGCTTTGTTATCAATAACGCAACGCAAATTCTCACAATGACAAAACAGCATTGAAATTTTAAAATTTAAAGCAAGCAAATTCTTTCTCCCGCATTCTCCCGCGCGTGATTTTTGCCTTAGTTGTCATATCATTTTATCTTTGCAAAATCCACACAAATTCTTTAATGGATTTTTGGGCGTTGTTTTTATGTTTTTATAATTGCAACATAATTGTGCGCAATGGAGGCTACATTTGAGTGATTTGACTTACTTTGCTTATAGTAATGCGGAGCTAGATTCTCTCAAGTCCAAAGATACAAGGCTTGCAGGCGTGATTGAAAGAATCGGGCGCATCAAACGCGAGGTAGATAGCGACTTAATCGCAAGCGTGGTGCATCATATCATCGCCCAGCAAATCTCTACTAAAGCCCAAGAGAGCATTTGGGCGCGGTTTTGCGACAAATTTGGCGCAAAGAAAAGTGTGAAGCAAAAAGCTGGACAAAATTTGCATAACAATTCAAGCAAAAAATCAAGGCAAAAAGCGCGAAATCTCGCACCACAATCTAAACTCAACATACCAAAAACATACTAAAACCCTCAAACCTCGCAATGATAATGATTTGTGAGGCTTTGCTTTATGGCGTTTTCATTATTCATTCAATACGACAACATTAAAAACATATTTTGCAAAAAATCTCACAAAAACTGCTTGACTTAATAATATATTTTTTATATAATCATATTTTTATATTTTATGATTTTCGTATAATATAAAAATCATAATTTGTAAAATCTCTTATAAGGAGGCGTAAATGCCAAACAACAAAGACACGCAAACGACCAAAACCACGCAAAATTCAAGCGAAGATTTTATCCATTTAGGCTTTATTTGCAAGCAGATTTCGCTACTGCTTTATGACGCACTAGAGCCCATATATGCCAAATATGAGCTTGATTTTCGCCAAGCTGGGATTTTGTTTATGGGGTTAAGCGCAAACCTCTCCCAAACCCATATCGCAAAGCTCGCCCGCACTGATAAAAACACCATTGGCGTAATGATAGATTCCCTGCAGGAGCGCGGATTACTAGAGCGCAAACAAAACCCAAAAAACCGCAAAGAAAACCTTATCTTGCTTACCAAAAAGGGACAAAATCTAGCACTAAAATTGCAAAAAGACATTGCCAAAGCGCAAAAAGAAGCTTTAGGGATTTTGCCACAGGCACGATACAGCGAGCTTTGCGAGGAGCTAGCGAGCGTATATCAGCACCTTAGGGCAAAATCCACACAAAATTAACAAAAATGTGCGTAAAAGGCGGGGTTTTACGCATTGCACAATGCGTGCGTGAAACTCACACGCAAATTTTAAAATTTAAATTTTAAAGGAGCAAAAATGAATGCAAACAAAACACTTACAATTATCCAATACACCGACCCTATGTGTATTTGGTGCTATGGGCTAGATGTGGCTTTGCGTAAAATCGAATTTAGCAACGATAATGTAGAGATACACAATGTGCTAGGGCTTTTGGTGCGCGATAATAAAGAGATTATCGGTGATGATGAGTTTGCGACATTGCGCTTTACACAGCTAAAAGAGCAAATGAGGGCGCATTTTTTAGACGCGGGGGAGCGAGCGGGGTTGCCACTTGATATTTCTCATCTCGATTCTAAAAAGGCAAGTGATATTACCTCGCTTCCTGCAAGCCTGTGTGTAATGGCTATGAAACTAGTGCATAGCGAATCTCAAAGCGCGTATTTGCGCCGTGTGCGCGAGGCGTTTCATAGCGATGGGCTAAATACGAGCGATGAAGGGGTATTGCTAGATTTAGCAGGCGATTTTTTGCGTGATTTCGATGAGCAAAATGCGTTTAAGAGTGCGCTAGAAAATGGCGAGGCACAAAGAGCATTGCAGAGCGATTTGCAACGCGTGAGGACAAAATCTATCCGCGCATTTCCCACGCTAGAGCTCCTCTATGGCGAGAAATCCCAGATTTTGCAAGGTTTTATCGAATATGAGGGCTTAAAGCGCATTATCACAAGGTTGAGCGATGGTGAGTGTGTCTTGCGCGAAATGGAGTTTAGCGATGAAGGCTTAGTCGCGTTTGTAACGCGATTTAAGCGTGTGAGAGTGAGCGTGAGGCAAGCACTGCGCTCCATATCGACACAGCGAGATTACACGAGCGTGTAAATGTGCTAGAAAACGCGGGGGTATTAGAAACGCAACAATGTGGAAATAGCTACTTTATAAGCCTGCCTCATAGTGTGTCGCGTGGCGTAGCAAGTGGCTTTGCGTGTGAAAATGGCGTGTGCCAAAATGTTAGCTTGGCTTAGATTTTAGGATTTTGTCATATTGAGCGAAGCGAAATATCTCAAAGCAGCTTCTTAAAAAGCCCTTACATTCTAGAGATTTTTCGCTACGCTCAAAATGACAACATACGCAAAACAGCATTTAAATTTTAAAAAAGGAGCAACAATGAAAAAAGCAATAAAGATTTTCGTAGGATTTGTAGTGGTAGTAGGTATCGCGTTTGGTGGTATGGTGGTAGTGAGCAATGCAACTCGGGGTGAGTTTGTCGCGCAATTACAACAATCGCCGACTTTCACGCAAAAAGAGGGAATCTACTTTCGCGTAGTCAAATTTGGCTTTATCGATGTGGTGGGTGAGTTTAAGGAATTTTACTCTCAAGGCAAGGTTGAAAATGGTAATATTACGCAACTAAAAGGCGAGATAAGTGCGGATTCTGTGGATAGTCAAAGTGAGAAGCGCGATGAAATAATGCGGAGCGAAAAGTTGCTACATACCGCACAAAATCCCCGTATTGAATTTGAAATGAGTGAGTTTGTCGCTAATGCGGTAGCACAAAAAGGCGAGCAAAGCGGACAAAATACTCACGCGATTATCAAAGGCAACCTCACGCTAAATGGCATAACCAAAGAAATACAACTAAACACGCATTTAGAATCTAATGCCAAATTTCAAAATATCATCACGCTTAGCGGACAAATCAATGTCAAAGATTTTGACATAGCAAACTTCCCTGTGGTGAGCGATTTTGTCGATATAGGCGCAAGGATTGTGCTTGATTGAAATGGCGTTATTTTTATGTTTTTATAATTGCAACATAATTGTGCGCAATGGAGGCTACATTTGAGTGATTTGACTTACTTTGCTTATAGTAATGCGGAGCTAGATTCTCTCAAAGCCAAAGATACAAGGCTTGCGGGTATGATTGAGAGAATCGGGCGCATCAAACGCGAGGTAGATAGCGACTTAATCGCAAGCGTGGTGCATCATATCATCGCCCAGCAAATCTCTACTAAAGCCCAAGAGAGCATTTGGGTGCGGTTTTGCGACAAATTTGGCGCAAAGGACAATGTAAGGCAAAAAGCGCGAAATCGCGCACCACAATCTAAACTCAACATAGAATCTCTCATTAGCGCAGGTGTGGATAATTTGCGCTCTTGTGGGGTTTCAGCGCGCAAGGCGGAGTATATCATCGACTTTGCGCGCAAGGTGCAAGCGCGTGAGTTTGACATAGAGCGCGTGAAAAAAATGAGTGATAAAGAGGCGATAGATGAGCTAGTCAAACTGCGTGGGATTGGGGTTTGGACGGCGGAGATGATATTGCTTTTTTGCCTGCAAAGAAAGGATATTTTAAGCTATGATGATTTGGCACTGCAGCGCGCTCTAAAATTACTCTATGGGATAAATGGCGAGGGCAAACAGGGCAAAATCCCAAAAAATGTGTTTGAAACATATCGGGCGAAATTTAGTCCTTATGGCAGTATCGCAAGCCTCTATCTGTGGGAAATCGCAAGCACAAAATTTGAGGTTTAGATTGTAAAAATACTTTGGAAGCAATGCGTTTTCAAAGTATTTAGCAGAGATTTTTTAGGCGAAATTTTTGATTTTATAAGGTGCAAATATGGCGACAAGTGCGGAGTTTAAAGATTTTGTTTTGGATAGGTTGGAGCAGTGTGCGCGTGAGGGATTAAATGAAAATCTAGGTGGGGATTTTAGCTTTAGCGCGAGGAAAATGTTTGGCGAATATTGCGTGTATATTAAGGATTTGCGTGGCTTTGGTGGCTGTGTGTCAGGCGAAAATGGGGGTAAAAAAGTGCTGTTTTTACTCTGCGATGAGCAAGTCTTTATCAAAAAATACGAGGCTTTGGAGCAAATCGCGCAGGATTTTAGCGCGTATTTTTCGCTTGGATTCCCTTTTGAGGGTGCGAGGGAGCATTATATAATCGACATTGACAACACAGAATTGCTCTTTGCAATCATACAATCCACATTGCCGTTTTTGCCCACTCCAAAGCCCAAAAAGAGCAAAAAATAAGTTATTGTTTTGCGTGTGGCAAATTTATAGTAAAATGTGCCAAAAACTCTAACAAAGGACTTTTATGCAATCAAATGCCGACAAAACACCCAAATGGAGTTACTTTGATATAAGCTGGATACTCTCACTCTTTGGCACAGCAGTGGGTGCTGGGATTTTATACTTGCCAATTCGTGCTGGTGGCGGAGGATTTTATCCTGTGGTGGTGATGTGTGTGCTGATTTTCCCAATGGTATTTTTAAGCCACCGCGCTTTAGCACGATTTGTCGCTCAAGCAGAGGGCGTGGATAAAGACATTACACACGCTGCGGAGGAGTATTTCGGGCTTGGTGTGGGATTTTTTATCACTATTTTATATTTCTTTGCGATTTTTCCCATTTGTCTAGCTTACTGCGTGGGTATCACAAACACTTTTGCAAGTTTTGGTTACTACCAGCTTTTGCCACTGCTAGATTCTCAAAGTGCGTTAAAAGCCTTTTTAGAATCTGCCTATCAAATCCAAGATTCTCAAAATGGTGCTATCGCCACGCTTTTGCCTATTTATCGTGCGGTGCTTGTCTTTATGCTTGTGAGTGGGTTTATGGGCGTGATGCTTTTTAAGCAAAGATTGATTTTAAAGGTGTGTGAATGGCTTGTATATCCGCTATGTGCGGTGCTTTTTGTCTTTTCGCTCTATCTTATCCCACATTGGAATCTCGCCTCTCTTAGCCAAGTGCCAAGTGTAAATGATTTCCTTATCGTAGTGTGGCTGACTTTGCCTGTGCTTGTTTTTGCATTTAATCACTCACCAGCAATTTCAACTTACGCGCTTAGTATAAAGCGTAAATACCCGCAAGACTACGAAACAAAAAGCAATCGCATTTTATTTGCCACTTCATCAATGCTGCTTTTCTTTGTGATGTTTTTTGTGTTTTCGTGCGTGCTAAGCCTCTCGCCCGATGAGCTCTCTCAAGCTCGAGCACAAAATATCCCTGTGCTTTCTTACTTTGCCAACAAATTAGGCAATCCTATAATTTCTTACGGGGGACCGCTGGTTGCATTTTTAGCCATTACGAGTTCATTTTTTGGGCATTACTTTGGGGCGCGTGAGGGCGCAGAGGGAATCGTGCGTAAATGCACCAAAATAGCTGGATTTAACCCAAATTTACGCGCTATATCCGTAGTTTGTGGCATTGCAATGTATGTCATAATGCTCTTCGTGGCATACTATAATCCAAGCGTGCTTGATTTCATCGAGAATCTAGGCGGTCCAATCATCGCAGCAATTTTATTTTTAATGCCTATAATAGCGATTTGGAGCGTCTCTAAACTAAAAAAATTTAAGAATCCCGCGCTTGATTTGTTTGTATTTCTCACGGGCTTGCTTAGTATTTTTAGCCTTGTGTATAAGTTCTTTGTGTAATCGCATTGGATTATGTGGGGGCTATAAGCGTGGTTTGTGGCATTGATGAAGCTGGGCGTGGGTGCTTGTGCGGGAGTTTATTTGTGTGTGGAGTGCTTGGGAGCGAGCAAGACTTGCAAGACTTAGGCATCAAAGATAGCAAAAAACTCACACAAAAACAACGACAAATCATCGCTAAGAATCTCCACACACTCGCCAACAATGGAATAATCAGCTACTTCCTCACACAAAAATCCGCCACACAAATTGACACACTTGGCTTAAGTGCGTGCTTAAAACAAAGTTTAGAAGAAATCGTTGCCTTTTTTAGCACACGACAAAACGCCCAACCCAAACACACACAGCAATCAACCACACAAAAGCCTCTCCACACCTACACATTTCTCTATGATGGCAACACTTCATTTGGGCTCAAAGTCCCTCCCCCACATAGCCTTAAAACACTCATAAAGGGCGATTGTAAGAATCTGCTTATCGGCGCGGCGAGTATCCTCGCAAAGGTGGCAAAGGATACAGAAATGCTTAAACTCCATAGTCTCTATCCTCAATACCACCTAAAAAACAACAAAGGTTATGGCACAAAAGCACACATTCAAGCAATCTTAGACTTTGGATACACGCAAGAGCACCGCAAGAGCTTCCATATCACGCAACGATTATTATAAATTTGTAATTTTGTTACTATTAAGATAATATTTATCACTTACAATCTATTCTTGTCTATATTTTATAAAACTTTAAGGTTAAATTGATTACTCTTAGGTAACATAAAGAACAAATTTGGTTGGATAGTGAATAAGTATATTTTTGGGGGTTGCTATGGTTATACCAGAGTGGAATAATGAATATTCAGTGCATAATGGGGCTATTGATGATGAGCACAAAATGCTTTTTGAGCTGGCGCGAAAGTGCTATAACATTCTGCATAAGAATGTCGATAGGAGTGAAGTTAAGGCGATTTTGATAGAGTTTTTTAATTATATGCGCACGCATTTTAGCCACGAAGAGCATTATATGAAAAGTATTGGCTATCCTTATTTAAGCGAGCACCAAAAACTGCATAGAGAGATTATGAAAGAAGTGGCAAATATCACAAAGACTTCAAGGCAGACACAAGATTTAAAACAAAAGCTCATTTATGTGGCGAGAGATTGGCTTGTGGGGCACATTATGCAAGAAGATATGAAAATTGAAGAATGGCGTGCTATACAAGTAAGCAACAACACGCTTAAAATGCTTGAATCAAATAATGCAAACTCAAACGCGAATAGCTATGTCTATCAATGCAAATGTAAAATCCACAAAATGAATAGAAGCGAACACACAAAGCTAAGTAAAATAGATTCACAGATTCTCTGCAAAGATTGCAAAGAGCCTTTAGAATTTTTACACGAAGCCTAATGCCCTTAGATTTGAAGACTCCCCCATTATTCAGTGGGGCAGTCTTTGTTTTTAGAATCTATGCCTTTGGTTTTATCATATTTTCAGGCACGACATATTTATTAAAGTCTGCCTCACTAAGAAGCCCAAGCTCTAAGCACGATTCCTTAAGTGAGATTTTCTTTTTGTGTGCGTTTTTTGCCACTTTTGCGGCATTTTCATACCCAATATGCGGATTTAGTGCGGTTACGAGCATTAGTGAATTGTGTAGGTTGTGGTCGATTTTTTCTTTATCAGGTGCTATTCCCACCGCGCAATGCTCATTAAACGACCTCATCGCATCAGCAAGCAAATCAAGACTTTGCAAGAAATTATAAATAATCACGGGTTTAAAGACATTGAGTTCAAAATTCCCTTGAGACGCCGCGAAGCCAATCGCCGCGTCATTTCCCATTACTTGCACACACACCATTGTGAGAGCTTCGCATTGCGTGGGATTGACTTTGCCCGGCATTATGGAGCTTCCGGGTTCGTTTTCTGGGATAAGAATCTCGCCCAAACCACAGCGCGGACCGCTAGCAAGCCAACGAATGTCATTTGCGATTTTCATTAGGTTTGCTGCAAGAGCTTTCATCGCCCCGTGTGTAAATGTAATAGCATCGTGGCTGGTTAGGGCGTGGAATTTATTAGGACTTGAGACAAATTTCACACCTGTAAATTTACTTAACTCCTCGCTTACTTTTTCGCTAAGTTGGGGGTGTGCATTTAGTCCTGTGCCCACAGCTGTCCCTCCGATTGCTAACTCGCGCAATGTTGGCAGTGAAGCGGTGATTTGCTCCTCGCTGTGCTCTAACATAGAGAGATACCCGCTAAACTCTTGTCCCAAAGTAAGCGGAGTAGCGTCTTGGAGGTGTGTGCGCCCGATTTTGACTATGGAATCAAACTCTTTAACTTTCTTTTGAAATGTCGCCTTTAGCTCACGCAACGCAGGCAATAGTTTCTTTTCTATTTGAATCACACTTACGATACTCATCGCCGTAGGGAATGTATCATTTGAGCTCTGAGACATATTGACATCATCATTTGGGTGGATTTTTTTGCCATCTTTGGCGCGAAAATCCCCGCCCAAAATCTCGCTAGCACGATTGGCAATGACTTCATTCATATTCATATTGCTTTGCGTGCCACTTCCTGTCTGCCAAATCGCGAGCGGGAAATTATCATCAAACTTGCCATCGATGATTTCATCACACGCCTGCGTAATCGCCTTTTTCTTTTCATCATTGAGCTTGCCTAATGCGTTATTCACCACTGCCACAGAACGCTTGAGCTTAGCAAAGCTATAAATTAACTCTTTTGGCATTTTTTCAACGCCGATTTTGAAGTTCTCAAAACTTCGTTGCGTTTGTGCACCCCAATACTTTTCATTTGGGACTTTGACTTCACCCATTGTGTCGTGTTCGATTCTGTAATCTGCCATTTGTTACTCCTTTTAAAAATAAAATTAAGACGAGGTATTATAACACCAAATGAGAAAATCCACCCTCAATAAGCTATCTTATCAAGGGTGGAATACAAAAGTTACTTACAAACTAAAGAGATTCTTAGACATATCCTGCAATAAGCGCAAACACATATCCAAACACACAGGAGCTAAATACGCCCACAAGTCCGGGGATAATGAAGCTGTGATTGATTACAAATCGCCCGATATGCGTAGTCCCTGAGCGGTCAAACTGAATTGTCGCCAAATCGCTAGGATAAGTAGGCAAAATGTAGTAACCATAGCACGCCGCCGCAAATGCCACGATGATACCGGGCTCTACGCCAATTCCTAGTGCGAGTGGCACA
The DNA here is from genome assembly GCF_053654635.1 of Helicobacter sp. 23-1046. Classification (NCBI taxonomy): domain Bacteria; kingdom Pseudomonadati; phylum Campylobacterota; class Epsilonproteobacteria; order Campylobacterales; family Helicobacteraceae; genus Helicobacter; species Helicobacter sp. 23-1046. Next base: position 138,984 of record NZ_JBSIUS010000003.1, on the reverse strand, counting down.
AACGCCGCGAGTGCTGCTGCTTGTGAATTTACAAATTTTGAGATGAGAAGTAGCATTATCGCATAAGTCCAAGGATGCTCTTGCACCACTTCACCAAGAGAGGCTTTTAGCATAGGTGTATGCACGGCAAACATCGAATCTGCCATCCACGAAATCCCAAACACAGCCACCATCGCAATCATACCTGATTTGAAAATCGCGTTGTTGCCAATGTCGCTAACTTTTACCTTTGTGAAAATCACCAGCGCAGAACCTGCCATAAGCATAAACATCTGAATCACAGCTACCATACTCATAGGCTTGTCATCAAATGCTGGGCGAAGTCCTTTGAAAATCCCTAGCAACGCCACTAACGCAATCGCTCCTAAGAAAATAAACATAGCCACCCACTCTATCGTAGGGAGTTTCACGCCTAAAAGTGTTTTGCTCTCGCCATAGACATATTCTTTGAATTTTGGGTCTTTGATACGCTCTTGGAATTCCTCATCTTTATCCAAATCTTTGCCTCTAAACCACGAGTAGATTCCCACACATAGCACACCAAATGCGCCACTAGGAATAGTGATTTTTAGCAAGTCGATGTATCCATCAAAGCCAGACATATGGGGCACGCCCTCTGCTAAAAGCATAGCGGTAAGGCTCACCACTGCCACGCTCACAGGCGAGCAGATGATTCCCATTTGTGAAGCGATAGAAGCACCTGCCATAGGGCGTTCTGGGCGGATATTGTTTTTAATCGCAATGTCATAAATAATTGGCATCATCGTATAAACCACATGCCCCGTGCCACAAAGAATGGTAAGAAACCAAGTTACAAACGGAGCTAAAATTGTGAGAAATTTAGGATTTCTACGCAAGATTCGCTCTGCGATTTGTAGCATCACATCTAGCCCACCACTTGAGAGCAATGTCGCACTCGCCACCACCACGCAAAGAATGGTAAAAATCACATCGATTGCAGGCTTGCCCGGCTTGACACCAAAGCCAAATGTAAGGACAAAAATCCCAATCCCGCCGAGCAATCCAAGCGCAATTCCGCCTTTCCTCGCACCATAAAACAAACAAATTAAAACGATAATAAGCTGTATTGCAAATTGCTTGCTATCGCTTAATGACATCAAAAAATCCATAAAACACTCCTTTTGCAAAATATCGCAAACAACCAAAAACAACAAAAAATCTAACATTGGGAAGACAGAGAGCTAAATTTATCATCGCACTTAGTAGTCGCGTGGAGCAAATTTTATAAAAAAAAAAACACCCATAGTCAATAAAATTGCCAAAGTTTTACATAAAATTTACTTTTTATTTACCTTTTGAAGTTTGGTTAAAAATTCAATGATGCAATGAAGTATTTTGTGGTATATGTGATACATCAAAGGCTAGATTCCATTTATCAAACAGAATCTAGCCATATTTTAGAAGAATGTATGAAGCACTTTTAGAATCTTTGCGCGACACCTCCGCCCTATTACGCGCTAGCTCCGCCGTGTAGGCTTAGATGAGGCATTATGAAATCTATCCAAGGGATTCCCACAAGCAAGTAAATCACCATATAAATCGCCGCGAAGATTCCACCAAGTAGGAAAAATGTCGGTCCTTTGATATAGTGGCTACCAAACCACAGCGGGCTACACCCTGTGCCATAAGGCGTGATAATCCCCATAAAGCCCATAGGCAAGATAAGCAGCAATAGCGTCTTATTGACATCGAGCCCGGGGATTGACTGCACGAGCGTTACAAAGATGAGCATTACAGCGGTTACATACGCAGTCCCAGAGGCAAAGAAATAGCGCAACCAAGAAAACGCCAAAATCAGCGCGATAATCGCTACGATAGGCTCTACGCCATCAAACTTCCCATCAAAAAGATTTGCTAACCACGCGATAAAGCCCACATTATTTAGCCCGCCAGCCATAGCCACAAGCGTAGCAAACCATACAAGCGTGTTCCACGCGGGCTTATTGCCTAAGAAATCCTGCCAGCTGATACATTTTGCCGCTACCATTAGCACTATCATTAGGAGCGCGGTAGTCGTGGCGTTTAGGTTATAGAGCGCGGATTTTGGGAAAAAGCTCCCGCCTACCCACAGCACAAGCCCGATGAGCGCGATTACAATCATAAAGATTTGCGGGCGAGTGATTTTGCCTAATGCGTCATATTTTTGCTTCGCCCAATCCACCACTTCCTTGCTTCCTTTGACTTCAGGCGGGTAAATCACATAAGCCAAAATTGGCGTGATAAGGAACAATATAATCCCCACAGGCAAAAATGCCAAAAACCAGCTTACCCAATCCACCACTTGTGCGCCACCTTTGTCGATTTGGGTGAGTGCTAGAGGATTTGGAGCTTGCCCCGTTAAGAAAATCGAGCTCGATACGCACGCGCTTGCAAGCCCTACCCAGATGAGATACGCGCCGATTTTGCGCGGATTTTTATCAGGGTGAGAATCAAACATAGGCGCAATGCTCGTAACCACAGGATACACTGAGCCACCACTCCTAGCTGCATTGCTAGGGATAAATGGCGCGAGGATTAAATCCACAAGCGCAATGGCATAGCCTAAGCCCAAAGTGCTTCGCCCTAGTTTGCTTACTAGATAGAGTGCTAGCCTCTCGCCAAGCCCTGTCTTGCTAAACCCTAAGCCAATCGTAAATGCCGCAAAGATAAGCCACACAACCGCGTTAGAAAATCCACTGATTCCCCAATTTAGCGCGTCTGCAGCTTTGATTTTGGCTTCTATCTCGCCTGAGCCTTTTGGTCCTAGTCGTAGCACCACCGCTATCACAATGGCAATCACGCCGATAAACGCAGGCGGGATAGGCTCTAAAATAAGCCCTAAAATTAGCCCCATAAATACGGAGAAATAAATCCACGCATTATGAGTGCACCCTTGAGGTGCATCTACACCCCATAACTTTGGTAATATAAACACGATAAGCCCAAACACCACAGGTGCAAAGAGCTTCGCATAAAACACCGCTTTGTCCTTTTCCATTGATATGTCCTCCCAATGTTAGATTTGCAATACGCTTGGGATTATAAAAAAAAAACACCCACAAATTTCAAGGCAAATTTGTGATATTTGATAGTTTTTCTTAATTGCTGAGTATTTATTACTCACTTTTTCAGTGATTTATTTAAAAGGTTTTATTATTTTTTACCTTACCATATTATTTGTTGGGGCAACGCTGTATTCACTTTTTATAAACAAATGCGCACGATTACACATCACAAAGCGATTTACAGGGCAGTGAAATTTCTTTTAAATAGGGTTTGACATATTGTAATTGCAAATTTTGCGTGAAATGTTAGGGAATCTAAAGGCTTTTTAAGCACATTTTGTATAAAATGCTGAAATTTTGCTTAAAAATTGAATCAAGCAATAAAGAAACGCACAAGCGTTAAAAGCAAGCAATGCAAGCATAAATGCCATATTGCAAGCACATTAAAAGGACTCAAATGCCACAACGCACCGACATTAAAACTATCTTACTCATTGGCTCTGGACCCATTGTCATCGGGCAGGCGTGCGAGTTTGACTACTCTGGCACACAAGCAGCAAAGACGCTTAAAAATTTAGGCTACCGCGTAGTGCTGATAAACTCAAACCCTGCTACGATTATGACAGACCCTGACTTTGCCCACCGCACTTATATCGAGCCTATCACGCAAGAAGTCATCGCAAATATCATAAAAGCCGAAAACATAGACGCGATACTGCCTACTATGGGCGGGCAAACCGCGCTCAATGTCGCAATGGAAATGTATGAAAGCGGAGCATTGAAAGGCGTGAAATTTCTCGGTGCAAACCCGAGCGCAATCAAGAAAGGCGAGGATAGGCAGGCGTTTAAAGAAGCTATGCTAAAAATCGGTATGGATTTGCCAAAGAGCCATTACGCCTACACGATTGATGAGGCACAGCAAGCAGCACAAAGCATTGGATTCCCGCTTATTATCCGTGCGAGCTACACGCTAGCAGGTGGTGGCAGTGGCGTGGCGTATAATATCGAGGAGTTTAAGGCACTCGCAAAAGCAGGGCTAGAAGCAAGCCCGATAAATGAAATCTTAATCGAAGAAAGTCTTTTGGGGTGGAAAGAATACGAAATGGAGGTAATCCGCGATAAGAATGACAACTGCATAATCGTGTGTAGCATCGAGAATCTCGACCCTATGGGCGTGCATACGGGGGATTCTATCACGATTGCCCCTGCGCTCACGCTCACGGATAAAGAATATCAGCGAATGCGCGATGCGTCTTTTAAGATTTTGCGTGAAATCGGCGTGGATACGGGCGGGAGCAATGTGCAGTTTGCCATAAATCCGCAAAATGGACGAATGACGGTGATTGAAATGAATCCGCGTGTCTCGCGTAGTTCGGCACTTGCGAGCAAGGCGACAGGCTACCCCATAGCCAAAGTGGCTACAATGCTAGCCGTTGGATTTAGCTTAGATGAGATTACAAACGACATCACAGGCACGCCTGCGAGCTTTGAGCCTAGCATTGATTATATCGTTACCAAAATCCCGCGCTTTACTTTTGAGAAATTCCCGCTCGCAGATTCTAGCCTCACTACTTCGATGAAGTCTATCGGCGAGGTGATGGCGATTGGCGGGAGTTTCAAAGAGAGTTTGCAAAAGGCGTTGTGTAGCTTGGAGAATGGATTTTGCGGGCTGGATAGTATGACTAGCGATTTGGAATTAGCAAAAAAAGAAACACGCAGGGCAAATGCAAATCGCATTTTGTATGTGGCAGATTGCTTTCGGCTGGGCTTAAGCGTGGAGGAAGTGGCAGAACTTAGCAAAATTGATAAGTGGTTTTTGCACCAAATTTATGAGCTTATAGAGGCTGAAAAGAGTGTGAATAGCGAGATTTTGCGCGATGAGGGGGCTATGCGCACTCTCAAATCACAGGGCTTTAGCGATAAGGCGTTGGCTAGGCTTTTAGCACAAAATGAGGGCGTGGAGATAAGTGAGGGCGAAATCTACACGGCTAGAGTGGCGATGGGCGTGGTAGCGAGATATGAGGAGGTGGATACTTGTGCGGCGGAGTTTGAGGCTTTGACGCCGTATTTGTATTCAACGATTCCTGTGAATCCTTTAAGCAATTCGCTCCGTGGTAATCATTCCGTTGTAGGTTCTGCGAATGCAGAATCTAGCTCTACAAACGATAGCGTGGAATTTCAGGATTCTGAATCTAATGCGCCACTAAAAATTAGAGCAACAAATGGGCGCGGTATTTTGGAGGAAAAATCGGGGCTGTGCGAGGCGAGCAACGAAGATAGGACAAGTAGTCCATCGAGGAAGCGAGCCGAAGCACTCCCCGATTTTTACCCAAAAGACAAGCCCAGCGCGCAAAAAGTGCTAATCATCGGTGGTGGTCCAAATCGCATCGGACAGGGGATAGAGTTTGACTACTGTTGCGTGCATTCTAGCTTCGCGCTCAAAGACTTAGGCGTGCAAAGCATAATGTATAACTGCAATCCTGAGACTGTAAGCACGGATTATGACACAAGCGACACGCTTTATTTTGAGCCTATCGACTTTGAGCGCGTGAGGGCGGTGATAGAGAGGGAAAATCCAAATGGCATAATCGTGCATTTCGGGGGACAAACGCCACTAAAACTCGCCAAAAATCTCACTACAATCGGTGCGAATATCATCGGCACAAAGGCTTCTGTCATCGACACTGCAGAGGATAGAGAGAAGTTTGCCGCATTTGCCAAAAAACTTAAACTTAACCAACCCCAAAATGGTATCGCGTATAAAAAAGAGGAGGCGTATGAAATCGCGCGAAATATCGGCTATCCCGTGCTTGTGCGCCCTAGCTATGTGCTAGGTGGGCGCGCTATGCGTATCGTGCAAAGCGATGATGAGCTAAAAACCTATATGGACGAGGCGGTGAGAGTGAGTGAATCTAGCCCCGTGCTTGTGGATAAATTTTTAGACCACGCCACCGAGCTTGATGTCGATGCGATTTGCGATGGGGAGGAAGTCTATATCGGCGGGATTATGCAGCATATCGAGGAAGCAGGCGTGCATAGCGGGGATAGTGCTAGTTGCTTGCCACCTTTTGGGTTAGATTCCCACACGATTAAAGAAGTGGAGAATCTCAGCGCATCAATCGCCATAGAACTCGGTGTCATAGGATTGCTTAATATCCAATTTGCGATTTTTCAAAACACAATTTATATCATTGAGGTAAATCCCCGCGCTTCTCGCACCGTGCCTTTTGTGAGTAAAGCCACAGGGATTCCACTTGCCAAAGTCGCTACCCGCGTAATGTGGAATCACGCGCAAAATCCCACGAATAAAGGTATTTTACGAGAATCTTTAGCATTTTATGACTCGTATAAAAAAATATCTTTTGGCGAGAAGATTCACAAACCAAAACCCCTCAAATCAACCGCATTTAAAGAATCTGTGTTCCCATTTGCTAAACTTGGCGCAGATGTATCTTTAGGACCAGAGATGAAGAGCACGGGCGAAGTAATGGGAATCTCTAATAGCGTGGGCGTGAGCTTCGCAAAATCCCAACTCGCCTCCCATAATCCTATCACGCCAAAAGGACAAATATTCCTCTCACTAAGCGATGTAGATAAAGCACAAGGGTGCAAACTCGCAGAAAAATTTGTCAATCTTGGGTTTAGTATTTGCGCCACAGGTGGCACACATAGAGCACTACAACAAAAAAATATCCCCTCTATAAGCGTGCAAAAAATCTCTGAAGGGCGTCCAAATATTTGTGATTTAATGATGAATGGCGAAGTGGCGATGGCGATTAACACGAGTGATGATAATTCTAATAAAAATGACACCACACAAATTCGCGCACAGATTCTCAAAAGTAAGATTCCCTACTTCACCACGCTAAGCGCGGCAAGTATGGTAATAGAAGCGATAAAGGCGATGAAACAAAGCGATATAAATATCCCAAACGCCTTGCAAGATTGCCTCAAAAGTTAAAAACTTAGAATCCAACACTCAAACGAGTAGTAATGTAACTCCTATCAAGGCGCAAAGAATCTCCACTAGCAAATGTGAAATTTGGCTGGGTAATGCCTATAAAACCCCTATCTTTCATCGTGTGGATATAATAACCTGCCACTACGCTAAAAATCGTAGCCTTGCGCAAATGCAAATCAATATGCAATAAAGCAGAATATTCTAATGCGCTTGGTGCGGAAGTGTAGCGCAAATTAAGCCCGAAGTTGATTGCCTCTGTGTATGCGGTGGGGGTTGAGAGTTTTATATCGCTAAAAAATAATCCGCTCATTGAATCTGGTGCGGTAAGTGCATTAAGGGCTGGACCTGTGGTATAAACGCTATTATCAAGGAAGTTTATCCCCGATGGATTCCCAGCTTGCCCCACACGCGAGTTCGCTGCGCCGAAGTTTTTATACACCGCAAATGCGATATTATATGCCTTATCAAACTCAAAGTCTTGACGCACTAGCACACTCGCATTCCAACCACTTATGTCTTTTAGCGTGCCGTTATTTGTGCCAATTTGAGCAAAATAATGCTTCCCAATGCCCATAATGCTGGTGTAATGATAGGGGAAAATCGCTGTGATTTTTGTATGTGAAGCGACACTAGAATCTGCTCCAAAGTTTAATTCGACATTAAAGCCCGGCGCGATATATTCTCTATCGGCGTAATACACATATATATCAGCCTTTGTATTTGTGCCCTCATAGCCACTTGTGAGACTTAAGATACCTTGTTGAGCAAAAAGGCGATTATAATCCATTAGCCAGCCATTGCCCACAAGCGCAACTCCACTCGTGCCAAAGGCTTTAAAGTAAAAACTACCTACATTCACGCGTGCATTGAGCCCCTCTACATACGCATCAACCCAATCATCATTTTCTTGCTTAAAGCGTCCAGCACTAAGCGCGATATTCTCTCCCTCATACTTTATAAAAGCATTATGCACGAAAATATAATGCGCGTTATTTGGCGTAGCCTCGCCTCCTCTTGAGTTGTAATAGCCCGGATAAAAGCCAATGTGATTAAATGAGGAGCCCTTTGTAGAATCGTTGATAAGCCCAGCTCCTACACCACCTATCATAACTTGAAAATTGCCAGATTTATACCCGACATTTACTTCGCCCAAAGTATAGCCATAAGTGTTGTTTGGCAAACTCTGCGAGGCAGGATTGAGTGCGAGCTTGTGCCACATTTCTAATCCAGCATTTGCAAAAATACCCTGCGCTTCATCACCTGATTCTTGTGCGTTTATCACGCTCAACGCACTAAAAGCCATTAGCCATAGTAATTTTTTCATACATTGTCTCCTAAAATATTTTTCAAGCGCAAGTATAGTAATATTTATGAGATTTTACAATGAGAGAAGCGAGATTTAGGCAAGATTCTATGATTTCATAGAATCTTGTGGCATTAAAACATATACATATAGCGCAAAGCAAACGCACTAAAACCAGAATCTAAAGCAAGCTCAAAGCGGTGTTTCCTATCTATCATAGCAAATCCGCCACCATTCCAACCCCAACCAATAGCAGAAGCCCCTGTATACCACCAATCATTTGAGGAAATATAATAATATCCAAGCGATAATCCTGTGTATAAACCCCAAATGGTTTTTTGGTTTGGAGTAAATTCGATAAAATAATCCGCCCCAGCTTGCACATACACGCCATTATATGAGTATTTTCCACCCCAATAACTATATGAGTAATTGTAGTAGTTTGCCGAGCCAATGCCACGAATCCCGTGTCTAAACTTCTCTAACTGCATATCTTTGCCAAAGTAGTGCATATATCCGCCAATGATTCCCGCATTTATCGTGCCAAGCCCGCCAAAGCCAATTTGTGGTCCTAAAAAGGCTCTATCATTGCTTTTTGAAGTATGAGAATTGTTGGAAGATTTTTTGGTGTCTTTGTTTTGAGATTTTGTATTTTTACTCTCCTCGTTGAGTGCGAGATAGAGGGGTTGTGCATTCGCACTTAAAATATCAATAGGGGGGGGGGGTAGATATGTGTTGTTCTGCACTAAGTGCGCCTGCCAACAACAACGGCAACAATGAAACAAAAACTTTATTTGTGCTCATTTTTTCTCCTTTTAAAGTATGATGTGTTTGGAATCTAGATTCCAAAAGGCGCAATTATGCAATATAAAACCTTAATTTAAACTTAAATTAGCGCAAAAATAAAAATCTATGATATTAGATTTTTTGCAATACTACAAATATTATGCGGAGTAAAACCAAATCGCTCAAAAAGCGCATCACCCTTACCACTTGCACCAAAACTCTGCATTCCAAACACGGTATGCGCGAACGCATACCACTCTAACGCTCTTGCTGCCTCAATAGCGAGAATCTTAGAATCTCCAAACAGCAAATCTCTATACGCGCTATCTTGAGCGAGCAAAAGCTCAAAACAAGGCGCACTCACGACATTTGTGGCAATCCCCTCACTCTCAAGCAATTTTTGCGCTTTGAGCGCGAGACTTACCTCGCTCCCACTTGCAAGCAATGTAATTTTAGCATTGCGCTCTATCGTGCTTGTGGCTAAGAGATACGCACCTCTTTGCACTTGCTCTTTGGTGGCGTTGCTTAGAACTTCAAGATTCTGTCGGCTTAGCACAAAGGCACTTGGAGATTGTGATTCTAATGCAACCTGCCAACACGCGACATTTTCATTGCCATCGCAGGGGCGAAAAGTAAGTAAATTCGGCATAGCACGCAAATGCGAAAGCTGCTCGATTGGCTGATGTGTCGCGCCATCTTCGCCCACACCAATGCTATCGTGGGTGAAAACATAAAATACCTTTGCTTTCATAAGGCTCGCCACGCGAATGCTAGGCGAGAGGTAATCGCTAAAAACAAAAAAAGTCGCACAAAATGGCAAAAAAAGTCCATAGTTTGCTAGTCCATTGCAGATTGCGCCCATTGCGCCTTCACGGATTCCAAAATGCAAATTACGCCCTGTGGGGAAATCACCAAGACCCTTTAGCTCAGTGTTATTGCTCGGGGCTAAATCCGCGCTCCCGCCGATAAATCCACTCACGCTCTTAGCGATAGCATTGAGAATCTCTCCATTACTCACACGCGTAGCCAAAGACTTACCCAACTCATAATGCGGAAAGGCTATGTCGCCCACATCTTTCATCGCAAAGATTCTCTTACGCACTTCATCGCTTAATGCCCTCTCCCACTCTAACTCCTCTAATTCGCCTCTTTCTTTGACATTAGCAAATCGCAACGCCACAAAATCTGGAATCTCAAAAGTTTTCGTGCCATCAAAGCCAAGTTTTTGCTTTGCTTGTTTGATAATCTCTTCTCCTAAAGGTGCGCCGTGCGCCTTATGACTGCCTTCAAGCTCTAAAGCACCCTTAGCTATAGTGGTTTTGGCAATGATTAGGCTTGGTTTTGTAGCGTTTATGGCATTAAGCAATGTTGTGTTAATCTCCACAAAATTATGTCCATCGCATTCAAAAACTTCCCACCCTTGCGCTATAAACCGCTGTTTGATATTTTCATTAAACGCGATACTCACATCTCCCTCAATGCTAATGTTATTGCTATCATAAATAAGCACAAGACTATCGAGTTTATGTAAGCCCGCCAAAGAGCAAGCCTCATAGCTTATCCCCTCTTGCAAATCTCCATCGCCACACAAACAAAAAATATTGTGATTAAATACTTCCTTACCAAAGGTATTTTGAGCGTATTTCTCCCCAAAAGCCATACCAACGGCATTGGCAATACCTTGTCCAAGCGGTCCTGTGGTGATTTCTACACCTTGAGTGTGCTTGTATTCTGGATGTCCGGGAGTTTTAGAATCAAGTGTGCGAAATTGTTTCAAATCTTCCAAACTTACATCAAAGCCCCATAAATGCAACAAACTATACACTAACGCGCTAGCGTGCCCGCCACTAAAAATAATCCTATCGCGGTTAAGCCAATGTGGATTGGCTGGATTAAGCGTAATATACAAACTAAGCACACTCACTATATCTGCCAATCCCATAGGCGCACCGGGGTGTCCAGAGTTTGCCTTTTGCACCATATCCGCGCTTAAAAAGCGCACCGTGTTTGCCATTAGGCTAAGTTGGGCAATATCATTCTCTTGCAAACAAATCTCTTTCATAGAAATCCTTAATTTTGTAATTTTTACTTTGAATTCTAACAAAAGTGAGATGTTAGAAACCTTAAGTTATAATCACAAAAGCAAAATTAGGAGAGAAAATGTCAAAAACTATTTTGTTGCGTTTGCCAAATTGGCTTGGAGATTGCGTAATGTGCGCAAGTGCGTTTGAAAAATTAAAAGACGCGTATAAAGATGCAAAATTTATCCTTGTAGGAAGCCAAGTTATTGAGGTTTTTGCCACCGATGAAAGAGTAGAGCGTATCATCATCGATACAAGCAAAAAGGCAAAATGTCGAATCTACGCCACCTATCAACTAGCCAAGCTCGCTGGAAGTGCGGATATAAGTTTTTGCTTTACCAATGGCTTTTTTGGTGCGCTTTTTTTGTTCTTTACCCGCTCTAAAGTGCGCGTGGGCTTCGCTACGAATATGCGCTCATTTTTGCTTACCAATGCTATAAAAATGCCTACAATAAAGCCTCTGCACCAAGTGCAAAAATATGAATATTTACTCAAAGGTTTTGTAAGTGATGAGATTTTTAGCTCCTTTGCTCCGCTACGACTTCCATTGCACAATACGAGCAAAATTGTTGTAGATTCTAAAAAAGCCATTGGCATAAATCCCGGAGCAGCGTATGGAAGTGCGAAATGCTGGGAGAAGGAGTATTTTTTAGAAATTATAAAGGCGTTTTTAGAGCAAGGGTATGTCGTCTATCTTTTTGGCTCTGGGGCAGGATTACAAAGAGATTCCAAAGACGCACAACAAACGCAAAAATATGCCTTTTTGCAATCAAAAAACTTCATTGATGTAACCAACAAAACTACTTTAGGTGAGCTTGTTGAAGCGATTAACAAACTCGCACTTTTTATCACTAATGATAGTGGTCCTATGCACATAGCTGCTGCACTTGGTGTAAAAACACTGAGTATATTTGGCTCTACGGATACCGCTGATACTTGCCCGTGGAATCAAACAATCGCGCAAGAGTTTTTTTACTCAAATAAAGAAATTTTGGCGCAAACTTCCGCCCAAGATTCCAAACCTCACTCTCTGCCAAAAGATATTACAAGCCTTAATCTCGTGCAAGCGGATAATTTACATATCATTAGCAAGCATATTGAATGTGCCCCGTGCAAAAAGAGAATCTGCCCTCTTTCCCATCATCTTTGTATGAAAAGCATTACGCCTAGCGAAGTTTTAACCTTAGCAAACCACATACTTCAACACTAAAGGATAACAATGAGCTTAGAAAACCTCAATTCAAAAGAACTTTTTGTCTATTCTACCAATCGCTCTATAAAGAGCAAATATGAGCAAGATAGCATTTGTAAGCCAAGTATGTTGCGTAAGGAGTTTTTTAGCAAAGCGATATATTATCCTCACAAAACACTGCTTCCCAAAAATGTATGCAAACTCCTTTTAGGTAGTATTTTAGAGCAATATGACAAAGAAACAAGCAATCTCTCAACCTCCCGCCTAGTTTTTGAAAAAAATTTTTTGGCATATCTGCAAAGTAGTGCATTTTTTTTGCAATTTTATGATGAACTCTTTATCCACAATATTGACATTGCAGACATTCCTTTGCAAGATACTTATGGGGATTATGAAGAGCATTTGCATATTTTACAAGAGGTTTTTGCTCGCTATAATGCGTTTTTAGATTCTAAGCATTTGGTGTATAAAAGTAGAAAATATGAAATCTTAAAGTCGTGGCTGGGGAATTTTTCACGCATTGTCCTACACTTAGATAGTGTGCTTAATCCTTATGAAAAAGAAATTTTACAAAAAGTGGCAAACTTTTGTGAGGTTGTCATTTGCTTTCAAACCCAAGATAAAATTCCTCATAGTGTTTTGCGCGAAGATTCTAGTGATACACAGCTTGATAATATCCACACGCATTTTTTGCAAATCTTTGATAAACCTCTTGCTTTAGAGCCTTTTACGCGCTATGAAGTGCGCTACCCGCAAGGCACAATCATCGACCAAAAGCCCTGCTCCACCATAAACCACCACATTAGTGCCAAAAGTTTCTTTGGGCGCATTGAGCAAGTGGGTGGCATTAGAGAGTGTATTAAAAATTGGCTTGATAGCGGAATTTTGCCACAAGACATTACCATAGTGCTTCCAGATTCTCGCTTTGTGTCCTATCTCAACGCCCTTGATAAAGAGCATAACTTTAATTACGCAATGGGAAAGAAATTTGATAAAAGTGCGCTTTTTGAAGTAATTCAAAAAAGCATCATAAAATCTCCCCCCCATAATGTCCAAGAACTACAAAACATTGTTTTAAGGGAACTTCAAACAAACAATCCCAAATACACGCAAATAAATGAAAAAATTATGAGCATTATGTATGATTACGCAAATGCACAAGAGTTGTTTCCTATACAAAATGTGGGCGAGAGCTTCTTGCAAGATATAAGCGACCTTAGCCTTGATGACAATCGCGGTGGCAAGATTTCGGTTATCGAAGTGCTTGAAAGCAGAGGGATTGAGCTCAAATATGTCATTATACCTGATTGCAATGAAGATAAGATTCCCTCGCTTAGCACAAGTGATATGTTTTTAACCACAGCCATAAGAGAGCGATTAGGCATACCAACTCTTTATGATAAAAGAGCCCTGCAAATATGGCATTACAAAAATCTTTTATTCAACGCAAAAGAGGCTTGTATGCTATTGGTAGAATCTGAAGAATACGCACCTTGTATGTTATTAAACGAGCTTGATATTACACCAACGCCAAGCAATGTAAGTATTTTTAAACACGCTCTTTTACCCACATTGTATAAGCCAGAATCCTACTTTGCTAAGCTTGGATTGTATTTTTCTCCATCAAGTTTTAACACCCTACTTAAATGCCCGTTGCAATATTACTTTAAATACATTGCAAATTTCTGCGCCCCAGATGAAGATTCTAAGGACAACACCACTTATGGAAACATTATCCACGAAGTTTTATACAAAGCATACAAACCCTATCAAGGCGAGGTTATTGACTTGCAAAAAATGAAGAAAATTGAAGAATCTTGCCTTACAATGCTCTTACAAAAAAACTTTGATAAAGGCAATACACTTAGTGCGCTCCAAGAAATCCAAATACAAAAAATGCTCATTGAAATGGAAACATTTTTCACTAAAGAGTGCGAATACATAACACAAAACGGTGCATTCACACTCATAGGATTAGAAATAAAGTTTGAAAACTTTGCACTTCATAATTATGTTTTTACTGGCAGGATTGATAGAATCCAACAAAACCAAGATGGAAGCATTCTTGTTATTGATTATAAATACAAAAAAGTTGAGAAAAATTTTGAAGATTTAGCCCTTGAGATTTATCGACAATATATTTTACAACAATATCCAAACAAGCAAATCCAAACAAGTTTTTATTTCCTTAAACACTCACGCAAACAAGATGAGACATATACAATACAGCAAAACACACAAGAGAAATTGTTTGAGAAATTCGCAGAGATTGATACAAAGTTTTGCCACACAAAAGAGTATATACTTGCGCACAATAAGGAGCATTGCGTGATTGAAGATTTGCAAGCATATAGCGCATTGGAATCTCGTTATGGAGAGTTTGAACCACTAGGCAAGGAAAATAAGACTTGTCGATATTGTGATTACCGCACCCTTTGTGGAATCTAAATGCCACATTCCACAAGCACCGCACTCACTCAAAGTAAGGATTTGCGCTTAGTATTTGTAAAAATATGCTAAAATCCACAACTCTTAAACTCATAAAAGGCACAATCAATGATACAAGCGATAATACACAAAATTTTAGGCTCAAGCAATACCAAAATGCTAAAAGCCTACACAAAGCGCGTCCAAGAAATTAACGCCCTTGAAGAACACTACACCAAACTCAGTGATGACGAGTTAAAAGGTGCGTTTGAAGCACTAAAAAAAGCACACCAAGAAGACGGCGCGAGCTTAGATTCTTTGTTGCACCAAAGTTTTGCAATCACGAGAGAAGCGGCAAAGCGCACGCTAGGAATGCGCCATTTTGATGTGCAACTCATCGGTGGTATGGCACTGCACGATGGACGCATAGCAGAAATGAAAACAGGCGAGGGAAAAACCCTTGTCGCCACACTTCCCGTATGCCTCAACGCACTTAGCGGGAAAAGTGTGCACGTCATCACCGTCAATGACTACTTGGCAAACCGCGATGGAAGCGAATTAGAACCACTTTATAACTTTCTTGGCTTAAGTGTTGGCATTATCACTGCGGACTTGCGTGATGATGACAAAAAGCTCGAGGCGTATAGCGCAAATGTCGTATATGGAACAAACAACGAATTTGGGTTTGATTATTTGCGTGATAATATGAAATATGACTTAACGCACAAAGTGCAAAAGCACCACTTTTTTGCCATTGTCGATGAAGTAGATTCTATTTTGATTGATGAGGCACGCACACCCTTAATCATTTCCGCACCTGCTAATCGCACAATGGAAAATTATCATCTCGCCAACTCTGTGGCACAAAATCTAAAAGCCCCGCAAGACTTTAGTATTGATGAAAAAAACCGCGTGATTTTACTCACCGAAGATGGCATCAAAAATGCCGAGCAACTTTTCAAAGTCGATAATCTCTATAGCATTGAAAATGCCGCGCTCTCCCACCACCTAGACCAAGCCTTAAAGGCAAATTATCTCTTTGCCAAAGATAAAGATTATGTCGTGCGAGATGGAGAGGTGATTATTGTTGATGAATTTACGGGACGATTAAGCGAGGGAAGACGCTTTAGCGAGGGCTTGCACCAAGCCATTGAAGCAAAAGAAAAAGTCGATATTAAAGAAGAATCTCAAACCCTCGCAGACATTACTTTCCAAAACTACTTTCGCCTGTATGACAAGCTCGCGGGAATGACGGGCACAGCACAAACTGAAGCAAGTGAATTTTTGCAAATTTATAAACTTGATGTGGTCTCAATCCCCACAAATGTGCCTGTGCAACGCAAGGATTTAAATGATTTGATTTACAAAAGTGAAATGGAGAAATTTAAAGCCGTCATTGCCAAAATCACGGAACTTTACAAAAAAGGACAGCCCGTGCTTGTAGGCACAGCGAGCATTGAGCGAAGTGAAGTGCTCCACGAACTTCTCAAAAAAGCTAGAATCCCACACACCGTGCTTAATGCCAAACAACACACCAAAGAAGCTGAAATCATTAAAGATGCGGGGCTTAAAGGTGCTGTAACCATCGCCACAAATATGGCTGGACGCGGGGTTGATATAAAAATAAGTGATGAAGTGCGCGAACTTGGAGGATTGTATATCATCGGCACGGAACGACACGAGAGCAGGCGCATTGACAACCAACTTCGCGGACGCTCAGGCAGACAAGGCGACCCCGGGGTGAGTCAATTTTATCTAAGCCTTGAAGATTCCTTGTTGCGCATATTTGGAAGCGATAAACTTAAGGGCATTATGGAGCGATTAGGACTTAAAGATGGCGAACACATAGAATCTGGGCTCGTTACACGCTCTGTGGAAAATGCGCAAAAAAAGGTGGAGAGTTTGCATTTTGAATCACGAAAACATTTGCTTGAATACGATGATGTGGCAAATGAGCAACGAAAGGCGATATATCGTTTGCGTGATGATTTGCTTAATAAAGAATACGAAATGCGTGAAAAAATAGAGCAAAATAGGCAAAGTGCGGTGGCATTTATGCTGGAGAGAGCAGGGATTTATCAGCACGAAGAAAGTGAGAACTTTGATATTGCTAACCTAAAAGCCATTGTGTTGGAGTATTTTGGACTTGAGTTGGGTAATGTAGAGAATCTTGATTATGACGCACTTTATACGCATATCTTGGAAGCGGCAAAAACCGATTATGAAAACAAAATGGGCGTGCTCGATTCCGCTCAACGCAACGAAATTGAGCGCATTATCTATCTCCAAGTGCTAGATAATGCGTGGAGAGAGCACCTCTATACAATGGATAACCTAAAAACAGGTATCGGACTACGCGGATACAACCAAAAAGACCCATTGGTAGAATACAAAAAAGAAAGTTATGGATTGTTTTTAGAATTTGTAGAGAATCTTAAAATCGACACGGCTAAAACACTCCAAATCGTGCGCTTAAAACCACAAGAACAAGCAAGCGAGATAAAAGAAAAAATCATTGAAAACCTTGAAGAAGGGAGCGAGGAGCTAAGTTTCAATAAAGATACAATGCAAAACCAACCACAAAAACGGCAAAAAATCTCGCGCAACGACCCTTGTCCGTGCGGAAGTGGGAAAAAATACAAACTCTGCCACGGCAAAAGCGGACCAAAAAAAGGGTTGCTCGCATAAGATTATGAAAAGACCATTACACACAAAATACAATCACTAGGAATAGAATGTCTAAACTTACTACTTATTTGCTCCCCAAATATTTGCGCTTTGATAGAGCGCAACCCTTTATTAGCGTTACGGCGATTTTGGCTATTCTTGGTGTTGGTATTGGTGTTATGGTGCTATGCGTAGCGATGGCGATTATGAATGGTATGACAAAGGAATTTGAACGCAAGCTCTTTATTATGAATTACCCAATTAGCGTATTTTCTAAAACTTATCAGGGCGTAGATTCTACAATTTTTACAGCCCTAAGGGAGAAATTTCCGCATTTACTTTTTAGTCCCTATTTGCGTTATAACGCCCTAAGTCGCGCTGGTGGGGATATGAATGCAGCGGTTGTCATTGGTGTGGATATAGATTTAGAAATCAAGCTCAATGAAGTCGTGCGCGGAGTATTTAGTGTGGCAGATTCCCAAATGCTTGATAGCGCAAAGATTGAAAAATTCAAATCCCAAAACTTCCCCGCTATTATCGGTAAGGAATTACAGCTTAGGCATTTTTTAGAGGTTGATGACAAACTTACCTTATACTTTAGTCAAGTAGAGCCAAACGCACTCTCCCTCTCGCCACTAAGCAAACGATTTGATATTGTAGAAATTTTTGATTCTGGATTGAAGGCATATAACGAGGCGTATATTTATACGAATTTACAATCATTGCAAAAAATTCGCAGACTTCCTAGCGACCTTTATGATGGCATTCATATTTATAGCACCGAACCATTTAAAGATATAGCCCCTATTAAAGAATTTTTAGAAAGTGCATTCCCAAATCGTGTCGGCGTAGAAGGCTGGTGGGAGCAAAATGGCAACTTTTTCTCTGCTATGGAGCTAGAAAAACGCGCATTATTTGTCGTGCTTATGCTTATTATCCTTATGGCAAGCCTTAATATCATTAGCTCACTTTTAATGGTGGTGATGACAAGGCGCAGGGAAATTGCTCTAATGCTCTCTCTTGGAATGAGCGAAAAAGAGATTAAACAAACTTTCTTTTCACTTGGCACATTTATTGGCGGATGTGGGATAGTGCTAGGGGTGGTGCTCAATTTTGTCGCGCTTTTTGTGCTTGATACTTTTCCTATTATTTCATTGCCTCAAGATGTCTATGGCACGAGCAAATTGCCTTTGGATTTATCTATTATTGATTTTGTTGCTACCATTTTTGGGGCGAGCGTGATTGTGTGTTTGGCTTCCTATTATCCTGCAAAAAAAGCCTCAAAAATTGATGTTTTAAGTGTTTTACGCAACGAATAAGAATCTAGATTCTTAAAAAATGCTTTATTTAAGCAAGATTTAAGTTTAATGGCGTTAGAATCTCGCCGACCTAGATTCTACTTTTATGCGATGTGATTTTTTGTGTAAAGTAGCTAGGATTTTTTGCAATAGCTTAAAAAGTGTATAGGGGGGGGGGGCAGATATATGACAATTTATGTCGGAAATTTGGTGTATTCGGCAAGTTCAAGTGATGTGGAAAATTTATTTTCTCAATTTGGCGAGGTTATCTCCGTAAAACTCATCAACGATAGAGAAAGTGGCAGACCAAAAGGCTTTGGCTTTGTGGAAATGCCAGATGAAGCAGCAAACAAAGCAATCCAAGCTTTAAATGACAAAGACTTTCAAGGAAGAAACCTACGCGTAAATGAAGCAAAGCCTAGAAATTAGCCTGCTTCATTACCACTTTTCGTGTAAAAATTGTATAATACTTGTCTTTTGAATTTTGGTGATTGCCTTAATGAAAAAGTGGAATATTATGCAATATTTAAGAGATTCTTAGGATTTTTTGAATGGAAAATATACATTATATTGATGTGTGCTTTGTGGTGCTGTTGCTACTTTTGAGCGTCAAGGGATTTCATCGTGGGTTTATTCGTAGCTGTGGCTCGCTGATTGGAATCATCGTTGGCATATCTTTGGCGACTAAACTCTACATTAACGCAGGGCTAGTATTTGGACACTATGTCTATCATTTTGATGACCAAATAGATTCCATCATTGGATTTGTGTTGGTGCTTTGCATTTCGTGGGTTATCATCATTTTCATTAGCGAATTTTTGGCTCAAAGACTTGAAAACAGCATTGCGGGGCGCATAGATAATGTGCTTGGCTTCTCGCTTGGTGTGGTGAAATCCTTTGCTCTATTGGCTTTGTTGGTATTTTTTCTCGCACAGATTCCATTTTTACAAAACTTCACAAAACAACTCAAAACACAAACCCACAGCTATAAATTTATAGAATCTTTTAGCAAGGCGTTGCATTTAGATTCTGTGATTTTTGGGGCGGTGCAAAAAGCAAAAAAAGAGGTAAAAAAGGGAGCGCAATCTCTACAAAAAGACGCCCAAAACAAATCCAAAAAACCAGCCAACCAACCTAACCAAAAAAATGCAAAAAGTGAAGCAAAGAAGTAATGTTTTCAAATTTTTATATCCAGCAACGCATTAAAAAAGCCTCTTCTTTGCGAGAAATTGGCAAAAATCCATACAGCACAAATGCCAAACGCACGCTTAGCAACGCAGAATTTTTGCAAAAATATGCCTTTTTAAAAGCACAACAAGACGCTAATGATACAAGCACTCCAAGCGATTCAAAGCCTTGTGAATGCGTGGTTGGACGCGTGCGATTTATCCGCCTTATGGGAAAGGCGTGCTTTATCAAAATACAAGACCAAAGTGGCATTTTGCAAGCATATATAAGCACAAATGAGTTGGGCGAGCAATTTGACGAAGTCAAAAAAATCCTTGAAGTTGGCGACTTTGTGAATGTTTGTGGTTTTGGCTTTGTAACCAAAATGGGCGAGCTTAGCATTCACGCCCTAGAATTTAGCATTTTAAGCAAGGCTATCGTGCCACTCCCTGAGAAATTTCACGGGCTTAGCGATATAGAACTACGATACCGCCAGCGATATGTGGATTTAATCGTAAATGATGATGTGAAGCAAACTTTTGTGCTACGAAGCAAAATTATCGCGTGCGTGCGGGACTTCTTTGATAAAAAGGGGTTTTTAGAAGTCGAAACGCCGATGCTCCACCCAATACCCGGTGGCGCGAATGCCAAGCCATTTATCACCCATCACAATGCACTTGATGCGGATAGATATTTGAGAATTGCGCCAGAACTTTATCTCAAACGACTTATAGTAGGTGGGTTTGAAGCAGTGTATGAAATCAACCGCAATTTTAGAAATGAAGGTGTAGATTCTACACATAATCCAGAATTTAGTAGCATAGAATTTTATTGGGCTTACCACACCTACACGGATTTAATGAATCTTACAAAGGAACTTTTTGCCTTTTTGTTGCGCACTTTAGAGTTACCAAATGTTATTCCCTTTGATGAGCAAAGCATTGATTTAACGAAGTGGAGAGAAATATCATTTATGGATTCCCTCACCGAAATTGGAGGGCTTGATAGGAGGATTATAGAATCTAAAGAGAAGTTAGCGGAGTTTTTACGCCAAAAAGGCATTAAACTCCTGCCTAATAGCACTTATGGCAAACTTTTAGATGAGGCGTTTAGCGAATTTGTAGAATCTCAACTCATTAACCCCACTTTTATCACGCACTACCCCATTGAGCTTAGCCCGCTAGCGCGTAGAAGCGATGAGGATAGCGAGATTGCAGAGCGATTTGAGCTCTTTATCGCTGGACGCGAGATTGCCAATGGGTTTAATGAATTAAACGACCCGCTAGACCAAAAAGCACGATTTGAAGAGCAGGTGCGTCAAAAAGATGCAGGCGATGAGGAAGCGCAGTATATGGACGAGGACTTCGTATGGGCGTTAGGATATGGTATGCCACCCACTGCGGGAGAGGGTATTGGTATTGATAGACTTATAATGCTCCTTACCAACCAAAAAAGTATAAAAGATGTGATTTTATTCCCCGCACTTAAAATCCATAAGGGAAATTATGATATACTAGAGGATAAAAATTAAAGGACAAGGATTACAAAATAATGGGATATTTAGAGCAAAGCGATAGTGAAATTTTCAACCTCATAAACAAAGAATTAGCACGCCAAAATACACATTTAGAGATGATTGCGAGTGAAAACTTTACTTTCCCAAGTGTGATGGAAGCAATGGGTAGTATCCTCACAAACAAATATGCTGAGGGCTATCCGGGTAAGCGATATTACGGCGGTTGTGAATTTGTCGATGAAATTGAAAATATTGCGATTGAGCGGGCAAAAAAGCTCTTTGGCTGTGAATTTGCCAATGTCCAACCACACTCTGGCTCTCAAGCAAATGGCGCGGTGTATGCGGCATTGCTTAAACCTTATGACAAAATCTTAGGAATGGATTTAAGCCACGGCGGGCATTTGACACACGGTGCAAAGGTAAGCGTAAGCGGACAACTCTATCAGAGCTTTTTTTATGGTGTGGAACTTAATGGCTATATTGATTATGACAAAGTCGCACAATACGCACAAGTAGTTAAACCAAATATCATTGTATGTGGCTTTTCAGCTTATACAAGGGAACTTGACTTTAAGAGATTCCGTGAGATTGCAGATTCTGTGGGTGCGCTTTTAATGGGCGATATTGCACACATTGCTGGACTTGTAGTCGCAGGCGAATATCCTAATCCATTCCCGCATTGCCATATCGTTACCACCACGACACACAAGACTTTACGAGGACCACGCGGGGGAATCATAATGACAAATGACGAAGAGCTTGCCAAAAAAATCAACAAGGCTGTATTCCCCGCATTACAAGGCGGACCGCTAATGCACATCATCGCTGGCAAGGCGACAGGTTTTTTAGAGAATCTAAAGCCAGAATGGAAAACTTACGCCAAACAAGTAAAACTTAACATTAAAGAACTTGCCAAAGTGCTTACAAATCGAGGATATAAACTTGTAAGTGGTGGCACGGATAACCACCTTGTGCTAATGAGCTTTTTAGATAAAGATTTTAGTGGCAAAGATGCGGATTTAGCACTTGGGAACGCCAATATAACGGTCAATAAAAACACCGTGCCCGGAGAGATTCGCTCGCCATTTATCACGAGTGGGATTCGCATTGGCTCACCAGCCCTTACTGCACGCGGTATGAAAGAGAGTGAATTCTCATTTATCGGCACAAAAATTGCTGACATTTTAGATGATATTACAAATACTGCACTACAAGAAAAAATCGCTAAGGAAATTGCTGAATTCTCCAAAGATTTTATCATTTATGATAAGGCAATTTACTAAAATGGCGATTTGGTATTTAGACAGGATAAGGGGGTGTAGAATATGACAGAAATGGATTTAAAACTTATCAAATTAGACACTTCTCACTACCACCAAAAAAAAGATGGCATTGGCGAAAAAATCGTATATAACGGGAGAATCTTATATGACAAATTTAGCGAGGTAAATTCTCCCCTTAGTTTGGGTATTATCCAGCGACATTGGCGCAAGGAAATCACCGTAGCCCATTCACTTGTTCTCAAAGATTCTAAAGTAGAAAATATTGTTTTTGATTATAATGGACGCAATACCGATAGATTCTATCACCGTGCGCAACTTTTGTTGCGCGATGAGGGATTTATCAACTTCACTGCCTATACCACAAAGACACCCGGACATCTGCATTTATACATACATAAAGGACACACGGATTTAAATGAGGGCAAAAGGTTGGCAAAAATGCTTTCATTTAAACTCGCTCAAAATTGCCCGCTAGAATGGCGTGTTTTCCCCAATAATGAACTTCCGCAAAATTTTAATATCTTAGCCATACCTTATGAAGTCTTTGCTAAGGAGCGCGGAGCATCGTGGGCGAAGCATATGTAACCTTATTAAAGGAGAACTACAATGGAAGATAGATTTAGTGATATTTTGATTGACAATGCACCAGAGAATAACCGCAATAAAAAAGTTATTTTGCTTGTTATTGCTGCAGTCGTGCTGGCAGGCATTTTGGCTGTATTTGTATTAACAAGCACTCCAAATGAACAAAAAGAACAAACTAGCGAGCAGCAACTCGCCCAAGATTCTAATTTGCAAGAGCAACAAGAGGAGCAATCGCCCTTTACACCTGTGGATACACAAGCTAGCAATGAAGATAGGTTTAATGACATTGTGCGACAAATCCAAGAACGACAAGAGGCACAAGCGCAAGGCACTACTCCTGCGCCACAGGAGCAAACACAACCTTTACTAGAGCAGACACAAAATGTTGATATGCAGGCAAAAGAACCCACACCAGAGCAAATCACACCACCCACACAAGCACAACCAACGCCACCTCAAGTAGCTCAAGCGCAACCACCAAAGAGCGCGCAACCAGCGCAAACCCCAAAGCCAGCGCAAGCTACACCAAAACCCGCTCAACCTCAAGCGCAACCACCAAAGAGCCAAAGTACTCAAGCTCCAAAAAACACGACAGATAAGTCAAAAAATGGGCAAGTCGCGCAAAGAGGGCATTATATCCAAGTGGGGAGCTTTGAAAATACGCCAAACAAAGAGTTTTTGGGTAAAATTGGAAGTTATAGCTATCGTGTGAAACCAGAAAATGGTGGCACAAAATATTTGATTGGTCCTTTTACTTCTCGCACCGATGCGAATAGAGAGCTATTAAAGATTAAAACTGATATAGGTGGCGAGGCGTTTTACTACGAAGTAAAATAATCCCATTGCTTTAGCGCAAAATGAGAATCCCTCCGCTAACCTAGCGCGTTATAATACAACCACACCAAAAATAGCACTCCAACGCCATTTAAGGCAATATAAGCAACCCTAAACCTAATAGCAAAAATGCTTAAGATTAGGTAGCCAAAAAATATCGGCGCACTACTAAAGACCTCAACAGCTTGCAAATCCAAACTAAAAAGCCACACCAAAAAATCATCAAACACATTACCCACACTTAAGCAATGCGCGATAATGCTCGCGGGGAAAAAGAGCGTAAAGCCTATTGTTATGGGGATTGAAGCAATGGTATAAACACTGAAATACGGGAAAAAGAAATGCACCAAAATCAGCATATTGACAAAAATCACCGCATTAAAAAACACAGGCAAAAGCACTAAAACATAAAATTTGTGCGTCCAAAAATGATGGAAAAAATACGCACAAATAAGAGAATCTTTGCTTTTAGCCACATAATCTCTACGCGCAAGATTCCCAAGCTCTTTACAATGGTGCATAAACAGATAAATATAAAACACGCCAAAAAACGAGAGAAAAAACCCCACACTAAAAAGCAAGCGCGGGAAAAACGCAATACACACAAGCCCAATAAACGCCAAAAAACGAAATTGGAGAATCCTTGCTCCCATAAATGCAAGAAAAAACCCTATAAATGCCATTACCCACGCGCGCAAAAATGACGCACTAAAATCAAGCAAAACCAAATATCCAAACAATAGCGCAACAACTATCGCGCCAACATCATAGAATCTATTGCGATATGGGAAAAATCTATGCACCCTTTTGTATAAAAAATGGAGCAAGATTCCAAACCCAAGACTTAAAATACCCAAATGAAATCCACTAATAGCAATCACGTGGGCAATGCCTAAGGTATTTGCCACATCGCGCAATGACTTTGGGAGAAAATCGGCGATATAAAGTGTCTTATACAGCCCTCCCATTAGAGAATCTGTGTGTTGAGAGAGGATAAACTCCCGCAAAGAATCACGATAATCTTTTTTGGATTCCACACTTATGCTAAAGCTAAAAAAATAGCACGAACGCAAATACTGCCAAAACTCGCATTTCGCGCTCTTCCCCCATAATCGCACAAAAGAGTGCTGTAAATCTTTAATATCCTCTTTAGAGGTGGTATAAATACTTGCCCCATCTTGCGTTTGAATCTTTAGCACCTCATAGCTCGTGCCTTTGGGTGAGTTCTTTGTATATTGAGCAATGACTCGCCCATAAATCTCTTTAGGCTCTGTGTGGCTTTCATAGTAGCGTGTATAATGGGAATATTGCAATCCCACATTGATAAAAAATATAACCAAAAGTGCGCACAACGCAACTATCCATTCTTTAAGGGAATCTAAAACCATACTAGCCTTTAAGTTATTTTTGGCTCATTATAACCAACTCTTGCTTGGCTTAGTGCTAAGGCTTCTTTATATTGCCCTTAAAGCTAAACTTAAGAGCTAGGTTAAAAGCTCCAAAAATATTGAAAAGTAAGAATATGTGTGCTATTTTTTGGCTCTATATAACTCACTGGGTCTACGCCACCCCACACATACATATTTGGACTTCGCTCGGAATCTCCCACCCTAAAATATTCATACATAAGCCTTATCATACTGACATTGCCTGCATTTGTCTTATAGCGCAATCCCACAGAGCCACTCGCACCAAAGAGCCCTTTTCGTTGGATTGTGTTGAGATTGGCTGTGGAGTTTTCTCGTGTACCCCTGCTTAAATGATTACCAAAAAGCACCCAATTCACCCCACCCATAAGGTTAAGCGCGAATGAATTGCTTAGCACAATTTCGCTCTCTAGTTGCAAAGGAATATGAAAATATCCCTGCAAACGCTCTAGCGGTGTCGAATCGTTACGACTAAAGAAATACCCTACTCCCGTTTGGAGATAGAGCGTTGTGCGCTCGCTTGCGCCGTTTAAGAAATTATATCCCACTAATCCCTGCGCTCTATAATACGAGCTAAAATCTGGTTGATTGACAAACTTCCCATCATTATTTGGGTCTCTTTCATCACGGGTGCTCCCTGTATACCAAGAAAATGGCACAGCGACATTGGCATCGATAGAGCCATCAAATTTTACTCCATTGGCAGAGACATAGCCTATGTTACCAGCGATGTTAAACATAGGGGCTTCTATACGCATTATAAAGGCATCATTATTTCGTGAATCTACTTCGAGATAACGCCAATATGACACGCCAAATCCAATATGGCGATAGAATCCATCTCTAATCAAATCTTGCGCACCTTGTGCGATAGGAGTCAAAGAGGCACAAAGCAAAAGCGTGCTAATAAAAGTTTTTGTCAATTTTTGATTAAATAGTTTCATTTACCACCTCCTTAAAACTCAAAGCCAAAGCTAAGCCCACCAGAGAATTGATAAGCGTTAGGATAGGCGATGTTAAAGGTTTGATTTCCTACTACGCCCGTATCAAGTGGGTTGTTGTTTCCATAATTATTTGCAATGGTGGTGAGCTGGGTGGATTGCGTGGCGGGCAAATATTTGTATTTTGCATTAAGCCGTGCAAAAAAACTTGTCCTTTTCCCTATGTCGTAAGTGATTCCCACATTTGCTCGAAGTTCATAGCCAATGTCATTTGATGCTTTTAAAACGATAGCTCCTCCATTATTACTTCCTGTGAGGTTTTTATCTTGGTCGCTAATTCCTACTTGAGCACCTGCTAATGACACTCGCCCAAGATAAGTAAGCGCAAATTTATCACCCAATCTCTTTTTACCCTCAGCTTCTATGAAGATTCCGCCGTGAACTTGGTTAAAAACAAATGGATACCCATTAGAGTGATGAACAAACATATCTAATAACACATAGCCCAAATTGATATAAAATGGCTCTTCTATGCTATCAGCGATATTCCAACCAGCCTTAAGCGAAACATCTAAATATCTTCCTGTTGCCCCTTGCCAGCGGTTAAATCGCTCTTCATTTTTAATGATATTCACATCAGTGGCAAAAGTGCCATAAGTGTTATACCCTGCGTGCAAATCCATAGGCGTGCGTCCATATCTCGCATCTAGGGCGACTTTTACTTGCTTTTTGATATAAGCCGTCTCTAAAATCCAACCCGTCCCCACGCCGTGCATCCACATACCATTCACACTGCGGTGAGTATAATCCAAATCCATACCAAGCCTCGTAAGCCACCTTGAATAGTTCTCCGTGCTAGTCGCGCCAAGAGAGTTTGCAAATAGACTTAGGACGAAACCTAAAAACATTGCTCTCAATAATGTCATTTTTGTCATTCTTACCCCTTAGGTTGAAGTTTTATGTTGTGTTAAGCAAGCAATAATGCTTCCCATTGCATTATATAACAAAAAAAAAAAAAACGCATTTGCATAATCGGTAATTTTATGATAAATTTTTACACAATTAGGCAATTTTTGCAAAAATCCATTCACATTTATTTCACAAAAATGTCCTAGTATTGCAAATTTTAACCATACTTGGTTATATCACATTAAGGAGTTTAAATGAAATTTGATAAACAACTTTGGATGAAAGTCCATACTTATTTGAGTCTTTTTTTCTTAACCGCTGCGTTTATTTACGCACTTACGGGAGTGCTATACATTTTTGAAATCAGACAAAACTCTGGAGCGCAAGTGTGGAAGTATCCCATTGATTCCATACCGCCAAAGGAGCAAGCTAGCGAAATCATACTGCATACTCTCAAGCAAAATAACTTAGAGATTCCAAGTGATACACAAATAAAAGAATTTCGCGGGAATCTTAGCATAGGCAATATCTATTATGGCGCAATGATTCTCAAAGACAGAGACGGGCAACTCGTTATCCAAGTAACCAAGCGCAATCTCTATGGCGTGCTAATGCTTATGCACAAATCTGTGGGCACGAAATTTGAGCTAGGGGGATTTAAGTTTTCATTTTATGACTTCATCGCCATTGGGTTTGGAATCTCAATGTTTTTGTTTTATTTTTCAGGGTTGGTGATGACTTCATTTTGCAAAAAACGGCGTCTTAGCTCGTTTCTTACATTTTTTGCTGGCTTTGTCATAACGGCGTTGGCGATATATTTTAGCCTTTAGCGAGAACTAAACGCCAAACCTTTTATCATCATCGACATTTAAATCAAGAGGCTGGCTTAGTGCGATAATGTGGCAACTATGCTCTATAAGGGCTATGAGCTTTGCCACATAGGTTAAATCGCGTCCAAAGGCATAGATTCCATACCCGCGAATAATGACAAATTCTTGTTGGGATTGCTTTAAGAATCTCACAATATCGACATTAGCGCGCTCCTCCCAAGTTTCATAATCCTTTGGGTCGAGGATAGGCACGCTTTGAGAAAGTCCTATAAATCCAAAGTAATCGCTCGGATTTAGTGTAGTGTTTTTTAGCGAAAAGGCTACAACTGCTGGAGGCGCGGCAAAAACGATAAACTTCGCCTCACTAAAACTCTCATAAATTTCTGCGTGGATATACGCGTCCATACTTGCGTCATTGTAGCGGTAGTCGTAGTTTATATCAAGCAACATAAGGGCACTTTCATCAACGCTATCAAGTATTGCATTGCGCCTATTTACTACGAACTTTTCTTGAGATATTCGCCCCGAAATAGAGCCGTGAAAAATCCCAAAAAGCCCCGCATTAAACATACAACGCGATACTTTGGTAATCTGGTCTCTAATCTGGGCACTGACTTCTTTTGTATGCACATTCATACACGGCATTGTAGCTAAATGTAGCACCAAATGCACGCGAAATCATAAAATCGCCACAAGATTCGATAATGTATAACCAATAGACATATATTTCCTAAAGTTTTTTACTAATAAAAGTTTATATAACTTGACTAAAGTTTTATGATTTTTAGCAATTCATTTACCAAATTGCTAAAAATTTTGTTATAATGCCTGCGTTTTTGTCAATAAGATTCTCGTAGTCTTATTGCAAAACAATATTTGTAGGAAGTTTTAAGGAATGAGGCAATGGGCAAAAAAGATTTGCTACTAGAACAAGTGATTACACAATACATCAAGCTAAAAGAGCCTATCGGTTCTGAATCGCTTAAAGCAACTTGTGGAAATTCGTTTTCCTCTGCGACTATTAGAAATTATTTCAAACTTCTTGTCGCAGAAGGTTGGCTCTCTCAACCCCACATAAGCAGTGGGAGAATCCCAACCACAAGCGCGCTAAAAGCGCATTGGCGCAAGTGTATCGATAGCAAAAGTCCCTGTGTCATCACAGATTTAACGCGACTTAAAAATGCAAGCTTTGCACACCAAATTTGTGCAATCGTGCGTTTAGAGCAAGCAAACAAACTCCAAAAAATCCAACGACTAAATGGAGATTTGTTGTTGCTTGTATTTGAAAGAGCCTATGCTGTGATGCCTTATAGCGCAACTTTAGAGCGATTTTTACAGGAGTTATGCAATCTTGATATAACAGACATTA
This sequence comes from Helicobacter sp. 23-1046, assembly GCF_053654635.1. Taxonomy (NCBI): domain Bacteria; kingdom Pseudomonadati; phylum Campylobacterota; class Epsilonproteobacteria; order Campylobacterales; family Helicobacteraceae; genus Helicobacter; species Helicobacter sp. 23-1046. The sequence goes on along the minus strand of NZ_JBSIUS010000003.1, from coordinate 109,403 downwards.
AAAAAATCGCTTATCAAGTGCGTGCTAGGGAGCTTTTAGACACATTAGATTCTATCTCAAAGGCACAAATATCGAGATTTTGCCTCTGTGCGCTGAAAGAAATGTTAGAGCTCCACTCAAACGAGGAGGCATTTTTAGACATCGTTGATGGATTAGTGTTTCACAAGCTACAAAATGGAATCTATTTTGAGGAAATTTTGCCAAGCAACTATTTAGGTGTAATGCAAGATGTCCATACTGCACAGGGCAATGGGCATATCTTTTGTGTAGGCACGCTGGATAGGGATTTTAGTAAATTTTATGATGACATTGCAAGTTAAGGAGGTAGTATGGAAGAAGAAAAGGCACAATGTAGCCAAGATGAAACATCTGCGGTCGATTCTTCGTTGCAAGAGGATTGTGAGCAAGATTCTAACAATACTAATGCGACAGAGCAATCGCTAGATGAAGATTATAAACAAAAATATGAAGAGCTTAAAGACCAATATACGCGTGTTTATGCGGATTTTGAAAATGTCAAAAAACGGCTAGAGCGCGAGAAATATCAAAGTTTGGAATACGCAAATGAAAGTTTTGGCAAAGATTTATTACCTGTGGTTGATACCTTGCAAAAGGCATTAGAATCTGCCAAAGCAAGCGAAAATAGCGAGGCAATCACGCAGGGTTTAGAACTTACGCTTGAGAGCTTTTATAAAGCACTCTCCAAACACGGCATAGAGGCAATAGCAACGGATAGTGAATTTGACCCAAATCTACACGAATGTCTAATGCAAGTGCCCCTGCAGGGCAAGGAAAATGGACAAATCGCGCAGGTTTTGCAACACGGATTCACTTACAAGGGGCGCACACTACGCCCTGCGATGGTTAGCATCGTAAAAAACGATTAAATTTAACACAAAGGATAACAAATGGCAAAAGTAATTGGAATAGACTTAGGGACTACAAACTCCGCAATGGCGGTATATGAAGGCACAGAGGCAAAAATCATCGCCAACAAAGAGGGCAAAAACACCACGCCTTCAATCGTGGCATTTACCGATAAAGGCGAGATTTTGGTAGGCGAGCCAGCCAAAAGGCAGGCTGTAACCAATCCTCAAAAAACGATTTACTCTATTAAGCGCATTATGGGGCTTATGCTAAATGAGGATAAGGCAAAAGAGGCACAGAAGCGACTTCCTTATAAGATAGTCGATAGAAATGGCGCGTGCGCGGTAGAAATCGCGGATAAAACCTACACGCCTCAAGAGATTAGCGCGAAGATTCTGATGAAGATTAAAGAGGACGCAGAAAGCTATCTCGGCGAGAGCGTGAGTGAAGCGGTAATCACGGTGCCAGCGTATTTTAACGATTCTCAACGAAAGGCGACAAAAGAGGCAGGCACGATTGCGGGGCTAAATGTGCTTAGAATCATAAATGAGCCCACTTCAGCTGCGCTTGCCTATGGGCTAGATAAAAAAGAGAGCGAAAAAATAATGGTGTATGACTTAGGTGGCGGGACTTTTGATGTAACCGTGCTAGAAACAGGCGATAATGTCGTAGAAGTGCTTGCCACAGGTGGAGATGCGTTTTTGGGAGGCGATGACTTTGATAACCGCATAATTGATTGGGCGGCGGGAGAATTTAAAGATGAGAGTGGAATCGACATAAAAGCTGATGTGATGGCACTCCAAAGGCTAAAAGACGCGGCTGAAAATGCCAAAAAAGAACTCTCAAGCGCGCAAGAGAGCGAAATCAACCTGCCTTTTATCACCGCAGATGCGAGCGGTCCAAAGCACTTTGTCAAAAAGCTCACGCGTGCGAAGTTTGAAAGCCTTATTGAGGATTTAATTGATGAAACGATTACAAAGATTGATTCTGTGATTAAAGATGCGGGGCTAAGTAAGGGCGATATAAGCGAAGTGGTAATGGTGGGCGGAAGCACGAGAATCCCAAAAGTCCAAGAGCGCGTAAAAGACTTCATCGGCAAAGAGCTAAACAAATCAGTAAATCCCGATGAAGTCGTGGCTGTGGGTGCAGCGATACAGGGTGGCGTGCTAAAGGGCGATGTCAAAGATGTGTTGTTGCTTGATGTAACGCCGTTGTCGTTAGGAATCGAGACAGCGGGAGGAATTTCTACAAAAGTGGTGGAGCGAGGAGTTACTATCCCAACTAAGAAAACGCAAATATTCTCAACTTATGAGGACAATCAGCCAGCGGTTTCTATCAATGTCTTGCAGGGCGAAAGAGAACTAGCAAAGGACAACAAATCGCTTGGTCGATTTGACTTGCAAGGTATCCCAGCTGCGCCACGCGGTGTGCCTCAAATCGAAGTAACCTTTGATATTGATGCCAATGGAATCCTAACCGTGAGTGCCAAAGATAAAACCACAGGCAAGTCCCAAGAGATTAAAATCACGGGCTCAAGCGGGTTAAGCGATAGTGAAATCGAAAAAATGGTAAAAGACGCCGAGCTACACAAAGAAGAAGACGCGAAGAAAAAGGAGCTTATTGAGCTTAAAAATCAAGCTGATAGCTTGGTGTATCAAACCAGAAAAAGCCTAGAAGAGAATAAAAGTGCCCTAGATTCTAAAGTCGCCACAGAGATTGAAGAAGCGACAAAAGAGCTGGAGGAATGCCTTAAAAATGAAAATGCAAGCAAAGAGGAAATAGAATCTAAAATTAAAAACTTAAGTGATAAAGCACAGCCTTTGGCTCAAGCTATGCAAAACAACCAAAATGATACAGAGGAAAAGCCAAAGAAAAAGGGCAAAAAAGGCAAAGATGACGATGTTATAGACGCCGAAGTGGAGTAATCCACTTTCTTAAGATTGCGCCCTATAAAGAGCGCAATCTTTACGCACCCTACTCCACACTTTTGCTAAAAAATCGCTCAATCACTTCGCGCATTTGACTAGGCGTGGTGGTAGAGTTTATAATCGTGCGAAACTCACTTGCGTTACGCTCCCCCTTGCTATACGCGTGGCAATTTTTGCGAAATATAATCGCCCCACGCTCGCCATACGATTCTATCATTTTATCAAAATGCTCCAAAACAATGTCTCTTTTCACAATAGGTGGCAACTCATCGGTGTTGTGCTTAATCTGCCAAAAAATCCAAGGCGCGCTCACAGCTGCCCTACCTATCATCACACCTTGTGCGCCACATATATCCATCACGCGTCTTGCATCTTTTGGGCTTTTAATCTCGCCATTTGCAATAAGCGGGATAGCAATATGTCGCCTAATAAGCGCGATAGAATCATAATCTATCCGTTCAGCCTTATACTTATCCATTCTCGTCCTGCCGTGAATCACCACAAAATCCACATTGGTATCATTAAGGGCATTGGCGATTTCAAGGGGGATTTTTTTATCAAAGCCAAGTCGCAATTTCAAACTCACATATTTTTTGTTGCTTTTTTCTTTAATGAGGTTTGCAATCTCAACTAAGAGTTGTAAATTTTGTAAAAGTCCGCTACCATTGCCGTGATTGGCTACTTTTGGAGCGGGGCAACCACAATTTAAATCAATAATATCAATGTCTTGCTGTGTGTTTAAAATCTCAACTGCTTTGGTAATAATGTCTTTTTTTGAGCCAGCGATTTGCACACTATAAGGCGTTTCATTAGGACTTTTGGCGATGAGTGGCAAAGTTTTTTTAGGATTAAACACGAGCGCGTGCGCACTTGTCATTTCACTCACCGTAATATCCGCGCCAAATCTCTTCACCACACTCCTAAATGGCAAATCCGTATAGCCAGCCAAAGGCGCGAGCATAAGGAGATTCTCAAAAACAATGTCGCTTTTAGTTTCGCTCTTTGTAATCAAAATAATCAAATTCCTTTATGATTCGCAATGTTTTATCCCTTTCAATCACTCCAAGTGCAGGCAATGGCACGCCATTAAAGGTGTTGTTTTTCACAATGGTGTAATGCAACATATCCTCAAATACCACTTTATCTCCCACCTCAAGCGGACTATCAAAGCTAAAATCCCCGATTATATCGCCAGAGAGGCAAGTAGGACCACCAAAGCGATAGTGGTATTTTCCCTCTTGCTCGCCCCTATCAGATTCCATTTTACCCTGTGAAATCTTAAACACATTTGGACGATATGGCATTTCTAAACAATCTGGCATATGTGCGCTCGCGCTCACATCTATGATGGCAATGTCTTTTTGATTACGCACAATATCCACCACACTTCCTACCAACACACCCACTTGCCAGCCTACCGCTTCACCGGGCTCTAAAAACACCTCGCACCCATAAGTGCTCACAAACTCACGCAACAAAGAATCTAAAAGCGCGACATCATAATCTTTGCGCGTGATATGATGTCCGCCACCAAAGTTTATCCAACGCATTTTTGCAATGTATTTGCCAAAATATTTTATAAAGTGCGGGAGAGTGCGGGAGAGTGCATCAGCGTTTTGCTCGCAATGTGTGTGAAAATGTAATCCCTCAATATGCTCTAAGCCAAATTGCGCTACGCCACTTTGAAATTCATCTGGTGTGATTCCAAGCCGACTAAATGGTGCGCAAGGGTTATAAATCTCTGGATTTACTTCGCTGTATAAAGGATTTACGCGCAAGCCTAGTGAGATTTTATGGGAGGCTTGCTTATTGTGATGTAAGATTTGTGGGAGGAATTTTTGATATTGAGCAAAGGAGTTAAAAATAATATGCGTGGCATAAGGCAAAAGAGAATCTATTTCCTTATACGCTGGGCTAAAGACGCAAACTTCTTTTTCATCGTTTGCCCCGCCAATCTCCTCATAACCAAGCCTCGCTTCATACGCTCCACTCGCGCAACTCCCGCCTAAAACCTCTCTCACCTCTTCAAAGCAACGCCAAAACGCATATCCCTTAAGAGCCAACAAAACTTTTACACCATTTATTTGCTGGAGTTTATTAAGAATATTGAGGTTATGTATAAGCCTTTCGCGCTCTAAGACATAGCAAGGAGTGCGAATGGAATCTAAAAGCGCAATGGTAACATTATCTCGCATTGACAATAAAGCTAATTAGTGAATCATCAGCTGTCTAATCGCTGCTTCAATCTGCACGGGATTAGACTTTGAAATAAACTCATCGGCATTGAGACTACGCGCCATATCTTCGTTGCTTGAACCACTCATTGAAGAATTCACCACAATAGGGATATGTGAGGTAGCAGAATTATTTTTCATTTGCTTAATAACCTCAAACCCACTTGCTTCTGGCATCTCTAAGTCTGTTATAACCATTCCGATATTGTTAATATCAGTCGTTGGGGAAAACACATAATCAAGCAACTTGCGCCCATTAACAAAGTCATAATGCACCACACCAATGCGATTTAGGATAATTTGCATTGTTTTTAGCACGCTTGGGCTATCATCGGCTAGAAGCACACATTTGGTCGCTTGGACTTGAGAGACTTTGTTCATTTCTTCTTCTTTTTCTTTCTCAATCCACGGGAACACATCAGTAAGCATTTTTTCAATATCAACCACCTGCACTAAAGAGCCATCATAATAGCGTGTGCGTGAGACGAGCTTGGCGTTTTGTCCGCTACCACCCACACCTGAGCTTTGCTCGATTTCTGTCCATTTTTTGTTTAAGATTCTATCAGCCTCATAGATTCTCACTCCAATAGTCCAGCGAGAAAACTCACAAATCATAATAATATCAGCCTCCCCAGCAGGACGCTCAATAGAATGCTTACGCAAATCTTTGGTTTTTTGTCTTGGGTCATAAAAAAACCATTTTCTCATATCAATAAGAGGCACAGTAAGCTCCCTAATGGTAATCAACCCCTCAATAAGTGTATTTGCCTCGTGGCTTACAATGGTAAGCGAACCTGTGTATTTAATAACCTCGCGGATTTTAAACACATTAACCGCATATAAATCTTTGCCCTTTTCTAAGCGAAAGCACAAAAGTTGCAACTCATTATTTTTGTGTAGGCTTGTTATTTGGTCGACTTTTTGCATACTCGCAGACATTTTTACTCCTTTTACAAACCAAATTAGCTAGATTCTAAATCGCTCAACTTGCATAGAAATTTTATCAATTATAGCCAAAAATGCCTAAAAAAATGCCTACTTACACAAATTAAGTTTTTTAGAATGCGTGCTTAACTCATCGTCTTTTTTAATTTCTTTTTTGGGAATCTTAGAAAACACTTCGCGCGCTTTTTTGCATTCATTTTGCTTATAATATCCCCACGCCAAAGAATCTAAATACGCCACATCATTAGGTGCAATCTCTAATGCCCTTTGCACATACCACACGCCCTTTTGTAAATCTATATCATAATCAATCATTAAATACCCAACAAAATTATAAAACACGCCCAAACTCCCCTCTTTTTGGGAATCTAAAAACGAATCTTTTTGGATTAAATCAATAGCTTGTTGCATACCGCTAATAATGTTTTTTACGCGATTCGTATCCTGCTTATCAGCAAGGCTTTCAAAAGCATAAAGATGTGAAAATCCAAGATACATCGGCTCTTTGTAACTTTTATACACTTCAAGTGCGCTTGCTTGAGCGTTTTTATAGTCTTTCGCCCCCACATAAAGCTCAAACAAAAGATGTGGTTCAAATGGATAAAGTTTTGCAATTTGTAGTGCCTGTGTGTATTTCTGCCCCAAAGTATAAGCGTAAATAAGGTTTTTCGCATTGGCAATGTTAGATTCTTGGTTGTATTGCTCTTGGAGAATGTTTTGGAGTTTTTGGATTTTTCCAGCCTTATCATAAAGCAACAATGCCTCAAAGCAAATGTCCTCTTCGCAAGGATACTCACTCAAGTGAGAATCAAGCAATTCCACAGCTTTGTCTATTTTGCCATCTTGTTTGTATAAAGAGAGCAATCGCAACAAAATTTCAGGAGAACGCGTTTGATTATACAAAATTTCAAAATGCTTAAATGCCTCATCTTTTTGGTCAAGTCCAAGATACAAAACGCCTAGCACATTATGGATAACGGGCTCATCTTCTTTAGATTCTATATATTTGGCGATTTTTAGTGCCTCATCAATGTTATTGAGTTTAAGATGGGCATCTAAGCTTGCTTTGTTGATTTCCATATCTTGTGAAATTGGCGCACTAGATTCATCACCGTTTTTAGCTAAAAAATCACTAATATAACCCAGCACTATTTGTGGTGATTCAAACCCCACGCTTAAAAGTATGCTCTCTTTTAGATATTCGAGCTTTTGTGTCTCTTCATAAAGCACCAAATACATATCTCGCGCTTTTTTGGGCTCTGTATTTTGCAAATCAAGGGCTTTAAACATATACTCTTCTTCATTAAATGCCCCAAGCAAGACACCAAAACACAAAATCCCAAGTAGCATAGCAATGGCTGTTTTTCGTAAAAATTTCAAAATTGCACTCCTAAACATTCTTGTTGTAAGGATTCTTTGCCTTGTGAATCTAAAGAATCTGCTCTATGCGCGTCCCAAAATGGAAACTCCCTGCATTGCTTTGGGCGAACGGAATAAATTCCGCACTTCCCAGCATCAAAAAACACGCAAGCCAAATCATTGGATACATTTGTGTGTGGGAGGCTTTTTTCAATAAGTGAAAATTTATAACCCACTTTACGCACAAATTTTTGTGTAAAAGATTCAAACTCTAATCCCAAAAATTCTGCTATTGCGAACATTTCATCGACACTCACAAATACATAGCCACTCTCTCCCACACAACACTTCCCGCCACATTGCTCGCATTTGCTCGGGGAGAATCGGAAGTCAAATCCAACTCTTGTAAGTGTGTGGTGTGATAGAGTAGATTCTAGCAATTTAGAATCCATTGGCTGCTTAACGCCACTCATAAAAGCTATCTCCTGAAATTTTATACACTTTGTTCTTATAATCAACTTGGTTATTTAAGAATCTTTCATTAAAATAACGACTTTTTTTATCCACAACTTCTCCCAAAAGGAGCTCTACACCAACGGCAGTAGCGTAATTCACCCAATTATACTTCAAATCTCTCCCAAGCAGGGCGGCATATTCCAACAAATATGGATTGACTTGGTTAATCACATTCACGACAAACAATTCCTTTCTATCACTTGGCTGAATGAGACTAAGCAACGATGGGTCGTAATTTACTTGTGTTGAGAGCATTCTCCTAGGGCGTGCGCCACTTGAGCCCATTATACTTATCATAAGCCCCGTGCGGACACCCGGTGTATTAAAAATCGCTACACTTGATTTTAAATATCCCTTTTGTGAGGCTATAAGTTTATTAAATGCCTTAGCGTCTTTGCCATCAATGGCCTGCTCAAAAACTATCTTTGCGTTTTTAGCGTGCAATAATGAGCCAAGATATGAGCCTGTTTGGGATTTATCGTTATACACGACAATTTGCTCCCCTCCACTCAAAGAGAGCAAAATCTCTATTTGTTTTTCATAATCTATACCGCCAAAGTAGAGGTTTTTGGGGATTTTGACATTTTGAATTTGTCGTGCGTTAATAGTAGGCAAATAAATAGGCGTGCTAATATCTAAATCTTGAGCAATATGTTTTGCCCCATTGGCAGTAAAAATACCGATGATAAAATTGTTTTCTCCTGCGACAGCGCGGTCATAAGCCTCTTGTATGGCTTTAGAATCTTCTGTATTCGTGTTAAACACTTCAAAGCTAAAATCCCCGCCACGAACCATTAGATATGACAAAATTGTATCAATACTTGCAGTAAAATATCTTCCAATGACCTTTTTGGGCATTAAAAGAGCGATTTTTACCCCAGCCACATTGTTTTTTTGTGGAGGTATTGGCATTTCTAAAATACCAATTTCTTGCATTGCGATAGAGAGTTTTGCGCGTAACTCCACATCTTCTTCATCACCAAAGCGCGCGATAAAAGAAATGTAATCGCCCTCCTCATACAGTTTATTTAAACATCGTTTAGAGCAGTTTTGTGTTTCTAGATTCACGACTTCGATTTTAGGCAGAGGCAATGGTGAGATAACGACATTTTTGGCTACGCAGGGCATTACCAAAAGACCAAAAACAAGCACAATTCTTTTCATAGCATTCCTTTTGCAATTTGTAAATGTTGCATAACTTCTGGCTTTAGCGAAGGGTTACGCACCACTTCATTGAGCGAATAAGTTGGTAAAAAATTATGGGTATTATGCCACAAAATTCTCCCATAATGTCGTGTATCTATGACACTCTCTCCAAGCAAGCGTGCTAGGCACTCTTTGCCAAAGACTACGCACACCTTAGGAGCAATCTTTGCCATTTGAGCGTGTAAAAATCCAATGCACGCACTCACCTCATCATCACTTGGGCTTGTTTGCGATGGGCATTTTATCAAGGACAAAATAGAAACATTGTTAAGCGGGAGGCAAAAAACATTGGCGATAATTTTTTGGAGCATTTGCGCACTTTTGTTTTGCAAAAACACAGCATTAGTAGAATCTGTGATTAAAGGGGTGTGTGTGATAAAACAAAGAGGGCTTTGAGGATTGATAATCCCGGGGATTCTGCTTGTGGTATGTTTAGCGCGCCCACACATACTGCACTGCATAATACTAGAGCGTAAATCCCCGCCACCAAGCGTTTCTAGTTTATTTGGTGCAAGTTTTGGCTGCGAAGAAATAGCCTCACAAAAGCACTCCCCACACATCTTGCGTAAATACAATCGTTTTAGCGTTAAAAGTTCATACGCCGACATTGCACCCTCCTAGATTCCACGCAAACTCACTTGCGTTATAATTTTTACACAAGCGCGAGTTTGAGCACATCTTCAATCGTGCTTACACCCACAATTTGCATACTTTGTTTCACCTCATCATCAATTTCTTCTAAATCGCGTTCCAAATTTTTCTTAGGAATTAACACTTTTTTAATCCCAGCCTTATGTGCAGCAATGAGCTTTTCCTTTAACCCACCAATAGGCAACACCGCGCCACTTAAAGTAAGCTCGCCTGTCATCGCCACATTTGCCCTCACTGCCCTATCACTAAGAATCGAAGCAAGGGAGCACGCCATTGTGATTCCCGCACTTGGTCCGTCTTTTGGCGTAGCACCCTCTGGTATATGCAGGTGAATGTCATAGCAATTATAAATTTGTGCCTCACTATTTTTAGAATCTTTGCTCTCTTTTTGGTTTTTATACGATTTTTTGTCTTTTGAATGAAGTGTTTTTTTATCAAAAAGTGTCTTTACCACAGAATGCGCAATTTTGGCAGATTCTTTCATCACATCGCCCAAACTTCCCGTAAGCGTAAGATTCCCTTTGCCTTTAATTTTAATCGCCTCAATCTTTAACACATCTCCACCCACGCTCGTCCAAGCAAGTCCATTAGTTACACCTATCCTATCTTTGCCCTCTGCGCTTGTTACTTCAAAAATAATTTTCTTTAAGAAGCTGGGGAGATTCTTTGGTGTGATAGAAACTTTAGGATTTTTCCCTCGCACGCCTTTTGCTTCCTTTACACTCGTCTTAGTGTTTTTAGAATCTTTGGCAATTTCAAGTTTTAAAATCTCTTGGGCACTTTTACGCATAATGCTTGCGATTTGCCTGCGCAAACTTCTCACGCCAGCTTCTCTAGTGTATTTTTCGATAATTTCTTTGAGAGCTTGGGTGCTAATGCTTACTTCATTGCTTTGCAGGGCGTGTTTTTTAAGCTCTTGGGGGATAAGATATTTCTTAGCGATGTTAAATTTCTCGCTCGGCGTGTAGCTTGAGATTTCAATAAACTCCATTCTATCGCGCAGAGGCGGAGTAATGAAGCTAATATCATTCGCCGTAGCGATAAAAATAGCTTGAGATAAATCTAAATTAAAATTGGTGTAATAATCACGGAAGGCGACATTTTGCTCGGGGTCTAAAATCTCTAAAAGCACGCTTGAAGGGTCGCCACGATAGCTTTTGCCAACTTTATCGATTTCATCAAGCACAATGATAGGATTCATTTCCTTTGCTTCGATAAGCCCCTGTGTAATGCGTCCGGGCATAGCACCGATGTAAGTGCGTCTATGCCCGCGCAATTCATTGACATCTTCCATTCCACCGAGTGCGATTCTCACTAATGCGCGTTTGGTGGCTTTAGCGATAGAGTTTGCAAGGCTTGTTTTGCCCACGCCCGGTGGTCCATAAAAGCATAAAATCGTGCCTTTAGAATCTTTAAGTTTCGCCTTACGCTTCAGCGAAAGCTCACGCACTGAAAAATACTCAATAATGCGCTCTTTAGGACTTTTAAGCGCGTAATGGTCGCTATCGAGTTGCTTATTTATGGCGTTTATAGAAATCTTTGCTTGAGAAAACTTCCCAAAAGGAATCTCCAAGCACCACTCGACATAATTTTGCAACAAATTCGCATCTGCGCTGTCTTGGTGCATTCTGCTTAGTCGTTGGATTTGCTTTTTAATCTCCTTATACGCGTCCTCATTCATATACTTTTTGAGTGATTCAAGTTTTTGTTTGTAGGCTTCTATTTCCTCATCTTTTGGATTCTCTCCGAGCTCCTTTTGGATAAGTTTCATTTGCTCTTTTAAGAAATATTCCTTATTCACCTGCTCCATTTTATTATGCACTTTGGATTTGATTTCTTTTTGTAATCGCTGTGCGCGGACTTCTTCCATTACATATTGCACGATGAGCTCTAATCTCACCAACACATCATCTTGAGCAAAAAGCTCATACGCCGTATCTTTGACCAAATGCAAGCTCGAAGCTACTCTATCAATCACGCGATTCGCATCATAATCCTCATCAATCGCGCGCAAAATATCTACATTGCTAAAAAAATGCTGGCTTGTGTTTGCTAAGATTCTCACATTTTCGCGTAAAACCTCTAAAAGTGCGTTTGCTGTGCTTTCCTCATACGCTTTATAAGGGTGGGCGTTTATCAACCCGCTTAATCCCTCATCATCGCTCTGATTATTCACACTTATAATCTTAGCACGCTCTATGCCTTGAAAAAGGACTTTTACCCTGCCATCGGGCGAGGCAGATTTACGCACGATAAGCCCTATCGTGCCCACACCATAAAAGCCATTTTCCTCTTTCGCCTGCGCGATAAAAATAAGTCCGTTGTGTGAATCTAATGCCTTATCAATAGCTTTTATATTTTCCTCATCGCTGACAAAAAGCGGAGTAATCATAAATGGATAGACAAGGGCATCGTTGTGGATAAAAATGGGGGTGCTTAATGGAAAAGAAATGGATTCTGGTTTCATTTGTATGCCTTTATGCGTGTAATTTTTGATTTACCAATTAAAGATTCTCACATACCACGGGATATGAGATGGTTTAATCTTAATGTCTTGGGCTATTTCTTGATTGCGCGAGAGATAGTCATCTTGCGCCTGCGTCTTGCCCTTGCGCTTATAAACATTAGCGATAGAGGTATTAAGCTCATTTTCGCCTAGCTTAAACTTAATAAAAATGTATTCCACAAATGGCTTATACCGACTATTTGGAAAATCATTGAGATATGCTTGCGTCTCATCAACCGCGCGGTAGAGAAATTCTTGGTCTTTGGCGTAGTTTTTAAATCCATAATAATTGGCTAAAATTTTAAGAAATCCTAAATAATCTTGGTCGCTAAAAGTAGAAAATCGCTTCGCATACTCATCGATATAAAAACTCGCGAGCAAATATTCCTCTCTATCCATATGGGCTTGAGCTAAAATAAGCATAGCCTCTGGCAGAAGCGGAGAGTTAATATGCTCTGATTGCAATGAAGAATAATGAGAATCTGCGCCCTCAAGATTCCCAAAATTGATTTCTTTTAAAATATTTTCATACCAATATGCCGCGCTTTTGTTGTATTGGACTTCTTTTTGCGCACACGCGCTAAACCAACCCAAACAAAGCAAGGCACAAGAGATAATGAGGGATATTTGTTTCATTTTCTCACCTTTATAAATAAATTTACACGCCAATTCTCATAGAATCTCAAAGAGATTGTATGAATATGGTATTATTTTTGTTTATGTAATTTTTACTAAAAGTGGTATTATACACAATTTAAAGTATATACTTAAACAAATTACAAGGCTTTTCCACAATTTTAAGTGCAGGAGTGAGATAATGCTTTTTGAAGTGAAGTCGCCGATTTTAGGCTTTGAGAATGTAATGCAGATGGAGTTTGAACAAATTGATGACCTTTTTATGCGTATTAGCAACCCAGATGGCGATGGTGGCGTGCCTACCTTTACCCTAGTAAATCCATTCTTGCTACGCAATTATGAGTTTGAGATTCCCACTGCGTTAAAAGTGTTGCTTGAACTAGAGACTTGCAAGAATATGCTTGTTGCTAACATTATGGTTTTGCAAAATCCTATCGAAAACTCTACCATAAACTTTCTCGCTCCCATTGTGTTTAACTTTGATAATAAAACAATGGCACAAGTCGTCCTAGATAGCATCAATTATCCGCAATACTCCATTGCAGAGTCTATTAGAATGTATTATGAAAAAGATGAGGCAAACACCCAACAACAATAAATAATCTGTTATGATTTGAATAAAGTAAAATACCAAAGCGTATGAAATTTTTTAGCCACAATATCCAAACAACGCTACAAAACAAAGGTCTAAATCCCACCTCAAGCGCACAAATAGCACGATTTGTGTGGAGTTTTGAGCTTGGTTTTTATATAAGTATTGTTTTGCTTATCATTGCTGGCATTTTACATATTGATTCACATTATTTTTTTGGTGTGCTTGTAGGGTTATGTGGTAATACCGAACACACAATATGTGGCACAGCATACAATGTTTTACTCACTATCCTTGTGTGTGGTCTTTTCTCTCGCCACACATTTTTACTTGTGCTTACAGGCATAACGAGTGGTATTTGTGGTTTGTTAGTGGCGATTGTGGTTTTGGAAGGAATAGCCCCACTACTTATCATCACAATCATTGCAATGCTTTTTATTGCACCTTTTGTGCTACATTTCTTTGCTAAAAAGCAACGCACAGAGAACTTTTTTACTCTATTATCTATTGAAATATATGCGATAATAGCATTTTTATTGCCCATTTTGTTTTTATCGGCTATCTTTCACGGCAAATAAGCAAGTTTTAAGTAATAAATTTATTGTAAGGAGTGGAGATGAAAAAATTACTTTTTATCGGCTATGGCAATATGGCAAGGGCTATTGGGGCTGGAATCATAGAATCTGGACTTAGCAAGGAATATGAGATTACTATCACTGGGCGTGATGAGACAAAAGCACAGGCTTTATGCGAGTTTTTGCGCACTTGCTCTAAGAGAGAAAATCTCCGCATTAACGCGCTCAAGGCAGATTCTCACATTGATGTGCAAGATTGCGAGGTGCTTTTATGCGTGAAGCCCCACGCATTTAGTGCGTTTGCATATAAAGGCGAGGCTGGCATTGTGTATTCGGTGATGGCGGGCATTAGCGTAAAAAACCTACAATCCCATATCAACGCACGCAATATCGTGCGCATAATGCCAAATGTAGGCGCACTCTACGCACAATCAGCAAGTTGTGTGTATATCAAAAACCCAAATACCGACAAAGAGCGCGTTATAAGGCTTGTTGAGAGTTTTGGGAATTGCGTGCTAGTAGATAACGAAGACTTAATCGATGCTTCAATCGCTACAAGTGGAAGTTCGCCTGCATTTCTAGCCCTCATCGCAGAATCTTTAATTGATTGTGGCGTGTATAATGGGCTTACACACAGCCAAAGCACGGAGTTAGTCGCTCAAACTTTTAAAGGGTTTGCCACATTGCTTGCAAACACATCGCCAAAAGACATTAAAACCTCTATAACTTCGCCATCAGGCACGACAGCGCGAGGATTGGCGGTGCTTGAGAAATGCGCGGTGCGCGGTGCGATAATGCAAGCGGGCATAGAATCTATCAATCGCGCCAAAGAACTAAGCAAGCTTTAATGGCGATTATCGCGCAATTTGCGCGCTTAATGCCCCGCCCTTAGCCTTTGTAACACGCACATTGACAAACTCGCCCACCTCACCTCTATAATCATCAATCCTAATAAGCCGATTACTATCGCTACGCCCCTCACTCCAGCCCTGAGATTCATTATAATTTTCTACTAGCACTTCATACACTCTGCCGATTTCGCTTTTAGCGCGCTTAGCAAGCAGTGTTTTATGCAGATTCTGTAATCGCGCCAATCGTTCCTTTGCCACGAGGGAATCTACAAGCAACGCACTATCAATATTATACGCACTCGTATGCGGACGAGGCGAATACACAAAACTATAAATCGTATCAAACCCCACTTCTCGCACCACTTCTAATGTATCTTCAAAGTCCTCTTCGCTCTCTGTTGGGAATCCCACGATAATATCCGTCCCGATTCCAACATCGCTATATCCAGCCAAACGCAAAAAATGGCGGAGCTTTTCTATACGCTCTAAATACCACTCTTTGGTATAACCGCGCTTCATCGCTTTGAGAATCTTTGTCGAACCGCTTTGCAAAGGAATGTGAATGGACTTGCAAATTTTTTTATTGTTTGCAAATTCGTGTAAAAATTCATCATTCATATGAAGTGGGTGCGGGGAAGTAAAACGAATGCGAGAGATTCCATCAATTTGACTTAAAGAGCGTAAAAGTTGTGTGAAGTTCATTGGTTTATGTGGAATAGAGAATCTCACGCCATAATTATTGACATTTTGCCCTAAAAGTAGGAGTTCTTTTACGCCATTTTGTGCAAGTTTGCGCGCCTCGTTTAGCAAAATCTCTTCTGGGATAGAAATTTCCTTGCCACGCGTAAAAGGCACAATACAATAGCTACATTTTTTATCACAGCCAATCGAAATATTTAAATGCGCTTTGATTCCCATTGTTTGAGGTGAAGCAAACACATAAGTGCTATCATCGTAGTTAATATCCACCTCAACGGCTTTTGGCGTGTGAAGCACTTGAGTAATCTTAGAGGTATTTCTCGCGCCAAGCACGAAATCCACAGCTTTTGACTTTTTGATAATGCTTTCGCCCAAATGGCTCGCCGTGCAACCACAGATTCCAATCTTTGCACCACTTTTTTTACCCCGCGCCAATGCACCAATTTCGCTAAAAAGTTTTCGTTCTGGTTTCTCACGCACAGAGCAAGTGTTAATGATGATTAAATCTGCATCTTGTGGATTTGCGGTAAGTGTGTAATGCTCTTTTTGTGCAAGCTCAGCGACAATATGCGCGGAATCTCGCTCATTCATCGCACAGCCAAGCGTTTGGATATAAAGTTTTTTTTCACCCATTGTGTATTTTAAGTATTTGTTAATGCAATGTTGAATTCGGGCTAAATAATGTGAATCTCATAAATATAATTATTTGCATCAAGTCCATAGCGCACTTCATTGAGTTTCACGCGCAAATTTGCTTTCTCTAGCGTGGTTTTAGCCTTTTGCATATCTTTATGGGCATTGCTCCCATCGAAGTAAAAAATATGCTTGCCTTCCCCATATTGCTTTTTTACCTCATCAAGAGTGATTTTGGCTGGAGACTTTTTGTCTTTAATGTCTGCTTTAGCGATTTGAAGTTCCATAAGTTACCCCTTAAGAGTGTAGAATCTAAGACTTTGCTATAAAATCTCTTTTAAGAAAAACGCAAGTATAACTAAAACTTACCAAAATTTTTGCATTTATTAAGCGAATTTTGATTAAAATTATACCTCTGCAAATCTTGCTAAAATAAAATCAAAGGATACAAGCAGCATTATGGAAAAAATTTTAGACATTATTGATAGCATTGCTTACGAAAAAGGCATAGAATCTAAATCCGTTTGCAATATCGTCAAAGAGGGCATTTTACAAATCGCTAAAGAAGAAATCAACCAAGATTACGAATACTTCATCGAAGAAGATGAAAAAATGCGCACACTTAGGCTTTTTTACAAAGTACAAGTATGCGCAGATGATGATGAGCGTGTGGCAAATGAAAACCCCAATTTTATCGCCATTTCTAAAGTGAGTGAAGACAACATAAATGTAGGCGATACGCTTGAATACGAGCTCAGTTTAGATTCTATGAAAAGAGGGGCAATCAACAAACTTTTTTTAAGCATTGAGAATAATTTACAGCGAGAAATGGAAGAGCAACTTTTAAATAGCCTCAAAGAAAAACTCCACCAAATTGTCGCTGGAGTGGTCGTGGGGATAGATAATGAGGAAAATACCTTTGTAGAAATCAATGCAATCCGCGCAATTTTACCTCAAAAAAACAGAATCAAAGGCGAGAAATTTAAAGTCGGGCAAACCATAAAAGCATTATTAAAATTCGTAGGCGTGGGAAAAAATGGTATTCGTTTGGAGCTCTCTCGCACCGCACCAAAGTTTTTAGAGGAATTATTACGCCTTGAAGTCCCCGAGCTCAAAGATGATGAAATCCACATTCACAAAAGCGCGAGAATCCCCGGAGAAAGAGCAAAAATTGCCATTTGGACAAACAACGCAAGGATTGACCCTGTGGGGTGTTGTGTGGGAGTAAAGGGCGTGCGTATCAATGCTGTGAGTGCCGAACTCAATGGTGAAAATATTGATTGTGTGGAATACAGCCAAACCTTAGAACAATTCATCGCCCGCGCACTCGCACCCGCTCAAGTAACGAGCATAAAGGTGCTAAAAGAGCCTTTGGATTCCACCCAAGATGAGAATCTCAAAGATTCCACAGACAATAAAGCCAAGCCAAAAGCCATTGTGCAAATTAAATCCGACCAAAAAAGCAAAGCCATTGGCAAAAAGGGCATTAACATTCGCCTTGCTTCAATGCTGTGTGATTGTGAAATCGAGCTCAAAGAAATTGCGTTGGCTGGAGAGACACAAACAAGCGATACACAAGAATCAAAAGATGAAAGCGTAGAGAAAAAGGGCGTAGAGGCATTAGAATCCCTCTTTAAAAGCTAGATTCTCACATCATAAACCTAAAGGAGCGCGTAATGTTACTTTTCACACCCGGACCAACCCCCGTTTTAGAATCTATTCGCAAGGCGATGAGTGAGCCTACTTTGCACCACCGCACGCCAGAGTTTGAGGCGATTTTCTCGCGCGTGCGTGAGAATCTAAAAGGCTTATTAAATATGCCAGAAGTGCTAATGCTCGCTTCTAGTGGAAGTGGAGCAATGGAATCGTGCGTAAGAACTTTTTGCAAACAAAAACTCTTAGTAATCAATAGTGGAAAATTTGGTGAACGGTTTGGCAAAATCGCTAAAGCATACAACATTGATTACACCGAGATTATCCACGATTGGGACACACCTGTGAGCGTGGAAGAAGTCATAGAAGCGTTTAAAGCAGATAGCGCACTTGATTGTCTTTGTGTGCAAGTGTGTGAATCTGCTGGAGGCTTGCGCCACCCTGTTGAGCAAATCGCTAAAGAGCTTAAAAAAATCAAGCCAAATGCAATGGTTGTGGCTGATGGTATCACAGCGATGGGTGTCGAACCCATTGACACAAGCCACATTGACGCGCTTATCGGTGGCTCACAAAAGGCATTTATGCTCCCACCGGGTCTTAGCATTATTGGGCTCTCGCAAAATGCTATTGATATGGCAAATGAACGCAACATTGGCTTTTATTTTAACCTCAAAACCGAGCTTAAAAACCAAAGTGCCAACACCACCGCTTGGACTGCCCCTACCACAATCATTCAGGGCTTGGAGGAATATTTTCGCATCGTGCAAGAAAATGGCGGGATACACCGTGTGTATAAACACACAAAAGCGCGTGCATTAGCGATGAATGAAGCACTAAAGGCACTTGGCTTACACATTTATCCAAAGTCCCCTGCTCTAGCGATGAGCGTAATCTATGATGAGACAAATGCTGCGCCACTGCGTAAGATTCTAAAAAATACATTTCATATAAATGCTGCGGGCGGGCAAGACCATATCAAAACAAGCATTGTGCGCTTTAACAATATGGGGCTTATCCCTGTGTATGAGAGTGCTTGGGCGATTAACGCATTAGAGCTTGCGCTACAAGAAGCAAAACTGCGGACATTTGATGGCATTGGCAATCGTGTATTTTTACAAAACTACTATGCGCTTTTAGAATCTTGATGCGGATAATCGCGCTCATTGGTGCAAGTGCAAGTGGCAAAAGCGCACTTGGCTTAGCACTTGCAAGGGAATTTGACATTGAAATTTTTTCACTTGATTCCCTAAGTATTTACAAATACATTGACATCGCCTCTGCTAAGCCCAGCATAGATGAACTCAATGAAATAACGCATTACGGTATCAATATTTTAGAGCCACATCAAAAATGCAATGTAATGACTTTTTGGAATCTTTTAGACAAAGCCATTCAAACCTCAAAACAAAAAGGCAAACGCGCACTTTTGCTTGTGGGTGGGAGTAGCTTTTATCTTAAAAGTATGGTCGATGGGCTTAGCCCGATGCCAAAGCTAAATAGCCAAATCATTGCGCACGCACAATCCATAGATAAGCCATTTGAGTTTTTGCAACGCATAGATAGCGCGTATTGTGCAAACATTTCGCCAAATGACACTTATAGAATCCAGCGGGCTTTAGAGATTTACTTCGCCACGCATAGCACGCCAAGCGCATATTTCGCCACGCATAAAAAAATTACAATGCCCGCATTAGAGAATCTTTGTATTTTTTCCCTCCAAATGCCAAGAGAAACATTAAGAGAGAGGATTTTTAAGCGCACCCGACAAATGATTGATAAAGGGCTTATTGATGAAGTGAAGTTTTTATCACAACGCTACCCTCTAGATTCTCAAGCATTTAAAGCTATTGGGATAAAAGAAACGCTCCGCTACCTTAATCTCACGCCAAAAGAGCAAGATATAAATGTGCTGTGCGAGGAAATTGCCACGCACACCGCTCAGCTTGCCAAAAGACAAACCACTTTTAATCACACACAATTTCCAACAGCCAAATTTCTGCCCTTAGATTCCCTTACGCAAGAATTACGGCATATTTTGCAAACAATTTTATAACCTTTTAAGCACAAATATTTTATAATTACGCCTTTTTGGCAAGATTATCACAAAGGTATTATCAATGCAAGACACACAAAATATCCGCAATATCGCCGTTATCGCTCACGTAGACCACGGCAAGACGACATTAGTAGATGGGCTTTTAAGCCAATCAGGCACATTTAGCGAGCGCGAAAAAGTCGATGAGCGCGTAATGGATAGCAACGACTTAGAAAAAGAGCGCGGTATCACAATCCTCTCCAAAAACACCGCCATAAACTACAAAGGCACGAAAATCAACATTATCGACACGCCCGGACACGCGGACTTTGGAGGCGAAGTAGAGCGCGTGCTAAAAATGGTCGATGGTGTTTTGCTGCTTGTCGATGCGCAAGAGGGCGTGATGCCACAAACCAAATTTGTCGTAAAAAAGGCACTAGGCTTTGGAATCCGCCCCATTGTCGTGGTAAATAAAATCGACAAACCCGCCGCCGAGCCTGATAGAGTGGTAGATGAAGTCTTTGATTTATTCGTGGCGATGGGTGCGAGCGATGAACAGCTAGATTTCCCCGTGATTTATGCAGCGGCGCGGGACGGCTATGCAATCAAGAATCTAGAGGACGAAAAAAAGAATTTAGAGCCGTTGTTTGAGGCGATTTTGCAATCTGTCGCCGCGCCTAGTGGGAGCAGCGAAAATCCGCTCCAAATGCAGGTTTTCACGCTAGATTATGACAACTATGTCGGCAAAATCGGCATTGCGCGGGTGTTTAATGGCGTTGTCAAAAAGGGCGAATCCGTGATGCTTGCCAAGGGGGACGGCACAAAAGAAGTCGGCAAAATCACCAAACTCATCGGCTTTATGGGACTTGCCCGCACCGAGATAGAGAGCGCGGGAGCGGGGGACATTGTCGCTATTGCGGGGTTTAATGCCGTTGATGTGGGGGACTCCATAGTCGATAAGGACAATCCTATGCCACTAGACCCTATGCACTTAGAAGAGCCCACGATGAGCGTGTATTTCGCGGTGAATGATAGCCCGCTCGCCGGCACGGAGGGCAAACATATCACAGCAAACAAAATCAAAGATAGATTGCTCAAAGAAATGCAGACAAATATCGCAATGCGGTGCGAGGAAATGGGCGAGGGGAAATTCCGCGTGAGTGGGAGAGGCGAGCTACAAATCACTATTTTAGCGGAGAATCTTAGGCGCGAGGGCTTTGAGTTTAGCATTTCACGCCCTGAAGTGATAATCAAAGAAGAAGAGGGCGTAAAAAAAGAGCCCTTTGAGCATTTGGTAATCGACACGCCACAGGACTTTAGCGGGACGATTATCGAGCGACTTGGGCGCAGAAAGGCAGAAATGAAAGCGATGAATCCTATGGGCGATGGATTTACGCGATTAGAGTTTGAAATCCCTGCGCGGGGGCTTATCGGCTATCGTAGCGAGTTTTTGACCGATACCAAAGGCGAGGGGGTGATGAATCATAGCTTTTTAGAGTTTCGCGCATTTAGCGGGAGCGTGGAGTCGCGCAAAAATGGCGCACTCATCTCTATGGAAGCAGGCGAGGCGACAGGATTTTCGCTTTTTAATATTCAAGAGAGAGGGGTGCTATTTATCGCGCCACAGGCAAAAGTCTATGTGGGAATGGTGATAGGTGAGCACAGCAGGGACAATGATTTAGATGTCAATCCTATCAAAGCAAAGCACCTTACAAATATGCGCTCTAGCGGGGCAGATGAGGCGATAAAGCTCGTCCCACCGCGTGATTTAACGCTAGAGCGGGCACTCGAGTGGATAGAAGAAGATGAGATTTTAGAAATCACACCGCTAAATCTTAGAATCCGCAAAAAGATTTTAGAGCCAAACTTGCGAAAAAGGGCAAATGCGAAAAAATAAACTAAGTCGGAGTTTGTAGATGTTTTTAAACGATAGTTTTTTGGTGAAAAATTTTGTGTTGCTATTTGTGATAAACTCGCTATACATCACTTTAGCGCAATTTTACAATCTCCCAAAATTTTTTGACTCCTATTGGTTTTATTGCTTTTTCTTCCGTGAGGCAATGCTTTTTTGCACTTATTTTGCGGTGTTTTGTGTGATACATTACATTCCTTTGAAGTGGATACAATCAATAATTGTGAATCTCGCAGTCCTGTTAAGCGTTGTGTTGCTTTTGGTGAATGTTTTTTTAGCCTATAATTTTGGTGGAACGCTTAATGAATATCTCGTGGGAGTCGCCTTTGAGACCAACCCCAATGAATCGCAAGAATTTCTTTTTACATATTTTGATGTATGGCTTATATTATCTTACCTAGCGATTATATCGCTTTTGGCTTTTGTATATATGAGAGGCGATTATATCGCCAAAGCATTGGTTGGGAAAGTAGCACCATTAGATTCTAAAAAGTCATTGAGGGGGGGGGGCAGAGTTGTTTGGGTGATATTTATCGCCCTGCTTGTTCTGCTTATCGCTATCCACATTTTTCGCTTACGCCCCCCAGATGAGCGTCAAAGTGATGTGCTCTACAACGCCACTACCTCTATTTATAGTGCGTTTAAAAAAGTCCGTGAGCAAATCCGCCAATTTGAAAATTTAGCCATAGACTTTGAGGGCTCTATTAAAGACATTGGATTCTCTCCCATACAAACCAAAGACAAAATTGACACCGTTGCCTTAATCATTGGAGAATCTGCGCAACGAAATTTAATGCAACTTTATGGTTACTACCTGCCAAACACGCCCAACCTCATCGCCCTACGCCAAAACTCACCAAAAAATTTGCTTGTTTTTACTGATGTTATCTCCTCTCAAGTTACCACTTCAGAATCTCTCTCGCAAACACTCACTTTCGCCAATCAAGAGGATTTACACACGCCTTGGCACACGCACTTAAATATCATCGATATAGCAAGGCTTGCAGGATACAAAACCATTGGCATTTCTAACCAAGAGCGTTATAGCGTGTGGGCGAAAGCAAGCACAAGTATTTTTAATCGTAATGACGAACTCCATTGGCTAAGCATAAGCTCTTCTTTTGATGGTTCAAAGCCAGATGGCAATATCCTGCCCATTTTAGATAAATCTCTCCAACAAAATGAAAAAGAAAATGTGTTTATTACTCTGCATTTAATGGGTAACCACGCCACTTATTACAAACGCTATCCAAAAACATTTGATATTTTCACTCAAAAAGACATAACAAGCCAGCGAGGAGCAAAAACTATCGCTGAGTATGCCAATGCCACTGCTTATAATGACTTTGTGTTGAGCGAAATATTCAAGCGACTTGAACAAGGCGATAGCATTGTCTTTTATTTCTCCGACCACGGCGAAGAGGTATTTGATAGCCTTAATATGGGCGGACATAATGATATTACCATTTCACGCTTTATGCTTGAGATTCCATTTATTATTTATGTAAGTGATACATTTATACGCAAGCACCCACAAACTTACGCAAGGCTTAAAGCCGCGCAAAATACACCATTTATGAATGATGACTTTATCCACGCGTTTATTGATATTTTGGGATTCCACATTGATGGCTTTGAGCCACACCGCAGTCTATTTAGCACCGATTTCACTCCACGCAAAAGAATGGTGGGACTAAGGGCAAACAAAGATTATGACGCAGAGCTCAAGTCTCAACAAAGGCTGCCATAATGTTTGTGTTTAATTTTCTAAAGAAGCCAAAACAAACAGGCGCGATACTGCCTAGCTCTAAAAAGCTCGCTCTTGCCATCACACACGGCATCGCTTTAGAATCTGCAACCCACATTGTAGAGCTTGGGGCTGGCACAGGCGCATTTACACAAGCAATAGTGCAAAAAAAGAATAAGAATGCGCAATTTTTGGCTATCGAAATCAACGAAAAAATGGCGCAAAAACTTGCTAAAAAAATTAGCAATGTGGATATAGAAGTAAATTGTGCGCAGAATCTCAAAGAAATTTTAGCCCAAAAAGACATACAAAAAGTTGATTGCATTATTTCTGGTTTGCCTTGGACATTTTTCAAAGATACACAACAAGATGAACTCTTAGCTATGATTTATGAATGTCTCAATGAGGGTGGATATTTTGTGGCGTTTGTTTATGCCTTTGCATTCTCGCCATTTCGCAGGAGAAAATTTGCAAAGAAACTTACCAAAACATTCGGCAATGTGGAGATTCCAAAAATTGTGTGGAAAAACTTCCCCCCAGCTATTATTTATAGATGTAAAAAGTAAGTGTGGATTGGAGTGTCTTGTTTGGGTTATTTGCAAATCAAAACATACGCCCAAAAGCCTACTGTTAGACAAATATGAAAATTTTTCATTGCCCTTGCCAATAGTGCGAGATTCTCATTTTTGCCACATTTTTTTCCTAAAAATTGCTCCAAAATTTGGGTATAATATCGCTCTATTTTAACAACACGAAGTTTGATTCTGTGATGCTCACGCTTACCCCAAATATCGTGGTTTTAGAGCTTTTATTAGAAATTGCAGTTGCCTGATTTTAAGAGATTTTAACCCAAAGCCTCTTAGCAAAGCAATCTATCTTAAAATTACAAATGATTCTAAGGAGAGAGAATGGATACATTTTTGGAGGGCGTTGCTTTTCGGCACGCTTGCAAAATTTTTGATGAAGAGAAAAAAATCCCAACTGAAGTATTTGAAAATATTTTACAAGTGGGGCTTAATGCGCCAAGTTCCTTTGGTATGGAGCCTACACGCATAATGGTGATAAAAAATCCAAAGGTTAGGCAAGACATACAACCACTTTGTTGGAATCAAGCTCAAATCACTACTGCAAGCGAGCTTGTAATTTTTAAAACCCTCACTACACAGCTTATCCCGCCAAGTAACTATATAAAGCAAGCTATGGCACGCAAGCAAAAAATACCCGAACAACTCAAAGCCTATGAAGAACGCTATACAAACTACCTCAAAGACAAAGGTTATGATGAATATAAGATTGGCTATTGGGCGGCATTACAAAGCTATATCACCGCGACTGCGATGATGGATTACGCTTCATATCTAAAGATTGATACTTGTATGATTGAGGGCTTTGAAAAAGTCCCATTAGAGCAGTATTTTAAGCTAGATAGTGCGGAGCAAATCACGCTTTTGCTGGCGTTTGGATATAGGATTAAGCCCCAGAGCAAGCGATACCGCATTGCTTTAGATGAATTTATAGAATATAAATAAAGGAGAATGTATGCTAAACACATTTACTGTAATCAAACGAGATGGACGCATTGAAACACTAGATGTCTCTAAAATCAAAAAATATACCTCAAGTGCCACAGAAAACTTGGAGGGCGTGAGCTCAAGCGAGTTAGAACTTGATGCAAAAATCCACTTTAAAGACAAAATCACCACTGGCGAAATCCAAAATACCCTTATCCAAACTGCTGTGGATAAAATTGATGTCGATGCGCCAAATTGGACTTTTGTCGCAGCAAGACTTTTCCTCTATGACCTCTATCATAAAGTTAGTCGCTTCACAGGCTATAAGCATTTACGCAATTACTTTGAAAATACAGAATCTCAAGGCAAAATCGTGCGTGGATTAAAAGAAAAATTTGATTTAGATTTGCTAGATTCTCACATTCAGCCAGAGCGGGATTTGCAGTTTAATTATCTTGGTATTAAAACGCTCTATGACCGCTACTTGCTAAAAGATAAAGACAATCAACCCATTGAGCTACCTCAGCATATGTTTATGGCAATCGCGATGTTTCTCGCGCAAAATGAAAAAGACAACAATGAGTGGGCAATCAAATTCTACGATATGATTTCTAAATTTGAGGTGATTTGTGCCACGCCCACGCTTGCAAACGCACGCACACCGCGTCATCAGCTAAGCTCTTGCTATGTGGGGAGCACGCCTGATAATATCGAGGGAATCTTTGATGCCTACAAAGAAATGGCGTTGCTAAGCAAGTATGGTGGTGGAATCGGCTGGGATTATTCTAAGGTGCGCGGACTTGGAAGTTTTATCGATGGGCATAAAAACGCTGCGGGTGGCGTTGTGCCATTTTTAAAAATCACCAACGATGTTGCCATTGCGGTTGACCAGCTCGGCACGCGCAAAGGCGCAATCGCCACTTACTTAGAAGTGTGGCATTATGATGTAAATGAATTTATCGATTTGCGTAAGAACTCTGGCGAAGAGAGACGCCGAACTCACGACTTGTTTCCTGCACTATGGATTTGTGATTTGTTTATGAAACGCGTGGAAGAAGATGGGCGATGGACGCTCTTTGACCCATATCAGTGCCCAGAACTCACAGAACTCTATGGTGAAGAGTTTGAGGCGAAATATATCGAATATGAAAACAATCCAACGCTTATCAAAAGCAATGTAAGCGCAAAAGAGCTATGGAAAAAGATTCTCACCAATTATTTTGAAACAGGAATGCCATTTTTGTGCTTTAAAGATAATGCCAATCGTGTCAATCCAAACGCACACGCTGGAATCATACGAAGCTCAAACCTCTGCACCGAGATTTTCCAAAATACCAAGCCAAATACTTATGTCGTGCAAGTAGAGTTTGAAGATGGAAGTATCGCTGAGTATGCTGAAATGCAAGAAGTAACAACCGACAACAATATTACCAAAAAGGCGAACAAACTTACAAGCATAGATTCTCTTAATGGCAAAAAAGTCTTTATCACGCAAAGAATCTGCAAAGATGAAAATGCTGGAGAGACTGCTGTATGCAATCTAGCGAGCATAAATCTAAGCAAGATTCACACAAAAGAGGACATTGAGCGCGTGTTGCCAATAGCGATTAGAATGCTTGATAATGTCATTGAACTCAATTTCTATCCAAATCGCAAGGTAAAAACCACCAACCTTAAAAATCGCGCCATAGGACTTGGTGTAATGGGTGAAGCACAAATGCTTGCTACACAAAAGATTGAATGGGGAAGCGATGTGCATTTACAAAAAATCGATGAGATTATGGAGTGCATTAGCTTTAATGCCATTAGTGCAAGTAGCGACTTAGCAAAAGAAAAGGGCAAATACGAGCAGTTTGATGGCAGTAATTGGAGCAAAGGCATTTTCCCCATTGATATGGCAAACAAAGAAGCACTCAAACTTGTCAATAGAAGTTTGTTTAAAGATTCTTGTGATTGGAGTTCTTTGCGCCAAAAGGTTAAAGAGCAAGGTATGAGAAATGGCTATCTTATGGCGATTGCTCCTACTAGCTCGATTTCGATTCTCGTTGGCACGACACAGACTATCGAGCCTGTGTATAAACGCAAATGGTTTGAGGAAAACTTAAGTGGCGTGATTCCCGTAGTCGTGCCAAATCTCACACTAGATACTTATAACTTTTACACACCAGCGTATGATTTAGACCAAACACTTATCATAAAAGCCGCTGCCGTGCGACAAAAATGGATAGACCAAGGACAAAGCACTAATATTTTTATGCGCCTTGACAAAGCAGGTGGCAAATACCTTAACGAAATCTATATGCTTGCGTGGAAATTAGGGCTAAAAAGCACCTATTACTTACGCTCACAAAGCCCAGAGATTGATGAGGGGCTTGATACTATGGACAGAAGTATTGAATGCTATAACTGCCAATAGTGTAAATGCACTTCGCCCAAACACCATAGGCGATAGTGTCATCTTAGCCCAAAGTGATACCACGGCGGGCTTTTTATGCAAAAATAGCGCAAGGCTTAATCACATTAAAAACAGAAACCCCAAGACAAAAACACTTATAGAATCTCCCAATCTCGCCACACTAAAAATACTCTCCCGCGTCCCAAACACACATAAAAATCGCATAAGACAAGCGACTCTAAGACAAACTAAAACAACTTTCATTTTCCCAAATGGCAATGCCATTCGCCTTGTATCCCAACCAAAACAACAACGCGTGCTACAAATTTTTGGTGCGCTCTTTTCATCATCAGCTAATACACACAAGGCGGACTTCAAACGCAATGAGGCAATAGCAAAAAGCGATATAGTGGTGCTAGATTCAAGAGATTTGTTTCAAAGCACTCCATCTCAAATCCTACAACTTGGCACACACAAGATGCGCAAGATACGATAGAATCTGTTGTTACAAAAATACATTCACAAAACAAAAACTCCACAAAAAATAAAAAACAATACACATTTCTCTAAAATAAGTGCTATAATCGTGCCTTGTAATAAAAAATAAGGAGTGGCAATGCCTAAAAAACAATCTAAATCAACCACCACGCAAAAATCTCCCAGTAAATCTATCGACAAACCAGCCCTAAGCACGACCAAGCAACAAGGCATTAAAACGAAGTTTAGCCCAAATGACATAAAGGATAAGCAAGGGGATTATGTCATTTTAAACGATGTATTTAGGACTTTTGCCGTGCAGGCTTCTTTTGTGCAGTATTGTGGGAGGCGCGATATTTCTCTTAAAACCAAAATCAAGCCAAGAAATGCGAAGCAAATCCAACACTACACCCAAAGTGAAGATTACAACTCAAATGTGTCATCTGTAACGATGAAAATCAAAGATTTGCTCGAAGTTATCAAGCAAATTAAAGAGTTTGAGCGCACTACACATCTTAAACCCAAAAAACTCCAAGTGATTTTTATGCAACGATTAAATGAGTGGGAGCGATTACAAAACAAAATTGCCAAGCAAGATTCTTAAATCCTCGTCAAATACAGAATCTCCAATCAAAGGAAAGTCGTGGCAAAGCTATACCAACTCTTTTTTATAGGCTTGCTTTTTCTAAGCACACACACACTTGCTCAAAACATTCAATACGACCAGCAAGATTTAGCAGGCATTATTAACAACTACCGCTTTAATGCCAATCTCCCCACACTCCAAAATCACAAAACCCTGCAAAGAATTGCCGATAGAGTGGCGTATTTGCTTGCCTATGATAACACCATTTTAAGGCAAAAATCAACCATTGGCGCGCTGTTTAAAAACATTGATTTAGACATTTCATTTTATCGAGTCTTCGCCACTTATGGCAATATGCAAACCACAGATTTGACAAAACACCTAGTAGAGAAAAACTCCGCTGACATCTTTAGCCAAAAATATGATTATCTTAGCATTGGCTTATATGAAAAAAATAATATGCAATACATAGTCGCGCTCCTTGCCAAAGAAATACAAGACGCCCAAAGTGAAGTCCAAAAAGTTATCGCTCTAACGAACCAAGCCCGCAGAGCGAATGGAATCTACAATGATGTTTTTTATGATGAAGATTTAAGCAGAGCCGCACTGAAAAGAGCAAAAGAAACCGTGCGCTTATTTGACCACAAACGCCCTGATGGTAGGAATTTTTACACGGTGTTTGAGGAGTTTGGCATTGACTACATTGTAAGTGGGGAAAATCTCGCATCTGGGCAAGCAGACGCCTATGAAGTGGTAAATGGTTGGATGAACTCGCCCGGTCATCGCGCTAATATTTTAACCAAAGATTTTGATAGCATTGGGGTTGGATTGTTTTTCTATCAAGGGCAGGCGTATTGGACACAGCTTTTTACCAAACAAGCACAATAGATTCTAAAAACTTCAACTTAAAAAGGCGATAAAATGATACAAGAAGCGATTTTGGCACTCACACAAAGGCAAGATTTAAGCTTCATTCAGGCAAAAGAAGTGATGGATGAGATTATGCAGGGCATTGCCACACCTGTGCAGATGGCGTCATATCTCACCGCATTAAGCCTAAAGGGCGAGAGTATCGATGAAATCACGGGTAGCGCGATGAGTATGCGGGAGCATTGCGTGAGAGTTTTGCATAATCACAATGTGCTTGAAATTGTCGGCACAGGGGGCGATGGCGCAAATTCGTTTAATATCTCTACCACCGCGTCCCTTGTCGTTTCAAGTGCGGGGGTGAGCGTGGCAAAGCACGGCAATCGTGCGGCAAGCTCCAAAAGTGGCGCAGCTGATGTGTTGGAAGCACTTGGCGTAAATATCAATCTCCCGCCCGAGCGCAGTTTGGAGCTAATGCAAACAATCCACATTTGCTTTCTCTTTGCGCAAAATTACCATATCGCTATGCGCTATGTCGCGCCCATTCGCAAAGAGCTAGGCATTAGGACGATTTTTAATATTTTAGGACCACTCTCAAACCCTGCTGGTGCGAATATGGAGCTTATGGGCGTGTATGATGAAAGCCTTGTGAAGCCACTAGCGCGGGTTATGAATAATTTAGGCGTGAAACGCGCAATGGTAGTCTATGGCAAGGATAAACTTGATGAAATCTCAGTGAGCGCGAAAACCGCCGTGTGTGAAGTGATAGAGGGGCAGTTTAGAGAGTATGAAATCGCGCCTAGCGACTTTGGCTATCCACTGCGCCAAAAAGATGAGATTCGCGGGGGCGATGCGGTGCAAAACGCCCAAATCACGCGTGAGATTTTAAGTGGCAAAGAGCGCGGTGCAAAGAGAGAAGCCGTGTGTCTCAACGCTGGAGCTGCGCTGTATGTCGCTAATAAAGTGAGCGATATAGCGCAAGGCGTGAAAATGGCAGAATCGCTGATTGATTCAGGCAAGGCTATGGCGCAATTAGAGCGGTTTATTGTAGAGAGTAATAAAAATTAGATAAGATTCGCAATTAAATTTTTAGATTCAAAGGGGTAAAAATGCGATTCGTATGTGCTATGTTGATTTTTTGTAGTGTGTTGTTTGCCGAAGTGATAGAAGAAATAACACTTAAAGATACGGACATTGTTAAGGCGTATTATGTGGTAAAACCAATCCTTGCAGATAGCTATTATCTCCCGCAAGAAATTGTAATGATGAATGATATTGCCAAAATGTTTGATGATTGGGAAAGTGAAATCTATGGCTATAAAAGCCTTAAGGTGCAATGGCGTAATGAAAACGAAGTAATCATACGCCTAAATGCCTTTGAAAATGGCGAGAAAATCTGCTCTTATAGAAACTATGAAATTTCGTTGTATCAAGTGGGAAATGATACGCAAAGTGTGATAGAATATAGTATGCTGTATCCACAAGATATTGAAAACTATATACAGAATGCTTGTGGGTGTAATTATTTTCGTGGCGAGGAAGCGTATAATAAGGCAAGGCAAAAAGAACTTGATAAAAAAATAGAGCAATATTGTAAGCCATTGCCACAAGTCTATAAAACCTTGCAAGAAAAATATAAAAATCACTCAAAACTGCAAGGGATTCTAAAAAAGGCGAATGATTTGTGAGATAAATCGCCAAAGGCACGAATCTAAAACCGCTCAATGATTCGCTATAATCACACTTTTTAAATTTTAGATTCAAAGGGGTAAAAATGAAAAAATTAAGTTTGGTAATTTTCGTGGCGGTTTTGTCGGTGGTGTTTGTGGCGTGTGGCGATTCAAAGGATTCAAAATATTCGCAAGATTCACGCGAATCGCAAACGATAAATACTAACGATTCACAGGTTGAATCTAACGAATCTAGTGCGGATTCAAGCATAGATTCAAGTGCGAATCCACAAGATTCAAACAAATCTAACAATGAAGCCACACACGCTTTAATCCCAAATCCAAATGATTTACAAAATGCCACTTATACAGAAAAAAGCAATGTGGGTTTTTCGGCGAGATTTATAGGTGATGACATTGCTAAATATAGTGGTGGTTTGTATGGTGGCAATATTTTTTGGGGCAAAACTTTTGTCAAAAATCTCAAAGATTGCAATGATATAAAAAACGCAGATACATACATAGCTTTCAGTGAGGCAAAAGACAGAATTATGAAATTAAAGCATTCTAATTATCCAGCAGAGCGTGTTTATAAAATTTCTTTTATGAGTATTGCTTGGCACGATGATAGTGTGGTGGTTCGTTTTAGTGCAATGGAATCGCAAAACTATCAGGGCAATGATTTAGAGTGTTATCAATCACGCTATCCATTTGGCAATTTCGACTATGATAGGTATCAAAATTTGTATAGTAGCAAAGATGTGATTTATACAAGTTTTACCGAAGATGATGACGAAGATTTACACCTTTTTGAAATATATATCTGTCCAACAAATAAACCATAAAAGCAAAACAATGCGCAAAAATTTATCTTAATACATAAGGGGAGTCAAACAATGAAAAAGTTAAGTTTGTTATTTTTCGTGGCGGTTGTATCGATTGCATTTGTGGCGT
The DNA here is from genome assembly GCF_053654635.1 of Helicobacter sp. 23-1046. Classification (NCBI taxonomy): domain Bacteria; kingdom Pseudomonadati; phylum Campylobacterota; class Epsilonproteobacteria; order Campylobacterales; family Helicobacteraceae; genus Helicobacter; species Helicobacter sp. 23-1046. The sequence goes on along the minus strand of NZ_JBSIUS010000003.1, from coordinate 77,398 downwards.
GTAAATTTAAATGATTCACACGAATCTAAAAAGTTATTTTTGATTTAAACCGCGTAAATCTAAATTTTACCGCGAATCAAACGCGAATCTAAAAAGCACGAATTTTCGCTACAATCACGCTTTTAAATTTTAAAAATGCAAAGGATTGTAATGCCAAAACTACGATTTCTCGCGCTATTTTTGATTTTCACGCTAAATGTCGCAAATGCGATGACACTAGACTACATACGCAATCATAGCAATATAGAGGATAGAATCGAATGGGGCGATTTTTTTTACCAAAATAAACAGATTTTGTCTATGGCTTCGCTTGAATTGAATATGATTCGCACAAGATTTGAGTTTAAACAAAAAGATTTGCTGTTGCTTAAAGAGTTGCCAAATTTACGCGACAAAGACTACAATGCCTTTGGGATTCCCCTGCCAAAGCAAATCATTTTAGAAGTGCTAGATTTTCATAAAAATCACAATGATGAGTTTTCGCTGTTGGTAAAGCAATATCCATTTAGTCAGCTTATCTTTTCACAATGGCAGACTATCAAACTCTATGAAAAGCACAAAGAGCTAACGCAAAATCCAAAATTAACATACAAAGACTTTATGCGTGAGTATTTTAGATTCACCTATAATGGCAAGATTCTAAACATTTATGAAGCAATCGCCAAAATGAAACTCCAAGAGAAAAATAATGCAGATGATGAAAATTATAGCATTATAAGCAATTATGTAGCATTAGCCGACTATGATGCAATCACACTTTATGATTTTGTGTATGACATTATCCCAAATTCTATCAAACGCGAATTTTTAAAAGATGAATCAACTATGAAAGCCTACTTACCCCTTAAAAGCGAATCATTTGAATACACGCAAAACAATTTTAAAGACAAAACAAAATTACACAAAAATATCTATGGCGATAAGCCTTTCAACGAAAAAAATATCAAAAAAGAGTGGCATACCATAAATGCGCTCAATCTCAAAGGCTATGACATTAACTCAAAAGAGATTCTAATCCCAAAAGTAAAATACGACAAGCTAGGCATAGCATACAATGAGCTTTGGGAGCTAGTGAATGTGAATCAAAAGGATTTGGAGTTGCCAAAAACGCCGATTATTAAAGGCAAAAATGAATTTTTTGTGCATTATAATGATTGGGAAAAGATTATTGTGCGATTTGGGGAATGGAAGGCTAACAATCAAGATTTGCTTTTTCTAAATGAGGATTATAGTCCCACAAAAGATAATATTCTTTGGCAAAAGATAGGTTATCAAGCAATTAGCGTATTTATGCAAAATAATTTTCAAAACAATCAGCCCATATTTGAGTATTGGCGAAAGTTGCATAGAGATAACAAGGACTTTACATTTGATTTTAGGTTGATTGCTTTAGATGATGCCATAGTAAAAGCTAATCTAACGCTAAATACCTATATCGCCTACCGCTTCAATCAAGCATTGGCATTGGCGTTTGTGGGCGCGTATCACAAAGGGGAATAAATGGATATTTTAGCAAAGATTGTCGAATCGACAAAGTTGCGAATCTAACGAATCTAATGCGAATCTAGTGGCGATTCAAAGGATTCACGCAAATCTAAAAAGCGCGAATTTTCGCTACAATCACGCATAAAATTTATGGAGTCGATACGATGAAAAAAGTCTCATTTATCCTATTATTTATCATTTTAGGCTTGGATATTGCAGAGGCAATGTCAATAGGTAGGGCTCGGAATCCAAAAATCCACAACGACTTCTTACGCAATCGAGCCGATAAAGAAATATATTTAGGCATAAATACAGCCATAAATGCTATCAATGATTGGTGTCCAAATGATGAATACCAAATATTAGACCATAAAGTAGGGCTATATTTAGGCAAAATTATTTTTAGCAAAAATAAGCAAGGCATTTTAGCCCCTAAATTTATCCCTTCAAACATAGTAAATATCGCTAATGAGGTGGATAAAATCAATCCCTTATGGCTTGATGAAATAAATAAAAACTATATCCCACCACAAGCACAATACGATGCAATGGTGGGCAATTACACTATATACAACGCCAATAATGTAAAAACGCTTTGCAAAAATAGCAAAGCAAATATTACTTTAACAAAGGAGCAAATCATCTCATATTTCACACAATTACACCAAGAAAACACAGAATTTATCGCAAACTACATAGAATCAATAAATAAAAATCACGGCATTAAAGCCTATCATTTGCACGATAAAATCTATGATGATTTATTATCAAAAGGAATCTTACAAAAAGATATGTTTAAATGGTGGAGTAATGCCCCTAAAGCCCCATATACGCAAGCAATACTACTTACGCTTGACTATCTAGTGAAAAACAATCAACCAAATCATAAAATCTTATTATATGATGAGTTATTTTATGCGTATTTAGTGTGGAGTTTGCGAAACTATACGATTCGTTATTATCAAGGCTATCTCGCAGAAAAAAACAATATGCTATTTAACATAGCTAGCTATATAGATGATGAGAAAATATCACAATATGAGCAGTGGAAATATTTATTTTATAAACTACGAAATTATATTAGTGCCACATATCATAGTAATTTATCACAGGAATTAAAAGATGAAATATTGGGTAGCTCAAACAATGGATGGGAATATGGCTTTTTTAATGTGGAGGCTTCAAACTATATCCCAACTGACGAAAAAGGACACAAAGACATAGATTCTAATGGCTATTATTTTTCTTTTACCTCCCCCAACCAAGCTTTATTTACAAGAGGACAACCTATCACACCCTCCCCACTAGGCAAATACTATTTTGAATTAAGCGATAATAAAAGCGTATTTATCGAATTTTTCCCTAGAATCTACCCTAGCATTACCAATCCCCCAAAAGGCTGGAGCAAAGAAATGATGCAAAAACTAGATTTTAAGTTAGAATAAGGTTACTATGGTGATAAAAATCGCAAAACAAATCAATCACACATTGAAGTGTTGCATATTGCCATTGTTGATATTGCAAATGAATTTATATTCTGGCTGCGCGCTAAATCCACTTAAGGCAGAGTATTTTTACATAAAAGAGCCATTTGATTTTACCAAGCAAGGCAATGTGTATGAAAAGCAATTCACAATGCCACTTGATTTGTGGAGGCACGACCCGCACATTGCCATTCAAATATTTTTTAAGCCCGATACATATTGGAGGGATAGTTATCCCACAGATGATGACAATGACATTAGAGTAGCATTTGAGAATCTCCCTATCCAAAATGGAGCGGATTTTATCAAGCGACTTGATTATATTTGGCGACCTGCAGCTACAAATAAATTTGCCTATGGTTGTCGTCCTATATGCCATTGGGACGATTTGCAAAAGCAAAAGGTTTTAAAGATTTTGCAAAGCTATCACCCAAATCAGTATTTTAAATTTAAGCTCATTTTTACGCCACTAGGCAATCCAAAGCTAAGGCAAGAGCAAATCTTAACGTTGCCATTATATTTTACAACTGCAAAGGGGACTTTAAGGGGGGATTTGTGGAGCGATGAGGGTATCATAACTTTGGCATTATTTGATACAAAAGTTTGGAGTAAATATAGCATCACACTTGAAGTGCTAGAAAACGCGCCTTTGCCAAGTGGCATTACGCCACATATTATCATCACAGGCGCATTTAGGAAATAATAAAGGGGGAATAAATGGATATTTTGACAAAGATTATAAAATCGACAAAGGCACGAGTGGAGCGTGAAAAGGCGCAAATCCCTTTTAATGAAATGCGTGAAAAAGCGCAATCGCTGTATAAAAATCAGCTTAAATCACTTGAATTAAGCGCAGATTCAATGATAAAGCCGCCCTTTGCGTTTGAAAAGGCGTTAGATTCGCGTAGAGATTTAAGCGTGGATTCAAATGCGGATTCACGCTTAAATGTAATAGATTCGCGCCACACAATGCGCTTTATCTGCGAAGTCAAAAAGGCTTCACCATCAAAGGGCATTATCGCGGAGGATTTCCCATACCTCCAAATTGCGCGGGATTATGAGAGTGCGGGAGCGGATTGCATTTCCTGCCTAACTGAGCCAGAGTATTTTTTGGGTGCGGATAGCTATTTGCGCGAGATTGCAAAGGCGGTGAAAATCCCTACTCTACGCAAGGATTTCATCATCGATAGCTATATGATTTATGGTGCGAAAGTTTTGGGTGCGGATTGTGTGTTGCTCATTAGCGAAGTGTTAGAATTAGCGCAAATGGTGGAGTTTTGCGACATTGCAAAATCGCTTGGATTAAGCGTTTTGATAGAATCGCATAGCGAGGGTGCGCTTCAAAATGCGCTCCAAACCTCCGCGAAACTCATCGGCGTAAATAACCGCGACTTGCGGAGCTTCAAAGTGGATTTAGGCACAAGTGTGCGCCTAAAAAAGCTTGTCCCAAAGGACAAAATCTTTGTCAGCGAGTCTGGAATCGCCACAAGAGAGGACATTGCCCTTTTAGAATCGCACGACATAAACGCCGTCCTCATCGGCGAATCGCTAATGCGACAAAGCGACAAAACCCACGCATTAAATCGATTGCGCGGGTTTGAATAAAATTGCAAAATTTTGGCTATAATCCCACAAAAATTTTATAAGGCATAAAGGCACAAAATGACGGCAAATATCGCAATTAGCGCAAATTCTATTTATAACGAGTTGCGTTTAGCCCACTCACTTCAATCAATCGCTGATAAATTATACTTACACACAGGCACATTAAAACGGTGGGAGGCGACACAAAAAATCCCAAATGAATATCTCTATGATTTAAACTTTTTGCTAGGCAATAAATACGACTTACAAAAGGTGGATTTTCGTAGCCACAACGAATTTTTTACCAAAAAAGAAGTGGCAAAATATTGCTTTGAATCATTTTTAAAATTTTTAGATTTTCACAAATTAGATTCTAGCGATTACACATTTATAGAGCCAAGTTGTGGGGATTTGAGCTTTTTTAATCTAATGCCAAAAGATAGGCGAATCGGCATTGATTTGGAGGACAAAAAAGAGTATGAAAACAAAGGCATTTTATGTGAGAATTTTTTGGGATTCACCCCAAAAGAGCGCGAATCTGAATTTAAAAGCAACACAAAATCACGCCAAAAATATATCGTGCTAGGCAATCCACCTTTTGGACTTCGCGGGAATCTAGCTTTGCGTTTTATCAATCACGCGGGGGATTTTGGGGATTCTAAGGATTTGCAAAATGGCGCGGATTTTGTCGCCTTTATCTTGCCTCCGCTTTTTGATAGCGATGGCAAGGGTAGCCCAAAAAAGCGCGTGAGAGACTATGAGCTAGTCCATAGCGAAAAACTCCCGCTAAATAGCTTTGTGTATCCAAATGGCAAGGAAGTCGAAGTGGCGACACTTTTTCAAATTTGGGCGCATAAAAAATTACTTAGCAATAAAACGCTAAATATTGAATCTAATGCGTCAAAAACCTGCAAAGACTTTATCAAAATCTACTCTCTTAGCGATGGCGGGACGAGTTCAAGCACGCGAAATAAAGCAATGCTCTATAAATGCGATTTATACCTGCCTAGCACCTGCTTTCACTCCGCTAGTAAGCCACAGATGAAAATCTACTATGACTTTGAAACGCTCCCACATAGGCGCGGTTATGGCATTGTGATTTTGCGCGAAAATCCACAAGAGAGGGCGCGTATAAAATCCGCGCTAGAATCAATCGATTGGGTAAAAACGAGCTTTTTAGGCACAAATTCTAGCCTAAATCTCCGCACTTCGCTTATCGAAAAAGCGTTGATTGAGCAAGGTTTCTACGATAAAGGCTTAATGTAATGGATATTTTAGAGATTGCAAATGCCGTATTTAGCGAGATTGAGCGCGAAGTAAATGCCACTTCAAAATGGAAAAGCACGAGCAAATACGCACGGATTCGCCACTTGCAAATCGATAAACGCGGAAGCTTTGGCGAACGGCTTTTGCGCGATATTTTTAGCAAAGAGCGCAATATTTCACTTGCCTATCAAGACGGCGACCAAGGGGATTGGGATATTAAAATCAACGATATTCGCGTGGAGGTAAAGACTTCAAGCCTTGATGTGAATGACAAGTTTCAGAATGAGCATATCAAAAACACGGCAAATTGCGATTTTATCTGCTTTATCGGGGTTGCGCCCGATAATCTTTATATGCGGTTAGAAAAAATTAGCGAAATTGATTTTAGCAAGTTGCATAATCGCGGTGAGCGTGGCACGGGTGCGGGATATAAATGGGATTTTAAAAAAGAGCAAATGATAGAGGTAAAAACCCGCGAAGAAGTTGTCGCACTATTTTATGCCAAAATGGGGCTTGATAAAAAAGCGATTAAGAAAAATCTAAAATCAAAACCCTAATGCGCGAATCTAACAAAACCCACGCATTAAACGCCCTAAAAGGCGCGAATCTATAAAGCCAAATTTTGCTACAATATCGCCATAGATTTTACAAAAGGAATGCAAAATGACAATCACGCTAGAAAATGTCGATAACGCAACGCTAGAGGCAATCAAACGCACAATAAAGTAAAATCCACGCGTCCGATGCAAGGTGCAAGATTTAAACATAAAAGCCAAAAAAAGCATTAAAGAAGCGATAGATGAGACTATTGCAGATTTTCAAAAGCCACAAAACTACCCTGTTTTTGAGCGGTTAAAAGATAAATGAATTATTTATCGCTTGAGGACGCCATTGCCTTGCACGATAAAATGATAGAGGTAATGGGCGGATTGCAGGGCTTTGAATCTTCACGCGTAGGCTACTTAGAATCCGCGTTAGAGCATATCAAAAACGATGATTTTTATCCTAACTTTTTGGATAAACTTACGCATTTGGTTTTTTGCTGTGTGAAATTTCACCCATTTTTGGACGGAAATAAACGCAGTGCGATTCTTATTGCAAGGGTTTTTGTGCTGATAAATGCGCCTGAAATTTTGCCAAATGATTTTTATGAAAGACTTGAAAATGTCGTGGTAGGCGTGGCAAATGATGAAATAAACAAAGATTCGCTAAAAGCGATTTTGGCAGAAGTTTTGTCGCTTTAGGTAAAAATTACTAGGATTCGCTTTTAAATTTTAAAAAGGACAAAAACAAATGAAAACATTACGCAAAATCTTTGCGCTCATCGCGCTTTTGGCATTTGGGGCGATAAATGCAAATGCAGTTTGCGATGAGGATTGCGCTATGGATAAAGTCGTAGAATATCTACAAAATCAAGTGAAACAACTAGTAGATGATTCTGATGTGGATTATACAGCGCACATACTCCTTAGTGAAAACAAAAAATTCTCAGGCAAAAAATATGGCTTTGCCCTTGTAGAAGCGAGGAAGGATTTTGACGAGGAATATGGGGTGGAATACACGCACGAGCAAGTAGCTCATTGTGCCGCCATATTCGAATACTTGCCAAACAGAGCCGATACAAATGTGATTTGTAGCAAAGGCATCAACGAGGAAGCGCGCATTGATTTTAAAGACGCATACTTTACCATAGTCTTTGAAATCAACGATTTTAGGGATAGAAATGTGCATAAAAACTACACCACCTATAAATTCATCGATGATGATTTTTATCTGTATCAATATAGCAGGGAGTATTTTAAGGCGAGCGATAAAAAAGGGCAGTTTGTGCTTGATAAAACGGATATTTTTTATCGCCAACCACGCGATGATAAAAACAAATCCGTGCTTATCCCCATAAGCGTGGTAAATCAGCCCTTTAGGGAAAATCTTGAAAAGCAATGCTACAAAAGTGGCAAGTGCAAGGAATAAACGCTAAAATTTGGCATTTAAATTTTTAATTAAGGATAGCGTCTTACAAATACGAATATTATAGAAAGCAAAAATGTAGGGTAGCTCAAAGGCTAGGTTAATGAAAATCAAATTTTGTGGGTTATTTAGGGAGTGTGATATTGAGTTCGCAAACGCGCTAATGCCCGATTTCATCGGCTTTGTGTTTGCGAGGCAATCCAAGCGATTTGTGGATTTTACTTTGGCAAGGGAGCTAAAAGCGCGTTTAGATTCACACATTAAGTCGGTGGGTGTGTTTGTAGATAGTCCTGTGGAGCGCGTTTGTGAAGCGGTGCAACGCAAAATCATCGACATAGTGCAACTTCACGGCAATGAAAATAACGCCTACATTAGCGCGTTGTGCGAATCGTTGCAAAAAGATTATGGCAAGAGTGCGCCCATTATCAAGGCGATTAAAATGCGCGATTCGCGCTCTTTGGGCGAGGCTTTAAAATCAAGCGCGGATTATATCTTGCTAGATAGCGCAAATGCGGGTAGTGGAGTGGCGTTTGAGTGGAATCTTTTGACGCAAAAATTGCACGATTCGCGTATAGATTCACAGAATGCGAATCAAAAAAATGCGGGTTCAAAGATTTGCGGCATAGATTCAAGCGCAAATCACAAAGATTCACAACACTTCGCGCATAACTTTCACTCGCGCTTTTTCCTTGCAGGTGGGATAAATGCGGACAATCTGCCCCGCGCAATGTCGCTCAATCCCTATGCGATTGACATTTCAAGCGGAATCGAATCAAATGGCAAAAAAGATTTTGCTAAAATGCAACAAATTATCAAAACCCTCCGCGCTAGTGGCGAATCCAAATAAGATTCATAGCGGATTCATAGCGACAAAGTGCGGACTTTTACGGCACGATTTTAGATTCTCTATGATTTTGCAATTCGCATAAATCCATTAAATTTTCGCTACAATCACGCTTTTAAAATTTGTGATTCTAAAAAAGGGGGCAAAAAATGAAATTATCCAACAAATGCAAAGTATGTGGCAATAATATAAGCCACTTTAATGCAGAACAAGAAGTGTCGTATGGGGATTGGACAGATGATAATGAAAGAGACAGGGCGCGGGGCTTTAGCATAATAATATGCCCGATATGCAAGACAAAATACAAAACAAAGCCCGTAAATAAAACACACATAACTATCATTATGGTGGCTCTTGGCTTCATAGCTTTGCTTTGCCATATATTATTTGATATAGGCTATTTGGTGGCGTTTTTTGGGATTTTTGTATGCGGAACCGTGGCTGGTTATATCATATTAGACTCGCTTGATAGCACTTTTGAACAAGTCATAGAAAGCGATGAGGCTAATAAAGATAAGGGGATAAAATGAAAAAATCAGTATTTGCATTACTTGTATTGTTTAATTTTTCGTATAGTGAAACGGGCAGATTCTATGGAGATGAAATTGCCCACTGAAATCAAAGATAGATTCAATGCGGTAAATACAAAGGATTTGCGTGAAAATGTGGGCTGTGGCGTTTGGCTTGTTTGGGATTTTGCTAACGCTTTTTGCACTAAATGGCTGTGATTATCCTACGAGCTATAAGGCGTTTGTGCATAGAAGTATGGATAGTGATTATAAAGAATACGAGCGACTTTGTAAAGAGAATCTAGGTAAGGTAGTGTATGCTAGAGCAAGACAAAATCTAACAACAAACAATATAAAGACAAAAAGTTTTATGTGGTTTTTGCCAAATAAACAGATTGTGCCACAGGTTGTAGTGCTTTCAGATTCTAGCACGGCTCGTGCATTTTATATAAAAATCATAGGATTTCATTATGATACATTATGGAATAAATTTTACCCAGAACTATTTATAATGCCACATAGCGAAACGAAATATTTGTATTGTGGAGCAAATTTAGAAGATTCTATCAATGAAATTAAGCAAGAAGCAATGAACAATAATAGCGATATTGGCGAGATATTTAATGATGAAAATGGCTTTGATTCATATACGCCTTATATGTTGAAAATATTATTTAAAGAGAAATCAAATGACTTACAATAAAAAATACTCACTTAGAATCTATGGTAAAATTAGCACAAGCAAACTATGGGTATTTTCACTTAAAATTTAAGGATTATAAATGAACAAAGCATATTTTGGAGCGTTTGGTGGGCAGTTTATCCCTGAAACGCTGATGAATTGCGTCATAGAGTTAGAGAGGGCGTATAATTTTTATAAAAACGACAAGGGCTTTAATGCCGAGCTAACCGAACTTTTTAATGGCTATGCGAATCGCCCCTCCCCACTCTATCACGCTAAAAAACTTAGCGCGGATTTAGGTGTGAAAATCTACCTTAAACGCGAAGATTTAAACCACACAGGCTCACACAAGATAAACAATGTGCTTGGACAAGCCCTACTAGCGCAAAAAATGGGCAAGACGCGCATAATCGCCGAGACAGGCGCAGGACAGCACGGCGTGGCTACGGCTACGGCAGCGGCACTTTTGGGGTTGGAGTGCGAGATTTTTATGGGTGCGGAGGATTGTATCCGTCAAGCGTTAAATGTCTATCGTATGCGCCTTTTGGGCGCGAAAGTCAATCCTGTGAAAAGCGGGACTGCCACGCTAAAAGACGCTGTAAATGAGACACTTAAAGAATGGACTACGCGAATCGATGATACGCACTATGTGCTAGGGAGTGTTATGGGACCACACCCGTTTCCCACGATTGTGCGCGACTTTCAATCGGTGATTTCGCGCGAGAGTAGAGAGCAGATTTTAGCGTTACAATCGCGTCTGCCAAGTATGGTGATTGCGTGTGTGGGCGGTGGAAGCAATGCAATAGGAAGCTTTTATCACTTTTTAGAGGACAAAGAAGTCGCATTAGTGGGCGTGGAAGCCGCAGGGCGTGGCATTGAGACGAATGAAACGGCAGCAACCATTAGCACGGGCAAAGCGGGAATCTTTCACGGAATGAAGTCGCTCTTTTGCCAAGATGAATTTGGGCAAATCGCACCTGTATATAGCATAAGCGCGGGGTTGGATTATCCGGGCGTGGGACCAGAGCACGCATTTTTGCACTCACAAAATCGCGCCAAATACGAGGCGATTACCGATGATGAAGCGGTGAGCGCGTTTGAGTATCTCTCGCGCATAGAGGGGATAATCCCCGCTATCGAATCTGCTCACGCGATTGCGTATTTGCGAAAAGTCGCGCCAACTTTGCCAAAAGATTCGCTAGTGATAGTTACGCTATCAGGGCGCGGGGATAAGGACTGCGCAGCGATTGCACGCTATCGCAATGAATCTTTGGAGGGCGAAATTTATGAGTAATTTTAGTGAGATTTTTGCCAAACGCAAGGGCTTTGTGGCGTTTATTACTTACGGCTATCCTAGCATTGAAGCGAGTGAAAAATTGCTTGAAGTTATGGCGCAAAATGGCGTGGATTTGATTGAAATCGGTATCCCATTCTCCGACCCCACAGCGGAGGGCGCAATCATCGCAAACGCCAATGAAATCGCGCTAAAAAATGGCATAAATACGGATACAATCTTTGAATCTTTAAGGCGTGTGCGGGAGCGTGTGAGCGCGAATTTATCCTTTATGACTTATGCAAATGTCGTGTTTTCTTATGGTAAAGAGCGGTTTATCGCGCAAATGCGGGAGTTGGGAATGTGTGCGCTGATTTTGCCCGATGTGCCTTTTGAGGAAAAGGGCGAGTTTGAGAGCGAATGCAGGGCAAATGGCGTGGATTTGATTTCTTTTATCGCTCCTACGAGCGTGGATTCTGCAGATAGAATGGCGCGAATCGTGCGCGAGGCAAGGGGCTTTATTTATTGTGTGAGTTCGCTTGGCGTAACGGGAATGCGTGAAAATGTCGGCGTGGGTGTGCGCGAAATGGTGGCACAAATAAAGCAGATTCGCGCAGATATTCCTGTGGCAGTGGGATTTGGCATATCAAATGCGCAAAAAGCGCGTGAAATAGCAGAGTTTGCCGATGCCATAATCATCGGTAGCGCGATTGTAAAGCTATGTGAGAGTGAAAAAGATTGCGTGCAAAAAGTCGGCGCGTTTGTCAAAGAAATGCGAGAAGCGTTAGATTTATAAAAATACCATAAAAATTGCCAACACTAAATGCACCTCACAAATTACTTTGGGCGAGCATTTTTAGATTCTCACTCGCCAAACACCCGCTTAAAGATACTATCCACGCTTTTTGTGTAGTAGCTCACATCAAAGCATTCTTTTATCGCCTGCTCGCCTATCGCGCTTACCAATTCAGAATCTTCAAGCAAATATTGCAGATACAAGCTCTCGCCGCGTTCATTTAGCGCGCTTTTGCCCCCTGCGCTTTTCCCCTCTTGCACCTCATTATTTTGTAGATTTTGCCACACCCTCATCGCATTTCTTTGCACGATTTTATAGGCGTTTTCGCGTGAGATTCCCTTTTTGGGTAGCTCTAAAAGCACGCGTTGAGAAAACACAAGCCCGCCTGTGAGATTAAGATTTTTGCGCATATTTTTAGGATACACCACGAGCTTATCTAGGAGCTGTGTGAGGCGAGCAAGCATAAAATCAGTGGTGATAAAGCTATCAGGCAGGATAAATCGCTCCACGCTAGAGTGGCTAATATCGCGCTCGTGCCACAAGGCGACATTTTCCATAGCAGGCAGGGCGTAAGCACGAATCACGCGACAAAGCCCCGTGATATTTTCGCTTAGCACGGGGTTTCGCTTGTGTGGCATAGCAGAGCTTCCCTTTTGCCCCTCTTCAAAGAATTCTTCAGCCTCATACACTTCCGTGCGTTGCAAATGGCGAATCTCAACGGCGATTTTCTCGCAACTGCTTGCTAGCAGGGCTAAATCCGTGATGACTCGGGCGTATCTATCACGCTGGATTACTTGGTTGCTTACAGGGGCGGGCTTTAGCCCGAGATTTTCGCATACGAGCTCTTCTAGCTTCATCGGCGTGTGGGCGAGATTTCCCATCGCCCCGCTTAGCTGTCCCACACTGATAATCTCAAGGCTAGAATGCAACGCGTCTAAATGCCTGCCTAGCTCGGCAAACCACACCGCACACACTAGCCCAAAAGTGATAGGCTCGCCGTGAATCCCGTGGCTTCGCCCCACCATAACCGTGTCTTTGTGTTCATAAGCGCGCCTTTTTACCACTTCGCGCAAATTTTTCACGCCATCAATGATGAGTTTGAGAGAATCGCGCATCTGCAACGCCACCGCCGTGTCGATACAATCACTGCTCGTAATGCCATAATGAAACCACCGCGACTCCTCGCCCAAAGATTCTGCCACACTCGTGGTAAAGGCGATTAAATCGTGCTTGGTTACCGCTTCAATCTCATCGATTCGCTTTATGTCAAATTTGGCATTCGCGCAAATCTTTTCGCAATCGCTATCAGGGATTAGCCCTAGCTTGTTCCACCCGCGCACAAGGGCAATTTCAACCTCTAGCCACGCGCTATACTTCGCCTCCAAACTCCATAATGACTTCATTTGCTCTCTTGCATATCGCTCTACCATTTTGTTGTCCTTTGCATTGCTACTCCTTTTTTGGATTTTGATTTGTTTTTAGCGTTCTTTTTGTAACATTATAATACAATAGTAGGCTAAAATCTCATCTCTTAAGAGTAACTTACTTAAAAAGGATAGGTATGAATATAGCTCTTTTACAAACAAATACGATACAAGATATTGCACGCATTGAGCAATATGTGCAAAACTGCGCTAAACAAGAAGTGGATTTGATATGTTTGCCTGATTATGTTTTTGAGCCATTTTTTGCGCCATTTCAATCAAACGCCACTTTTAAATATGGCACACACTACAACGCACAAATCATACAAAACATACAAACATTAAGTAAGACATACAAAATGCGATTCCTTGTGCCATTAGTCGTTGGTGAAGCGGTATTAAAAAAACACACAAAGGCTCTACATTGCACGACAAAAGATTCTAAAACGACCAAAAGCACACTGCCAAAACTCTACAAAGTCCTTGTGCTTGTAGATTCTAAAAATATTACAATATATACACAACAGAAACTTATGGGCTTTGCGCATTGGAATGAACGCGCGATTTTCGCAAATCCAAAATCAAAAACTCTGCACTTGCCACTAAGTTTTGAGTGTGGCGGGCTAAAGATTGGCGCGCTTTTTGGCTTTGAGCTTCATTACGATGCACTTATGCTAAAGATGAAAACACACAATTATGATTTGCTTATCGTGCCAACCGCAAGCACTTTTGAGACACATTTGCGCTGGCGAAGTCTGTGTAAAATGCGTGCATTTCTAGCCTCTAACGCGCTTGTGCGCGTGAATCGTGTGGGAGATGAATGTATCGATGGACATAATTGGAAATTTTATGGCGATAGTTTGTTTGTCAATGCCTATGGGGAAATCGAAGATAGTTTGCAAGATTATGAGGGCATTATGATTGTAAGTGTGGAAAAAGGCGATATTGATAAAGCAAAAGAATTATGGGCGTGGAATAAGTTTTAGATTAGAGGCAAGGGCGCAAAATGGAGCTTTTAGAATACGAGGAGTTAGAATCTACGCAAATATTTTTGGTGAATTGCATCAAAAGTGGAGAGTTAGTCGCCCCCATTTGTATAACTTGCAAGATTCAAAGCAGGGGCATTGGCTCAAGAGGCAATGTGTGGGAAAAAGTCCCAAATGCGTTGTATTTCTCATTTGCCATTGACAGAAATGCCTTACCGCAAGACTTAAAAATAGAATCTACATCTATTTATTTTGGATTTTTATGTAAGCAAGAGCTCGCGGAACTTGGCTCAAAAGCGTGGTTAAAGTGGCCTAATGACATCTATGTAGGGGATAAAAAAATTGGTGGAGTGCTTAGCACCATTGTCAAAGACAGCTTGTGTAGGGAAGTTGTCGTATGTGGAATAGGGATAAACCTGCATAATCAGCCACACAGCAACAATGACTCAAATAAAAATGAAGTTGGACGATTTTGCACTTTGGAGAAGGGAGCAAGCCAAAAAATCGTGCCACGCGAATTTGTTAAGAAATTTTGCGAAAATGTAGAAAAAAAGCTTTTATGGAAGCAGATTTTCAGCTTATATAAGTTAGAATTTCAAAACAATTTAGCTTTTAACTTTCATCATAATGGCGTGCGAATGTCATTTGAGGGAGTTAAGTTGTGCGAGGACGGCGCATTAGAGCTAGATTCTCAAAAAATCTATAGCTTTAGATAATCCCACATTTTTTATTTAGGAGTTACACAATGAGTGAAGTTATCACTGTCGCCAATCAAAAAGGTGGCGTAGGAAAAACAACAACAGCGGTTAATTTGGCGGCAAGTTTGGCTTGTTCAAACAAGCGTGTTTTATTGATTGATTGCGACCCACAAGCAAATGCAACAACGACATTTGGCATTCGTAGAAGCGAAGTCCAAGCAGACATATACCATGTTTTAAGTGGTTCAAAAAAGCTCTCTGAAGTGCTTATCCAAAATGAAGATATAGAAACTTTGCACATTGTGCCATCAAACATTAGCCTTGCTGGATTTGAAAAGGATTTCTACAACAAAAAATCTGCCCAAAGCATTTTGCGCCATAAAATTGAAGAGGTGCGCGGGGAATATGATTTTATCATTATCGACTCGCCTCCCGCACTTGGTGCATTGACCGTGAATGCACTGGTGGCATCAGATTCTGTAATCGTGCCTATTCAATGCGAGTTTTACGCGCTAGAGGGTTTAGCGCAGTTACTTAATACGGTGAAAGTCATCAAAGACACAAGCAATCCTGATTTAAGCATTCGTGGCTTTTTGCCGACAATGTATTCCACTCAGCAAAACCTCTCAAAGCAAGTTTTTGATGATTTATTGCACCACTTTGAAAAACATTTATTTAAAAATGAGGACAAGGAATTTATCATTGTGCCAAGAAGCGTAAGACTAGCAGAATCTCCAAGTTTTGGCAAGCCTATAATGCTTTATGATGCAAAATCTAATGGCTCTATGGCATATCAAAACCTCGCAGAATTTATCTTGCAAGGCGCGTAATGGCAAAGAATCGTGGGTTAGGCAGGGGGCTTAGTGCCGTATTTGGCGAAGTCTCCCAAGAGTATGAAAACAATCTCAACGCTCAAAATGAACTTGTGCTTGATTTAAGCATAGAAAACATTAAACCCAATCCTCATCAACCTAGAAAAACTTTTGAAGCAAGTAAGCTCCAAGAGCTTGCAGATTCCATTAAGGAGCACGGGTTACTTCAGCCTGTGGTCGTGCAAGAAGGTGAGGGTGGCGAGTATATTTTGATTGCGGGTGAGCGGAGATTACGAGCAAGCAAACTTGCGGGATTAAGCAATATTCGTGCGGTGCTTTTAGATTCTGATGCGCAAAAAAAATTGCGCGAGCTTGCACTCATTGAAAACATTCAGCGCGAGGGACTAAATCCCATTGAGCTCGCACAATCTTACCAAGAACTCCTGCAAGAATATAACATCACCCAAGATGAACTCGCCTCAAGGATTAAGAAATCACGCCCACAAATTGCTAATACACTCGGGTTGCTTAAACTTGAAAAATTTGTCCAAGACTGCATAATAGAGGGGAAAATCACGCAAGGACACGCCAAAGTCCTTGTAACCCTTAGCCCTAAAGATCAAAAACTTATGCTAGATTCCATACTTGGGCAAAAGCTAAGCGTGCAAGAAACAGAATCATTGGTAAGAAACATTAAAGACACGCAAAAATCACAAGAATCAAAAAACCCATCTAAAAAATCTACCCCCACAACTATCAATCAATCGCTTTTAAAACAAGCGAAAAATATGCTTGCTGAAAATGATTTTAAAGTAAGTGTAAAAAATAATCAACTTTGTATTACATTTAGCAAAAATGTAGAAATTGAGTCTTTTATTGCGAAAATTTCACATTAACTACTTACAAAAACTGCTAAATTTGTTACAATCAACTAAATCTTGGATATTTTACAAGGAGAGATAAATGGGAATATCAGTAAATCCACAACTTATGCTTTTAGTGTTTGTGTGCTTTATCATACTGCTTGTCCTGCTTAATCAATGGCTGTATAAACCTTTGTTAAACTTTATGGACGAGCGTGATGCGATGATAAACAAAGATTTGCACGACATCAAAGGGAGCACTCAGCAAATTGCCGAGATTGAGAAGCAAATTGCCGAAGTTTTGGGCGAGGCACAAAAAGAAGCAAAAGCCATCATCGATAAAGCCACTGCCCAAGCAAGGGCACTCTCGGAATCTACGATAGCGCAAAAAAAGCAAGAGTTAGATTCTAAAATGGTCGAGTTTCATAAAGAGCTTGCCAACGAGCGTGAGAATCTTAAAAAAGAGCTCTTAAGCCACATTGGTGAATACAAGCAAAGTATTCAAGCAAAATTACAACAAATCTAAAATGCAGTCAAGGAGAAAGTAATGAAAGAGGGTGTGAGAAAAGTTTTTTTACTTAGTGTATTACTTGCCTTGCCTAGCGTGGCGTTAGCATCTGGTGGGTTTGAGGAGAGCGACTTTGTCGTGCGACTTATCAACTTTGTGCTGTTTTTTGCGATTTTGTTTTATCTCACATTTGGCAAGATTAAGGCTATCTTTGTCAATCGCAAGAATAACATTATCAATCAGCTACAAGAAGCGCAAAACAAACTAAAAGCTGTGAGCAAGGATAAAGAAAACGCACAAAAAAGACTAAAAGAAAGTGCAATTAAAGCAAAAGAAATTATCGAAAATGCCAAGCGTGAGGGCGAACATATCGCACAAAAAATCCAAGAACAAACCAATGCGCAAATCCAATCAATGATAAACACAATGGAATCTAATATGGAGTTTGAGCAAATCCGCGCCAAAAGAGAGTGTGTGGAGGAAATCTTAAGTGATGTGATGTATTCAAAAGACATAAAGTTTGACAATAAAGATTATGTCAATATCATTACAAAAAGGATTGCCTAATGATAGCTAAGAAATACACAAAAGCCATTTTAGAGAGCTTCTCAAATAATGAAGTTCAAGAAATCATTGACATTTTATCAAAGCTCAATAAAGCACTAGAGGATAAAAAAGTCGCTGAGTGCATTAACTCGCCATTCATCGATAAAACACAAAAAGAACAGCTCATTTTAAGTGTTTTTGATAAATTGGAGCAAAAATTTGAAAACCTACTTAAGGTTTTGGTCGCAAGCGATAGAATCTGCCTAATCCCAGAGATTATCAAAGGCTTAGAGAAAAAGCTCCTCGCAGACAAAAAGCAATTTGTAGCGATTTTGAAAATCAAGCAAGAGCTAGATTCTGCGACATTGCAGAGCATCGCTAAAAGTCTTTCTACTAAACTCAATGCCAATCTTGATGTGCGCCAAGAAAAGGCCTCCATTGAGGGCATTAGACTTAGCGTGGAGGACTTGGGCGTAGAGATTGCGTTCTCAAAAGAGCGTTTTTTAGGGGATTTGACAAATCATATCCTCAAAGCAATTTAATCTAAACATAAGGAGAAACAATGGTAGCAAAGTTAAAGTCAGAAGAGGTGAGCTCGATAATCAAAGAGCGCATTGAAAATTTTAATATCAATGTGGATATTAGTGAAACAGGCAAGGTTGTTTTGTATTCTGATGGCGTGGCGAAAGTCTATGGACTTAATAATGTTATGTATTATGAAATGGTGGAGTTTGAGACAGGCGATATTGGACTTGCTTCAAGCTTGGAAGAATCAAGTGTCGGTGTCGTGGTGCTTGGCAGTGGTAAAAACATTAAAGAGGGCACTTCAGTAAAGAGGTTAAAGAAACTTATGAAAGTGCCTGTTGGCGATAGTGTCGTGGGACGCGTGATAAACACTCTTGGTGAAGCCATTGATGGCAAGGGCGCGATAGAATCTAGCGAATATCGATTTATAGAGGAGAAAGCTCCGGGCATTATGGCAAGGAAGTCTGTGCACGAGCCATTGCAAACAGGGCTAAAAGCTATTGACGCTCTTGTGCCTATCGGTCGCGGACAAAGAGAACTTATCATCGGCGATAGACAGACAGGTAAAACCACTGTGGCTGTGGATACTATCATCAACCAAAAAGGACAAGATGTGATTTGTATCTATGTAGCAATCGGGCAAAAGGAATCCACGGTCGCCCAAGTGGTGCGCAAACTTGAAGAGCACGGTGCGATGGAATACACCGTGATTGTGAATGCTCCTGCCTCATCTTCTGCAGCGATGCAATTTATCGCTCCTTATGCTGGAGTAACCATTGGAGAATACTTTAGAGATAATGGCAGACACGCGCTTATCATTTATGATGATTTGAGTAAGCACGCTGTGGCTTACCGCGAAATGTCTCTTATCCTTAGAAGACCGCCCGGGCGCGAGGCATTCCCCGGCGATGTATTCTATCTGCACTCTCGATTGCTAGAGCGTGCGGCTAAGCTTAGCGATGCGCTAGGAGCTGGCTCTTTAACTGCATTACCAATCATTGAAACACAAGCGGGTGATATTTCTGCGTATATTCCTACCAATGTGATTTCGATTACTGATGGGCAAATATTCCTCGAAAAAGACTTGTTTAACTCTGGTGTGCGCCCCGCTATCAATGTGGGCTTGTCCGTTTCTCGCGTGGGTGGTGCAGCACAAATTAAGGCGATTAAGCAAGTTTCTGGTAATTTACGCCTTGACTTGGCGCAATACAGAGAGCTTCAAGCGTTCTCACAATTTGCTTCAGACCTTGATGAGATTAGTCGCAAGCAACTTGATAGAGGACAAAGAATGGTTGAGATTCTCAAACAACCTCCATATTCACCTCTAGCGGTTGAAAAGCAGATTGTTATGATTTTTGCTGGCGCAAGAGGCTTTTTAGATGATGTAAGTGTGGATAAAATCGGGGAGTTTGAAAATAGCCTTTATCCATTTATCGAGGCAAAATATCCTAAGGTCTTTGAGGAAATTCGTGCAAAAAAAGCCCTAGATAACGACATAGAATCTACACTCAATAACGCGCTCAAAGAGTTCAAAAGCACTTTTGTAGGCTAAAATAATAAGGAGTATGCAATGGGTGGGAATCTAAAGGAGATACGAAGAAAAATCACAAGCGTGAAAAATACGCAAAAAACCACGCGCGCAATGAAGCTCGTCTCCACTTCAAAGCTCAAAAAGACCGAAGAGCTCGCAAGACGCTCTAAGGTCTATTCACAAAAGCTCAATGAGGTTTTTGATGATATTGTGCGCAAGGTTTTGATTAAAGGAGTGGAAAATATCAATAGCAAATACTTTTTGGGCTCTAAAAGCAGAGACATTAAAAAGATTGATATTGTGTTTATCACTGCGGATAAAGGACTTTGTGGCGGATTTAATCAAGCTACAATCAAAGAAGTATTGCGTTTGATGAACTCTTATAAAGAGAAAAATATCAAGGTGCGCCTGCGAGGCATTGGTAAAAAAGGTATTGCGTTTTTTACCTTCAATGATATTGAGGTGCTTGATAAAGCGATAAACCTAAGCTCAATGCCTACTTATGAGGGAGCGGCGAACTTTATTGGCAATGTCGTGCAAGACTTTTTGGATGGGCTTACTGATGAAGTCATCATCGTGCATAATGGCTTTAAAAATATGATTTCTCAACAACTAGAATCTCGTGCTTTGCTTCCGCTAACTATAAACATCGATACAGAGCAAGTAAAGCAAGATAACGCAATCCTTAATATAGAATCCGAAGAGTCAGAAGATGTCGTGCTCGACCAACTTGCACAAAAATACATCGAATACAATATGTATTACGCGCTTATAGATTCTCTGGCTGCTGAGCACAGCGCACGCGTGCAAGCAATGGATGCTGCGACAAACAACGCTGGGGATTTGGTTAAGAGTTTGAGTATTTCTTACAACAAAGCACGCCAAGAGGCTATCACAACAGAGCTTGTTGAGATAAACGCTGGTGTAGAATCAATGAAATAAAACAAAGGAGAACAAATGCAGGGCAAAATTATTCAGGTTATGGGACCAGTGGTTGATATGGAGTTTGATTCATATCTTCCTTTTATCAATGAAGCGGTGGATATAGACTTCCAAGTTGAGGGGCGCAAAAATAAACTTGTGCTTGAAGTAGTGGGACATCTTGGTGATAATCGTGTGCGCACTATTGCTATGGATATGACAGAGGGCTTGACACGCGGACAGGCTGTAAAAGCGCGGGGCAAAATGATTGAAGTGCCCGTAGGCGAGCAAGTGCTAGGGAGAATCCTTAATGTAACAGGCGATATTATCGATGGTGGCGAAGAGCTAAAGACTGATTTAAAATGGCCTATCCACCGCGAAGCACCGAGCTTTGATAACCAAAGCACAAAGACTGAAATCTTTGAGACAGGCATTAAAGTTGTTGATTTGCTTGCTCCTTATTCCAAAGGTGGTAAGGTTGGATTGTTTGGTGGTGCTGGTGTGGGTAAAACGGTGGTTATTATGGAGCTTATCCACAATGTGGCGTATAAACACAGCGGTTATTCCGTATTTGCTGGTGTGGGCGAGCGCACAAGAGAGGGGAACGACCTCTACCACGAAATGAAAGAAGGTGGCGTGCTTGACAAAGTGGCTCTATGCTACGGACAGATGAACGAGCCACCTGGGGCGAGAAATAGAATCGCCTTTACAGGACTTACAATGGCAGAATATTTCCGTGATGAAAAAGGCTTAGATGTGCTTATGTTTATCGATAATATTTTCCGTTATGCGCAATCTGGTGCAGAAATGAGTGCGTTGCTCGGCAGGATTCCATCGGCGGTGGGCTATCAACCGACACTTGCAAGCGAAATGGGCAAGCTCCAAGAGAGAATCACCTCAACCAAAAAAGGCTCGATTACTTCGGTCCAAGCGGTGTATGTGCCAGCTGACGACTTGACCGACCCAGCTCCTGCGAGTGTGTTCTCTCACCTTGATGCGACTACCGTGCTTAATAGAAAGATTGCTGAAAAGGGCATTTATCCAGCGGTAGACCCGCTAGATTCCACTTCGAGAATCTTAGACCCACAAGTCGTAGGCGAAAACCACTACAATGTCGCCACAGAAGTGCAACAAATCTTACAAAAATACAAAGATTTGCAAGACATTATCGCAATCTTGGGAATGGACGAGCTCTCTGAGGAGGACAAGCAGACCGTAGATAGAGCGCGTAAAATTGAGAAGTTCCTCTCTCAGCCATTCTTTGTGGCAGAAGTCTTCACGGGCTCTGCGGGCAAGTATGTAACACTTGAGGAGACATTAGAGGGCTTTAAGGGAATCTTAGAGGGCAAATACGACCATATCCCTGAAAATGCGTTTTATATGGTGGGCAACATTGGTGAAGTGCTAGAAAAAGCAGAGAAACTCAAAGCATAAAGGCAAAGCTATGGAACATTTGGAATTAAGTATCATCACGCCCTATGGTAAGATTTATGATGGTAAGGTAGCGTGGGTGGTGATGCCGGGCTCTCAAGGCGAGTTTGGTGTATATCCCGGACACTGCAACTTGCTCTCCACACTTAAGACAGGTGTCGTGGAGCTAGAGAGAGCAAATGGCAAGACAGAGCTTATAGCTATAAATTGGGGCTATGCCGAAGTCTCACCACAAAAGGTGAATATCATCGCCGATGGTGCTGTCTCTATCAGCGGAAGCACGCAAGATAAGATTGCTAGCGCGATTGAAGATGCTAAAAAGCTCTTAGAGGAAGCAAGTAGCGATACTGTGGCTATGGCTTCTGTCGTATCGCGTATAGAAAGCACCGTAAAAAGCAAGCTCTAAGGCTTGCTTTTCCACACTTAAAGAAACAAAGGTAGCTAAACAAATTTTATCTTATTTAAGGATTTGAAATGCTTAAATTGCCCCCCCCCCCCCGCACGCGTGTTTAACGCTTGTAATCATTTGTTGTATTAGCATATTTTGCGCGTGCAATGCACCACAAACCCCGCAAGATTCCATTGACACGATGATACAATCCCACGCCAATGCGCTAGAGAAATTTAGCGAGAGATTAAAAAAGCCAAAAGTCATCGCCATTTCAGATATTGCAAACTACACGGGTGAAGCCATTGATATACAATCACTCATCGCCAAACTCAAACTCGCCCTTTCACAGAACCACAAAATCACCTTTAGTAGCGCAGTGGGCGGGAGTGGTGCGAGTATAGACACAATGATTAAACAATCTCGCAAACTACGAGATAATGCGGAGTTTGACCCCTACACGACTAAAGAAAAGGGCGAATTGCTCGCACCTGATTACTCCCTCTCTGGCAAAATCACTAAAATAGCGGGTGGGTATGAGTTTCTCCTCACTTTGAGTGATTTAGGCAGGGGAGTGGAAGTGTGGAGTAATATTGCAAGATTTCATACAATTCCTAAAATGACAAAGAAGACTATGAGTAAAGAGGAGGAAGCACTCCAAGATTGCTTACAAAATGGCATTGAAGATTCTGTGTGTAAAGAACTTATAAAAACTATTATGGCACTATACAAAGATGACAAGGATTTCGATGACCTATGGAAAGAATCACTTGATAAGTGTTTTAAAGAAAGTAATGCAAATGCGTGTAAAGAAGGAAAAGAGCTTGCAAAAACATTCATAAAATTCTTTGAACTCTCTGAGGAAGTGGCAAAAGAGTATCCTTCGCTAGCTAATAAAGAGGATTCTCCATTTGGAATATTCAACCAATGTGAAAAGGATACAGAATGTGCCTCATCTATGAGTATGCTTTACGCTCTTGCTGAGCGCGACAAAGAAGCCATAGCTCTTGCCAAAAAGGCAAAAAATTCTACTGAAATCTTTCACAATATTGGAAGATTACTCTATGAAATAATTGGGGAGGATTATGATAGGGTGATATTATATTTCAAACTTGCTTGCAATGGGAGAAACTCTTCTTGTGTCAATTTAGCTTTTATTTACAATGAGAAACAAGATTATTTCAACGCCAACAAAATCAACAACACATTATGTCAAAAAGCTACTAATGGAATAATAAAATCAAGTGGCTGTTTTGGCATAGGATTAGCATATCACAAAGGTGAGGGTGCGCGACAAGATTTTATCAAAGCAATGGAATCTTACAAAAAAGCGTGTAATTTGAAACACGCAGGCGCGTGTAACAATATAGGGCATCTCTATGATGCTGGACTTGGTGTAAGGCAAAATTACCCTCTTGCCAAACAATATTACGGCAAAGCTTGTGATTTGGGATTACAATTAGGTTGTGATAACTATAAACTTCAATAGTTTTGGTGTCCCTTAAAAATTCCCATAATTTTTTAAGCAAGACACATCGAACCCAAACCAAAAAAACACAACAAAATCCCGCAAAAACACACCAAAATTACAATTTAGATTCTATAATTCCACATAGCAAATTTATCATCACTCAAGGAAGTGCCAATGGATATTTTCGTTTCGTTTATTACCAAAAGCTCTGTTCCCACGCTCATAGTCATTTTTTGGCTAGCAGTGTATCTTTTTATCACGCTATGGATTTATATTTATAAAAACTTCAGTCTCAATGATTGGCTAAACAACGAAAATACCAACCTAGAGATTCTCATCGCTAGCCCGCACACTCTGCCACAAAGCAAAATCTTGCAAGTCATCACCCAAAACTACGATACGACTAGATTAGATTCTAATATCTTAAGCATTTGGAAAACGCGCGCACTTCAGCAAGCGACAAAAGGCTTAGTGATTCTTAGCATTATCGCCTCCACCGCGCCATTTATCGGGCTTTTTGGCACGGTGGTAGAGATTTTAGAGGCGTTTTCGCACCTAAGTGGCGGGGGAGTGAGCTTTGATATTATCGCGCCTATTATTTCAAAGGCACTCGTGGCTACGGCTTGTGGGATTCTCACTGCTATTCCTGCGTATTCATTTTACTTACTGCTCAAGCGCAAATCCTACAACCTAAGCGTATGTATCCAAATGCAAATAAACCTTATCCTAAGCGCGCAACGATAACCTTAAGGGCAAATATGAATGAGGAAAATGACGAATTAGGATTAGATGATAAGCCAGAGCTTAATATCACGCCACTTGTCGATGTGATGCTCGTGCTTTTGGCGATTTTGATGATTGGGATTCCTACCGTTACTTACCAAGAGGACATCACTCTACCACGCGGGAGTAAAAGCAAAAAGTTAGAGCGCGATTCTATCATCGAAGTGCGTGCCACCGTGGATAAAAAAATCTTTGTGCGCGATGAAGTGTTTGATTATTTTAGTTTCGCAGATAACTTCACGCTTAAATCTGCTCGCCTTGATAAATCGCTCCCTGTATTTATCCGTGCGGATAAAAATTTGCGTTATGAAGAAGTGATGACTATATTAAAAGTGATTAAAGAAGCTGGATTTTTGAGGGTTTCGCTCGTTACAGGAGGGTAGATGCGAAGGTATGAGATGCGCGAGCGTAATGACTTTTTGCTTTTTGTTTCTAGTGGAATGATTGCGTTTTGCCTAATGGCATTACTTGCTTTTGGGCTTTTTGCTGGATTAGTTCTCGTGCCTACCAAATACGCCTCCATAAGCGAAAGTGCCATAACCATAGAATCTATCGACCTCCAAGCCTACCTCGATATAAGTAAAGAGACACAACCACAAATACAAACTCCCAAAAACAATCCGCTTGAAGGGCTTGGCGTGAATGAAATGTTTGAAAACATCGATAGTGATAACGCGCCAAAGAGCGAGGAAATCGCAGACAATAGAGAGAAAATGGCGCAAAACACTGACACTCAAAAGATCCAAGAACTCATCGAGCAAAGTAAAAATATACAAGAACGACTCAACGCAATGGATACTATCGCTATCACAAATAGTCAAGATTCCAATGAGGGCGAGTTTGATGAATATTACGCACAGATTCAACAAATTTTCCAAAAACAATGGGACAGCAATAAAACCTTTTTGCCGCCTGATTTGGTAGGCGTGGCACTTATCCACATTAACGAAAAAGGTGAAATGACTTATAGCGTGAAGAGATACAGCCAAGATAATAGCTTTGATAGCACGCTTGATTCTGTGTTGCGCTCGCTTAAGGATTATCCATTTCCTCCGCCTAAAAAGACGCGTAGCATTGACATTCAGTTCAAAAGCAATATAACCAAAAATCGCTCTAACACAAATGCTGGAATCACACCAAATGAATAGCCCCGCTAAAATCTCAGTCTGCATTATCGTAAAAAATGCCCAAGCCACGCTAAAAGAGTGCTTAGAATCTTTGCGCGAATTTGATGAAATCATCTTACTCGATAATGGGAGCACGGACGCCACACTGCAAATCGCGCAGGATTTTAACGCCAATTATGGCAAACTGCACATCAAACAAAGCGAGTTTATCGGCTTTGGCGCGCTAAAAAATCTCTGTGTGAGCTATGCTAAAAATGAGTGGATTCTCTCACTTGATAGCGATGAAGTGCTAGAATCTAGCGCGTTAAGCGCAATCAAAGCCCAAAATTTGCAACCCCAAAATATCTACGCCATCTCGCGCAAAAATCTCTATAAAGGCGAGTGGATAAAGGCGTGCGGGTGGAGTCCGGACTTTGTATGGCGGATTTTCAATAAAAACTTCACGCGCTTTAATGAAAACATTGTGCATGAGAGCGTGATAATCCCGCCAAACGCACAAAAGATTCGCTTGCAAGGGCATATCAAACATTATGCGTGCGGTGGAATCGCGCAGTTACTTGATAAACTGCAACGCTACACCACGCTATACGCCGAGCAAAACGCCCATAGTAGCAAAAAAGCCACAATGTCAAAAGCAATTACGCATTTTGCGTGGAGCTTTGTGAAAAATTATTTTTTCAAAAAAGGCGTTTTTTACGGCTACAAAGGCTTTGTGCTAAGCCTTTGCAACGCGCTTGGCTCGTTTTTCAAATACGCCAAACTCTATGAAGTGCAACGCCACAAATCCGCCACGCCACAAACTACCACGCTCATCATTACAACCTACAATCAAAAAGAGCGACTTTCCCTCGTGCTTGATTCTGTGCGAAATCTAAATCCCCTCCCCAAAGAAGTCCTAATCGCCGATGACGGGAGCAAAGCTGATACGCGCGAAGTCATACAATCTTACGCAAAGGATTTTCCCTGCGAGTTGCGCCATATTTGGCACGAGGATAAGGGCTTTCGTTTGGCGCAGATTCGCAATGAAGCCATAAAATCCGCGCGTGGCGACTACATTATCATTATCGATGGCGATATGATTGTCGATTCGCGATTCGTGGCAGAGCATTTGCGATTCGCAAAGCGTGGCGTATTTTTGCAAGGCTCACGCGTGATTTTGCGTGAAGCTGAAACAGCGAATATTTTAGAATCTAAAAACTATGCTTTGGCTTTTGATTCGCACTCTTTGAAATCCACACATTGCGACTTTTACGCGAATCTCATCTACACATTTTCCAAAACCACCGCCAAAATTTTTCGCAAAAAAGAGCTGATAAAAGGCGTTCGCGGGTGCAATATGAGCTTTTATAAAGCCGATTGTGAGGCGATAAATGGCTTTAACGAAGAGTTTGTCGGCTGGGGACGCGAAGATAGCGAATTTGTCGCAAGGTTTTTGTTTAAGGGCGGAGAATTACGGCGCGTGAAACATAACGCCATCGCCTATCATCTCTACCACGCAGAAAACCCGCGCACAATGCTAGAATCTAACCACAAAATCTACCTAGACGCAATAAGCCACAAAAGCAAATGGGCAAAAATGGGTTTGCAAAAGCCATAACAAAAGGGCTAAACCAAATACCTAATATTTGTAATATGGGCGAGTTTTTTTGGCTGGCGGTGCAAATCTTTGAGGAAATGCCACCACACCGATATTTTAGGGAATTTAAGCGTTGCAAGCATTGATTGTATCCCTAATGTATCTTTTGAAAGCGGGGTTTTAAAGACTTTCATTGCATAGCCTAAAATCACGCTATTAAAAAACCCCTCATATCGCGCCCTAAATTCTGAATCTTGCCCGCCATTTTGCGATAGCTGCGCCTCATAAAATCCCCAAATGATAAAGCCTAGTCGCACAAAGCAATACGCCCTAAAATACTCTCGCAAAGATTTATAATCGCTAAAATCCCCCCGCAACGGCTCTAAAAAGCTAGGGATTTGTGCGGGGAAAGCAGCTTGCTTTTGGACATTGATGATAGAAGTGGCGCGCTTGCGATACACATACAGCCCCTCATTTGTATAAGCGACTTTGTGGGCGAGGCAAAATAGCAATGTCCCAAAGTCGTGGTCTTCGTGGTAGATACCCTCTGTGTAGCGCAAAGCATAGCGGTTTAAAATCTCCGCTCTAAACAGCCCTTGCCACGCAAAAAAGAAATCATAATATCGATTGCGCGTTAGTAGCTCTAATCCCGTGTCATACTCGTTTTGTTTGAGTTTGGAGAGATACGCGCCTTTTGTGGATTGTTTGGTGGTGTCATCATATTCTAGCCAATTATGCACGGCAATGTCTAAACCCCCTTCAAGCAGTCTTGCCACGCATTTTTGTATGCAATCACTTGTGATTACATCATCGCTATCTACGAAGTGAATAAGCGCGTCTTTTGGCAACTCTTGGGTGATAAAGTCATTGATACGCTCCAAATCGCTTTTGATGAAATGTGGCGCGATTTGGCTAAAATGCGCGTCTAGCTCTTGTGTTGTAATTGTTTTGTAGGTTTTGGTAAATGTGTGGGTTTGAGCGAGGGATTTTATTTCCCTATTTATTGCGGATTTGCTTTCCTCTACTTCCCCCTCACTTGCATAAGATTTTTGTTCGCAATCTATTAAGCCCCCTCCCTTGCGGATGGGGTTTGGGGGTGGGTTTAGCTCTGTGGAATTTAATGTGGATTCTACCCTCGCCTTAAGCCCTCTCTCCGCAAAGGGATTTTGTATTTCAAAAAACTCTCGCAACGCAGTGCCTTTGATACATTCAAGTCCAAAGTTTCGCGCCGAGCTTAGTCCTCCATTTGGCTTACTTATCACAAAAATGCGCTTATCTCGCCTAGCAAAATCTAGCGCAATGTCTAAACTCTCATCACTGCTTCCATCATCAACTAAGATAATGTCGAGATTCTCATAGCTTTGGTGTATGATAGAATCTAAACATTCTTTGAGGTAGGGCGCGACATTATAAATAGGGATAATGATAGAGACAATGGGGGTTTGCATTAAGATTCCTTTATAAAATAGAATAATTATAGTGAAATTTTAGCACGATGCGTTTGTGATTTTCCCATTTGGTAAGACACAAATATCTTTATATAGTGCGTTTCGCACTACACGGATTTGAAATCCACTTGGCAATGGCGTTGGAATCTTCGCACAAAAGCTCCGCCCAAAAGAATCAAAATAGAGCCTCGCCGTATCACGCTCGATACAAACATTGGGCGCGTAAATTTGTAGATTCTCCACATTTATGCTCTCTGCTAACCGTGCTTCAAAAAGCGCGTTATTTTTGCATTCCGTAGAAATATTTGTGTTGTTATATCCACTTATACACCGAGAACTAAAGTCTTTTGCGATAATGTCTCCTGCCATAGGACGAGAATCAAAGTCCGTGCTCTTCGCTGCTCTTGGCGTATCGATAAACACAGAATAACTAAAAGTCGTATAAACTTGTCTGCCTAAGTGAAGCTGAAACTGCCATAGTGCATTTTTGGATTGAGAGAGGAGACGCCCTTGGTGGATTGCTGGATAATTTTGAGCAAGAGTGTGTATGTGCGAAGTGTGTAAAAAATGGCGATTGTCGCTAAGTGCGAGAATCTGAGCGTGCTGAAGGTGGTGATGGAGTGATTTTTGTGCGATAAGTAGGTTTTGGTTTTGACTAGGCAAGGCAAAAGCATAAAAAATCGCGCAAATACTAAACACAAAAGCAAATTCAAGCAAGTTCATTTTTGTCCCCTTTTGCGTGCAATATCATTGCAATATCATTGTGCAAAATCAACAATCTCATACGCCATAATGATTCTCCCTAAGTATTCCACAGTGATTAGTCGCTCTGGTAAGACTTTATCCACGCTTGCCACATCAATAGAGCGCAAGATTCTTAGCGAGTCATTACTAATGCCATAAAAGCGCAACTGCATACCAATGCGATATTCATCTGCTCGGATAGAATCAATGCCTTTTCCCCGTAGTTTTTCAGCAATTTCTTTGCCATAATAATATGAATGCGCGAAATGTGTCTTCACAGGGAAAAGATACAAAAACTTGTTGCCATATAAAATCGCACTTTGAGCGAATGTAAAAAACAAAACAATCACCAAGCGCATAATATATGGGCGTCTAAAGAATCGCAATCGCACACGAATATCGCTAAGCATTTTTTTGATTGCCACAGGGATACAAAATACCCCCAAAGGCAAAAATGTCTGTAAATCTACACTTTGGCGAATGGATAAAAGAAGCACAAAAACGATTGCCACAAGGCTTATGATTCCCATTAAATCGCTACCTCTGCGTAAAGAATCAATAAGCGCGTAAAGACTATACAACAAAAGTAATGGTGAAAACAAAAAAACAAGATTCCCTAAAGTTTCGACAAAATAGTTTTGCGGACGCCCACCAATGCCAAGCTCAAAGATATTCATATTTACCCCAAAGCACATAAGAGCAAAAAACATATACGAAGTGTTTTTGTTTTTCATCGCATAAAAAAACAAACCTAAAAACAAAATACTAAAACTTTGGTCGATAAAAATGCTAATGGCAGGCAAAAAATACGCATTTTTCTTAAATTTCACCTGCCACAACACGCATAAAAGTGCGATGAAAATCACCAAATTACTTTTGGAAATCAAAATGGAGTTAAACATAAGACCGGGCAAAAACATAAAGGTTAGTGCGCAAAGCACACTATCATAGGGCTTTTTAAAATAATCCAAACAAATCACATAAAACAGCACTACATTGATACTATGCAAGCACAAAAATGGCGCGCGCAGAGCAAAATCATCGCCACCAAAGTTTGTATGCGCAAATCTTGCTACCTTAAAAAGCACTTCATCACTATAAAAAAGCCCAAATACTTCCTTATGATGCACGCTAATTTCATTGATATTAAAGAGCAAACTTGCAATGTAGGCAAGCAAAATGCAAACAAAGACAATATGGGCTTTGATAGGACTTTGTGTCGAAGTTGGCAAAGAAGCACTTGGCATATCACACCCATTAAATATGGCGTAATAGTAATGCTAAAGCATTTTGCGCGCTAAGATATTGGATTTGTGCTCGAGGGAGATTCCCAAAGTTGCATTGCTCTATGATAGCACGCTCGCCCCTTTGCTTCACGCCGATAAACACAAGTCCCACAGGTTTGTGCTCGCTCGCACTTGGTCCTGCCACACCACTTGTAGCAAGCGCGAAATCCGCACCACTCACGCGCAAGATTCCCTCACACATTTGCGCTACGACTACTTCACTTACCGCACCAAATTGCATTAAACTTTGAGAATCTACGCCCAAGACACGCTCTTTAATGTCGTTAGCATACGCGATGATTCCACAATCAAACACTGCCGATGCGCCACTAATGCTTGTAAGCTGATGAGCCAAAAGTCCGCCTGTGCAACTCTCTGCAATGCCTACTTTTTGTTCGCTCTTGGTTAAGGTGCGCACCACTGCTTCGCCTAGATTTCCTACAATGAGCTTTTGTCCAAATATCTTGCAAACCTCATCAAAAAATCGCTCCACGCTTGTGCAATCTGTGTCATCTTGTGGCACAGCATATAAAAGCAAGGCACGAGATTCCAAACGCACACCATACTTGCTCGCATAAGGAGAAAGGAGCAACACGCAATCTTCAACATCAAAGCCAAGCAAGATAAACTGCCATTGTGTAGATTTCATACACCACCTTTATATCAAATACGCAATTATGACAAAAAAACTAAAATTTATGGTAGCATTATTGGCATATCAAATTACAAAAGGAGGCAGTATGTCAAAAGACAAGCAATTGGTCATAAGACCTGAGAACGAAAAAGATATACGAGATGTGTATCGTAAGAAAAATGGGCGAATGAAAGAGGAATTTTACCTTGATGAGCTAGAAAAGCTCCAAATTGAGCTTTGCAAGCTCCAAAGCTGGGTAAATGAAAAAAAGAAAAAGATTGTCATCATCTTTGAAGGGCGCGATGCAGCTGGGAAAGGTGGCACAATCAAGGCATTAAGAGACCATTTAAATCCTAGAGGGTGCAGAATCGTAGCACTTCCTAAACCAAGCGATAGAGAAGCCACAGAGTGGTATTTCAAACGCTATATCTCTACTTTGCCAAGCGGTGGTGAGATTGTCTTTTATGATAGAAGTTGGTATAACCGCGCTGGAGTGGAGCGCGTAATGGGCTTTTGTAGCGTGGAGCAGTATAAAGAATTCATCACACAAGTCTCAAATTTAGAGCAAATGCTCATAGCAAGCGGGACAATGATTTTTAAATATTTCTTAGATGTAGGCAAAGAGGAGCAAAAACGCAGAATCTCTCGCCGTAAAACTGACCCGCTACGAATGTGGAAACTAAGTCCTGTCGATGATAAGTCACTAGGGCTTTGGGACGAATATACAGAAGCATTTGAAAAAATGTTCGCACGCACACACACACATTTTTGCCCTTGGGTGATTGTCAATACTAATGATAAAAAGCGCGCACGCATTAACATTGCCCGCGACCTTTTAAGCAAAATCGACTATGATGGCAAAGACCAAACAAGCGTTTGTATGCTCCCTGACCCACATATCGTATGGCAATACTCTGAGTATCAGCGACACAATAGCGACCCGACACAAGACATTCTCAAGCAAATAAAAGAGGAGAAAAAAGAAAGGGAAGCGCGAAAAGCAGAGAAAAAGCGCGAAGAAAGCAAAAAGCAAAAAGAAGTAAAAAAGGCGAGTGCCCCCACACCAAAGCCAGCTACGCCAAAGCCAGCTCCAAAGCCTAAAGATTCAAACAACACACAATCTTAAGGTTTAGGCGGGGAATCTCCCCTGCCTAACTTATCCCATCATAATTCTTAAAATTTCACAAAATTACAATATTTTAAAGCACTAGCGTTTCATTATGAAAGATTGTGGTGTAGCAGTGAGGTTTTGTGGCGACCCCTGCAAGATTTGAACTTGCGTTCCCGCCTCGAAAGGGCGGTATCCTTGGCCTCTAGATGAAGGGGTCAAAAAACTATAAGCAATTTAGATTCACAAAATGGTAAATTCTTTACTATTTCTCTGCACTTTTATATGATTTTTGCTTTTATTACATTATAATTTAATGCCTTACAAAATTCAACCTAAAGGACACATTATGAAAAGTTTGTATGTATTTCTCACACTCACATTTGGAATGGCTACCCTTTTTGGTGCAGATGCACACGCGCATCACGACCATCACAATCATCACGCACAAGATTCCGCTCAAACAGAATCTGGTAAAATCATCGAGGCTATGCACGCTCCTATGCACGCACAAAAGCCCTCAAGCACAAAAAGCGTAGAGATTGACTTTTTGAGTGATATGATACCTCATCATCAAGGTGCGATTGACTCTGCTAATCTCTTGCTCCAAAAGGTAAAAAGTGGCAAGACAGCAACGCTCGCACAAAACATCATCAAAGCTCAAGAGGGTGAAATTGCAGAGTTCAAAGAGTTAATCGCTAACAAAAGCGTAACAACTACTAAAATTTCCTCAAAAGAGTATAAAGGCTTTGCTGAAAAAAATGCTAAAGCAATGGGTATGATGATGCACAGAATGGCGATTAAAGAAAGTGGCAATGTAGAGCGAGATTTTCTTGCAGCGATGATTGCACATCATCAAGGTGCGATTGACACTTCTACTATCGTGCTTGAATACACCAAAGATGAAAAAGTGCGCCAAATCGCACAAAAAATCATCGATGACCAACAAAACGAAATTGCCACTATGCAAAAACTTATAGACACCATTGACAAAAAGAAGCGTAAATAACACTTTGCTTACAAGAGGGCTGTTTGGATTCTTATCAATATGGCGAATTGCTAAAAACTTTGCAAAGCAAATACGCCACTATCGGCGAGATTATCAAGCCCTCTATTTTGCAAGAGGAGCTAGCCAAGCTAGAGGCGTTAGAATCTGCGCCAAACTTCTGGGAAGACGCCAAAAAAGCGAGCGAAATATCCAAGCAAAAAACCAAAATCACCAAAACTCTCCAATCCTACACCACACTAGGCAACAATCTAAACGATAGCGCAGAGCTTTTTGAGCTAGCGAGCGCGCAGGGCGATAGCGATACGCTTGAATTGCTTTTCGCAGAATCAAGCGCGCTAGAATCCGCTATCTTGCAAGCCGAGCTAGAGATTTTGCTAAACTCCCCAAATGACGCACTCAACGCCATTATCACTATTCAGCCCGGAGCGGGCGGGACAGAGGCGCAGGATTGGGCGAGTATGCTCTATCGTATGTATCTGCGCTGGGCGGAGCGGCGGGGGTATAAAGTCGAGATTTTGGACTATCAAGACGGCGAGGAAGCGGGAATCAAAGGCGCGGCATTTATCATTAAAGGCGAAAATGCCTTTGGCTATGCAAAGGCAGAATCAGGCGTGCATAGGCTAGTGAGAATCTCGCCTTTTGATTCTAATGCCAATCGGCACACAAGCTTTGCAAGCGTGCAGGTAAGCCCTGAAATCAACGATGACATAATAATCGAGCTAGAGGAAAAAGACTATCGAATCGACACATATCGCGCAAGTGGTGCGGGCGGACAGCATATTAACAAAACCGATTCTGCCATTCGTATCACGCATTTCCCAAGTGGCATAGTCGTGCAATGCCAAAATGATAGAAGTCAGCACAAAAACAAAGCCACCGCGCTAAAAATGCTCAAATCCAAACTCTATGAAATCGAGCAGACAAAGCAAAGAGAGAGCGCAAACACGGGGGAAAAAAGTGAAATCGGCTGGGGACACCAAATCCGCTCCTATGTGCTAGCCCCCTATCAGCAAGTCAAAGATTTGCGCTCAAACTACGCTACAAGCGACACGGCAGGGGTTTTGGACGGGGATATAGACGCGCTCATCGAATCGGTGCTGGTGATGAAAGAATAAACTTAAAATAAGATGGTGCCGAGGGTCGGACTTGAACCGACACAGGGTTGCCCCTACCAGATTTTGAGTCTGGCGCGTCTACCAATTTCACCACCCCGGCAATTAAAGCATAAAGATAGAATCTATGGTGCGCTGAGCGAGACTTGAACTCGCACGAGTTGCCTCACCACCCCCTCAAGATGGCGTGTCTACCAATTCCACCACCAGCGCGTAAAACAAATACAATTCTAAAACAAAAATAAAAAATGCTAGATTCCCAAAATGACAAAGCATTAAAGAGAATCTAGCGCAAAATTCTTATGATAAGAATGGATTGCTATAAAGCGCAATAATCGCCAAAACTAGCGTATAAATCACTTGTGCTTCGATAAGTGCAAGCGCGATAAACATCGTTCCTAGCAATTTACCGCTGATTCCGGGATTTCTCGCTGTCCCTGAGATTGTCGCTGCAGCCGCGTGCCCCATACCAATCGCACCACCAAGTGCCGCGATACCAACGCCAATCACAGCTCCAGCTACAGA
Organism: Helicobacter sp. 23-1046; assembly: GCF_053654635.1. NCBI lineage: Bacteria > Pseudomonadati > Campylobacterota > Epsilonproteobacteria > Campylobacterales > Helicobacteraceae > Helicobacter > Helicobacter sp. 23-1046. The sequence continues at coordinate 42,051 of NZ_JBSIUS010000003.1, read as the reverse complement.
ATATGACTTAATCATATCTACACCTAAATCTTGGGCAAACGCCACGCCGACCATACCAACAACTAAGAGCAATAAAGCTTTCATTGCATACTCCTTGTCAAGTTAATTTTACTCAAAGCCATTTCGGATTACTCCCCTACTAAAACTTTGGCGTGTTAATTGTAGCAAGGCTTTTATAAAAGAATGTTTAAATGAGCGATTTTTATGCGTAAAATACCTCAAATCCACACACAATCAATCTCTCATTGCTAAATTTCACGCTAATTAAGCCCTAAGTATTGATATTCGCCCTGCCCTTATGCTACAATACGGCGACTTTAAAGTCAAAATATATAAACCTACAAGGAGAGAGAAAGAAATGGGATTCTTAAAAAACATTAGTCTTGCCACTAAAATGGTGTTATTTATCAATGGGATTGTATTTGTTTGTTTGACAATAATGGCATATATCATTTATCAACGCTCTGCTGATGTGCAAAATAATGAAAGCAACGCGCTTATCGCTAATATCGCAGAAAAATATGCGTTTTATATGGAAGGGGCGATGGGCGATGCCATATCGAGTGCGAGGACAGCTCGAGTGCCTATACAAGAGCTATTGGCTACGACAAAAAATCAAAATATGCTTGAGAAAATTATGCTAGGCTCGCTTAATTCCACTACCACAGCAAGCTGGACATATCTGTATCTAAAGGATACAAGCGTGCTAGGCGGAGGTATCAATAACTCTAAGCACCGCTTGCCAAATGGGGAAATGCTTATCCTCGCTGAAGCCCCAGAAAATGACCTCTCAGCCGATGGGCAAATAGTCGATGCAGACCCTATAATAACAGGCTTTAGGGGTGTGCAACTCGCATTTGAGCGTGGAAAGGTCTCTGTAAGCCCACCTAACCACAAAACCGTCAATGGCAAACAAATGTATGGAATCTCTATCAATATCCCTGTGTGGGATTCTAGTAATTCTAAAGTTGTCGGCGTTATCGGCGTGCTTGTGCGCACCAAAGAATTTAGACAATACATTATTGATAGACTTCATCACGGACATATCAAGGGTGCATTTCCATTCCTCCTCCAAGATGATGGAGTAATCATCTTACACGAAAATGAAAGCATTCAAGGACAAAATCTCGTTGATGTGAATAAAGCCCCAACTGTCGCCCCAATGCTTAAGGCTTCAAAAGAACACAGAAATTATGTGGATATATATCACACTACTCAAGGATTGGAGGGCTATGCTGCGTTGCATTCCTTTGAGGTATTACCCGGTAGTGATGTGTATTGGAGTATGATTATCGCTGCTCCAGAAGATTCTGTGCTTGCCCCTGTGAGAAACCTGCGTAACATTATCGTGCTCTCAGCATTTATCTCGCTCCTTGTTATCGCGGCGATTATGCTTTGGTATGTGAGAAACAAAGTGGTGGCAAGGATTGGTAAAATTGGTCATTGCTTGCGCGATGTCTTTAAATACCTCAACTTTGAGACTTCTACCAAGCCTGCGTTGCTTAAAATTGTCGATGCTTCTGATGAACTCGGGCAAATGGGAGTAACGCTGAATGAAAATATCGAGCGCACCCAAAAATCCCTCGACCAAGATGCCAAACTCATAAAAGAAGTGGTCAATATGGTAGAGGAAGCCAAAAAGGGACGATTTGGTGGCAAGATAGAGACTTCAAGTGGCAATCCTCAAACCAATAGGCTAAAAGATTCTTTGAATGAGATGAGTAACGCGCTCTATGAGCTTGTCGGTGGCAATTTGGAGAATCCATCAAAAGTCTTTGCCTCTTACCAGCGAAACGACTTCACACCAAGAATTGAGAATCCTCAAGGATTAGAAAAAGGTGTGAATCAACTCGGGGATTCTATCGTGCAAATGCTCCAAGATTCAGCGGCGTTCGCCAAAGAACTCGGCGAGCAGAGCAAGATACTCGAAGAATCAATGGCGCGCTTAACCGAAGGCTCTCAAAAGCAAGCAAGCTCACTAGAGCAAAGTGCTGCTGCGGTAGAGGAGATTAGTAGCTCAATGCAAAATGTCAGTGATAAAACAACAGAATGCACACATCAAGCTGAAGATATTAAAAATATCGTAGGAATGATTAAAGACATCGCAGACCAGACAAACCTCCTCGCGCTTAATGCTGCCATTGAAGCTGCAAGAGCGGGTGAGCACGGGCGAGGATTTGCTGTGGTGGCTGATGAAGTGCGAAAACTCGCAGAGCGAACTTCTAAATCACTGGGCGAAATCGAAGCAAATGTCAATATATTGGTGCAATCTGTCAATGAAATGAGTGAATCTATCAAAGAGCAAACCGAAGGGTTAGGACAGATTAACGAAGCAATCGCTCAATTAGAAAGCGTAACGCAAGAAAATGTCGAAGTGGCAAATGCGACAAATGAAATCACTAAGAGAGTAAATGGTATCGCTGATGAAATCTTAGAAGATACAAACAAGAAAAAATACTAGGGTCTAGGGGGGAATCCCCCGCCCTAAATATCCCAAAACTCCCTACCTAAAAAACTCCACTTTAGTCTTACCAAAAAATTTATTATCGCTGTATTTCGCCCACAAAATTTCTAATGCGTATATTTCCCCGCTCAACGCTTTGGCATAGGGGAATTTTTGATAATACAATCTCTCTTGCTCTTTGGTGGCATTTCCAAATTGCGCGCGAATCTGCGCACCCTTAATGGCAAGGAGTTTAAGTGTGCTTTTAGCGATATTTATCCCCACAATGCTAAAAGTTTGTGCTAGTTGTATATGGCGCGTTGTTGGCTCGCTTTTAATGATAAGTGTGAGATTCTCCTCATCAAAAGCATAAAAACAACTCGCACTATGCACGCCACCACAAAACGCTTTAGATTTTTGATTTTCTTTAGATTCTCTTACTTGTGGTTCTCGCACGCTAAGACTTAGGCAATACTGCTTTGTGAGGAATTTTTTTAACCTTGTATCCACCGCGCGTGCAATCCTATTGTAAAATGCGCTCTCCGCGCTTGTTGGAAAAAAGTTTAGTTTGCAAATTGCGCGTAGTGTATTCTTGCAGTGAGCCATCAAAGGCAATGTGAGAATCTTCTAACAAAATAAACCTATCCACCGTGTCTTTAATAGAATCTAAATCGTGCGTTACCATTACAATGGTAATGTTAAGCACTTCACGCAAATGCAAAATAAGCTCATCAAATCTCTGCGCACTCTCTGGGTCTAGCCCGCTTGTGGGCTCATCTAAGAATAAAATATCAGGGCTACTAATAAGCGCGCGTGCAAGTGCGGCACGCTTTTTCATACCACCACTTAGCTCACTTGGAGGCTTTAGTGCGGAGCTTGCGGGCAATCCCACAAGCTCAATCCAAAATAACGCGATTTTATCAATAAGCGCGGGCGGGAAATATCCCTTTTGGCTAAGTGGCACACCGACATTATCAAGCACGCTCATTGAGCTAAAAAGTGCGCCAAATTGAAACATCACCCCACATCTATCTAAAATAAGATTGCGCTTATTTGGCTCTAGATTCCAAATATTTTGAGAGAAAATGTTGATTTCGCCACCACTTGGCTTTTTAAGATAAAGCATCGAGCGCAAAAGTGTGCTTTTACCACTACCAGAGCCCCCCAAGATTCCAAAGATTTCGCCTCGCTTCACGCAAAAGTTTAAATCCCTATGGATTGGCAACCCATCATAATCCGTGCAAAGCCCTCTTGTCTCAATGAGTATGTCGCCACTTATATCAATCTCGCTCTTTTGTGTTTTAAGGAGATTCTTCGTAATCTCGCGTGTATGAGATAGTCCCCTAGCGATATTACTTGAGAGTTTCTTTATGCCCATTCACACTCCTAATGCAGTAACGATAAATGAAAAAACCGCATTGATAAATATAATGAAAAATATCGCATTTACCACGCTTGCGGTAGTTTCTTTGCCCAAAGATTCTGTGTCATTATCCACGCGTAATCCACGATAGCACCCAACCAACGCAATAGCAAGCCCAAAAAACGGGGCTTTAGCAATGCCAACGAGAAAATGTGAAATATTCACAAATTCATAAAACCGCTCCCAAAACTGCGTAAAGCTAATGCCTGCTTGCACATTGAGTGCGAGCATCACAGCAAGCAACCCCACCAAATCCACCAAAAACACCATTAAAGGCATCATAAGCACAAGCGCGAAGATTCTAGGCGTGATGAGATAATCTATGACATCAAAGCCCATAGATTGAAGCGCGTCATTTTCCTCTGTGATTTTCATCGCGCCAATTTGTGCGGTAAATGCCGAAGCCGAACGCCCAGCAATCACTAACGCCATCACAAATGGACCGAGCTCGCGCAATGTGAGCTTGCTGACAATCTCCACACTTAAAATTGGCGTGCCCATTTTGGCGAGCTGGATTGCTCCTTGCATAGCGATGACATAGCTTACTATCATACTTACCACGAGCACCAAAGGCAAAGCTAAAACTCCGCTATGCCAAATATGATAAAAGATAGAGGCGACTTTAAAATGTCTCTTTGGCTGTGTGATGCTTACAAAAAACCGCCAAATACAAAGCCCTGTAAAGTTTAAAAAATCCACACTTTTCTCAAAAGTCTCTTTTAGCGCGTGAATAAAATGCGTTATATCATCGATAAAGGTAGCAGGCTTTTTGGGTGGGATATAACCCTGTGGAAAATCCTCTAAAATAGCAAAAATCTCTTGTGTGCGTTTATTTTGGTTGATAAAGCTATGGGGTTTGTGTTGCAAAATATCTTTTAATAACGCGCAAAAAGCAAAATCAATCGTTGGCTCTAAGCCAAAATCAATCTCCACTTCACTTGCCCTTGCAAGAAGGGTGCTGAGCGCATTGAGATTTGCCTTTTTGGTGGTGAAAATCCACTCGCCCTTAAGCGCAACGCGTAAAATGGGAATCTCTTGCCTCACTTCAAATCCACACATTCAAAATCCCCTTGTCCTATAAATTTAGCGCGTATAAATTTTAGAATAAAATGATTTAAATCGTTTATGAAACCAAAAATAGCTCGAGGGGTTAGATTCTATCACGCTTTGCACCACATCAGCTTGAGCCTGTGTAGCGTGCAAAATATCATCTTGCAAATTTGTAGAATCTCTCGCATAAATTGGCTCTTTAAACTCCACATTATAGCGCGAATAATCCTCATTGTAGTCAATAAAAACAGGCACTATTGCCACCTTAAAACGGCGAGAAATCACAGAAGCAATAACCGTATGCGTAGCACGCTTGCCAAAGAACTTCACTTCAACGCCCTCACTTGAACCGATGTTTTGGTCAATTAAGATTCCCACAAGGGCATTTTTTTGGCTATACATTTTGATTAAATGTCGCATCGCACCTTTTTTGTCAATCATTTTTACGCCCTTTAGCTCTCTGTGCTTAATAATAAGCGCGTTGATACTCTCAAATTGCGTAAGCCTGCCAAGTGAAGCCATTTGACACATTGTATAGCGTGGGGGTAAAATACTCGCCATAGCTTCCCAATAGCCAAAATGCGCAGAAACCAAAATCGCTCCACCATCGCGTGCGATAGAATCTACAATAAAATGTTCGTTGTGAAATGAAAATCGCTCTTCATAAGTGGCAGTATGCAAAAATGGAAGGCGCACAGATTCTAAAAGGATAAAGACAAAATTTTGATAACACCGCTTGATGATTGCACGCTTTTGCTCCTCGCTCATACTTTGCTCAAACACAAAGTCTAAATTCGCTCTAGCGTCATTTTTGCGCCGTTTATCAAGCGTATTTAAAACCCACGCCAATGCCTTAATATGAAAAACAAAAAAACTATGAGGAATTTTTGCTAAAAAAAATCCAAGCGCAGTAGTAAAGCCATCTAAAATATAAAAGGCGCATTTATTCAACAATTTTGTCAAAACAACCTCCTTTTAATCCCTTGAGGTGCTAGATTCTAAAAGTTGTAAAGCGCAATATGCAATTTGACTTGGCAAAATATCATTGATAGAAAAATCATCTTTTTGATAGCGTGGATTTTTGTTTTCACTCAAGGCGATATTTTGAGGACTAAGAAGCGCAAACCGCTCCATTGGCGTGCTCCCATACAGCGTGATAGAAGCGATGCCTAACGCCCACGCTAAATGTGTGATGCCCGTATCCCCACCAATGACAAGATTCACACGCGTAATGAGTGATTTGACCTCATCAAGAGAAAGATTTGTAACCGTCGTAAGCGTGAGATTGTCCTTTTGCTTCACTAAGCTCATAATCTCCTCGCATTTTGTGGGCTCACTATGAGCTAAAAGCACAATTTGGACATTTTTGTGCTGTGTGCGCTTGAGTTCATTTGAAATAATATCAATACATTCTGCAAAAAGCCTTGTAGCATAGCATTTTGTGGGATTTGAAGATTCCAAAACAAGCAGGATTTTTGGGTATGGTAAAAGTGCTGGCGTGCTCGCCTCAAAATCAAAACTCCTCGTGCGCAAAGAAAGCATATCATCAAGCAAGGTGCGTGGAGAGGAAAAATCTTGTAGCGATTGTGGCAAAGAGAAAGAATCTAAAGATTTTTTCGAGATAGAATGAGACGCACCAAAATGCTCATTGATAATCTCTAAACTTTGATGAAGTAAGAGTGCGTTTCTTACCAAAATATGCTCTTTATATGCAATATGCACGCGATTGGTGTAAAAAAATGCACTAAGAGATTCCCTCGCGCTACGCGCACTAAACCCTACAAAAAATCGCTTTTTAATAAACTTGCCTATGAGCGCGGACTTCATAAGCCCCTGCATATCAATAAGCACATCAAAAGGCTCTAATGTGCTTAATTTTTTAAGTTGAGAGAAAACTTGCTTTATGGGGATATGTTTCATAGTGAGTATATGGAGGTCATCAATTTGCGGGGAATGCTCTAAAATCCCAGCAAACCGAGAATCTACAAACCAAGAAATATGTGGTTTAAAGCCATTTTGCCTAAGTGTATTTCTAAAATTCGCCAAAAACGCAGCACTCACAACGCAATCTCCAAGACTTGAGAGGCGAATAATACCAACGCGCAAGGGCTTAAATCCAATGTGATATGTGGTGTTTTGTTTTAAATCCTCTCCTGTTGGCATTCTATTCCCTAATGATTTCTATTTCAAGGCTGTTTAATGGTTTTTGCAATTTTTGTAATCCCTCTTGCGCAAGGTAAAGCGGTGCAGTGGTATATACACGCAAGGTATGATGATTAAGCTCATAGCGCACTTTCGTTGGCACTTGGGTTTTGAAAATACAATGCGTTAATCCAATAATAAAACTCATCCATTGCAACTTTTCAAGCTCCATTATTGAGCCTTTTGAGACAAAATCTTTAAGAAGAGGGGCGGTTTTTGGGATTTTTCTATCACTAAATTCCACCAAAAGCTCGATAATCACGCGTTGCGTATGTGAGAATCCATACTCCAAACCATTAAGCAAAATATATGAGCCGTGCAAATTGCTTTGATAAAAATTAAGCACATTGCCAATGGGACTCAAAAATGCGCCAACGCCAAGCAAGTAGCGCAAATCCTCCTTGCACTTATGCAACGGCAACAGCACATCAAAAAGGCGCAATGCCTCAACCTTTAATAACCGCGCAAACTTTGGCTCTAAACAGAATCTATCTTGGATACTCATTACACAAGGATTACAATCAGGAGGAAAATGCAGGCGTTGATTACGCAATAAATCATTTAAAAACACACCCTCCCTTACGCCTGCGCCACTTGTAATGATATTCTCCGCACGCAGGTGCTCTAAAAATAAATCAAAAATAAGCACACCACTTCTAATGCTATCAAGTCTATCTGGGGTAACTCCAAGCGATTCTAACTTATGAATGGGGGCACTATAAATCTTTTCAAAAAATGCTCTGTGGGTTTTGGTATCAAACTCATAGCCGTGAAGACGCGGGAATGGATACTCCTCATCTTTCATAATCGTCCTTGCCAACGCCCTAATCGTCCCACCAACGCCAAATACCACCGAATGCTTAAAATGCTCGGGTATTTTTGTCATTTCATTTGTGATAAATTCCTTTGCCTTTTTGATTTCGGCATTTTTGTCAAAAAAGAGTTCTTTAATGCGTATCGTGCCCACATTAAGCGAAATGGTATCAATGATTTTGCCATCTTGTATGAGCGCACACTCCGTGCTCCCACCACCAATATCAATAGTAACGCCATTTTTAGCGTGCAATAAATTCGCACACGCAATCCCGCCATACATCGCCTCGCTTTTGCCATCGATGACTTTTATGGCAAGTTTGCATTCTTTTTTAACTCGTGCCAAAAACTCTTTAGAATTTGGTGCATCGCGAATGGCTGAAGTCGCCACGCAAAATATTTTACGCGCCTTATGCGCCTTAGCAACCTCTAAAAACTCTCTTAGGGCGTTGATAGCTCGTTGCATTGGAATCTCTTGCAAGATTCCATTATGCTCATAGCAACCCTCTGAAATACGCACTTTAGATTTAATCTCATATAATAAATGGAATCCAAAGCGACTTGTGCGGCGAAAAATCGCCATTCTCGCAGAGTTTGAGCCAATATCAATAACCGCTGTAATCTTTGCCATTTATACCCCTTGCTACTCACCCTTTTGGAGTTGCTCGAATTTATAACGCAATTCCTCGATATTTTCCATATTATCAGGGTCTGAGACTATCGCATCAACGGGACACACGCTAATGCAATTTGGCTCATCATAACTACACACACATTCTGTGCATAAATCAGGGTCTATCATATAAAATGGGTCATCTGCATCAATCGCACTATTTGGGCACTCCTCACGACACGCATCACACGCGATACACTCATCAGTAATCATTAACGCCATACTTTCTCCTAAAAAATAGAAATTAAAGAGTATTTGTAGCTAAAATCTTTTTAATTTACCATTAAAAATGAAAACCTTATATCAAGTGCTTGTGAATTTGATACAAAATCACTACAAATAAGCAAAGAATTGGGTGTCGCACTTAGAAGTTGCTCAAAATTTTGCTTTGGTAAAAATACTGCTCGGGCTTTGGCAAAAATAGCCTTTTTCAGCTCGTTTGTATCGCGCGTAAGCACGATTGGCAAAAGTCTTAGCTTGCACGCCATTACAAGAAGAGAATCAAGCTCCTTGCCACTCACAAAGCTACTATCAATAAGCACACAATCCGCACCATATAGTGCAGATTCTATCATTTGATAGGGTTTGAGAAAAATATCTTTGTGGAGGATAAGGTTTGTGGTGTAACGGCGCGTATGGCTAAGAAACTCCAAATGCTCAAACACACTATCACTAAGCCTTTCGTCATTTTGAGAATCGAATGCGCGTATATGCTGATAGATTCTAAAGCTATCAATGGTGATTAAATCTTTGCTATCTAGGCTTTGTGCGCATTGTATAAACTTATGCAATTCACAGGGCTGTATTATCACGCTTTGTTTTGAAGTCTTGACTTTGAGCTCCTCAAATGAGTCAATGCGCGAGGTAAAAGGACTATACGCAAGTGTGCGCCCAAGTGAATCATAATCCAACACAGCTTCCCTTGCGTTAAGCGCGTTAAGCGCGTCTGAGAAATGGCGTATATCATAGAGAATCTCCATACAAACCCCAAATAAATGCCTTAAGAGCGGTAATCTGAGTTTATTTCTACATATTTATGCCCTAAATCGCAACCATACGCAGTGTATGCGCCATCGCCTATGCCTAAATCACACACTATGGCAAACTCATCTTGCTCCATTGCCTTTGTAGCTTTAGATTCTGTTTGTTCATCAAAGAGAATTGCGCCTTTTTTATACACTTCCACGCCAGCAATGCTAATGCTTAAAAGCTCTTCTTTCGCGCTCACTCCACACGCTCCAATCGTGCTAGCAATGCGCCCCCAATTTGGGTCTTTACCAAAAATGGCGGTTTTGACAAGCAAAGAATTGCTTAAAGCCTTTGCCGCAACTTTTGCCTGCGCGCTATCTCTCGCTCCGCACACCTTAAAGGCAACCACCTTGCTTGAGCCCTCGCCATCACGCACAATATCAAGGGCAAGTTTGTGCGTTACCATATCAAGGGCTTTGGCAAATGCCTCTTTATCATACGCTCCACTTTTAGCATTGCTTAGCAAAAACACCGAATCATTGGTGCTTTTATCGCCATCTACGCTAATGGCATCAAAGTTTGGCTTAGCAATAGATTCTAAAAGCTCTTTGGCATCTTGGGTGGGAATGTCCGCATCAGTAGTGATAAAACACAGCATTGTGGCAAGACTTGGAGCTATCATTCCAGCACCCTTTGCCATAGCTCCAAGTGTAAAAACCTTGCCATTTTCCAACTCGACTTTAAGTGCGATTTGCTTGCTAAAAGCATCGGTGGTTCGTATCGCATCTGCAGCGCGATTTGGAGCATCGCTATGGAGATTCTCAAAACAAAAGTTGCTAAAAGATTGGATAATCTTTTGCTTTGGCAGGCGCACGCCTATCACGCCTGTGCTCGCCATAATGGGATTTTGGATAAAGCTAAATTGCGATTGCAAAGCGGTCGTAATTTCACAAATATCCTGCACGCCAGCTTCTCCTGTCATAGCATTAGCATTTTTTGTGGTGATGAGTAAAAAATTGCTACGCGCTTGATTATGAGAATCTACACAATGTTGCTTAAAATGCACGATTGGTGCGGCGGCAAAAGTGTTGGTAGTAAAGAGTGCGTTAGCATTAAACCCATCTTGTGCATAGATAAACGCGACATCAAGCGCGTCATTTGCCTTTAGCCCTGCGCTTATGCCATCAGCTATAAATCCATTTGGCGCGCTTACGCCACCTTTAATGGGAAAAATAGAGAATCCACTAGACATAATCCACCTCCTTTGGCTTTTGATTACGCATAATAAGCCTTTTGGTGAGTTTAATATCCTCTGAAGCTCCAATCACAAGCATTTTACACTCACTTGTAACCACCGTGTCATCTTTTGGCATATTGATATATTTGCCATCTTTTTGTGTGATTCCCACCACAGAGATATTTGCCACATCACGGAAATGCGCTTCTTTGAGTTTGCGTAGCACAAGCCAGCTGTATCGTGGGATAACGATTTCTTCTAAATCAAGCTGTGTATTGCGCTTGTATAAAAACTGCTCAAGCAAATTTTCCATATCAGGGCGGATTGCCATAGCTGAGATTCTTTGAGCTAAAAGACGTGAAGCCGAAACCACAAAATCACAGCCTAGCTTTTTTAGCTTATCGGTTTCTTCTTGTGTGTTGGCATTTGCGATGATATAATAAGGCTTGCGGTTAAGCTCCTTTTCAAAAAGGCGCACACTAGCTATAAGTGCGATATTTTCTGCGATATTAGGCGAAAAGGTAACAATCCCCTTAGCCGAAGAAAGATGGGCCTTTAGCATTGAGACTTGACGATACGGGTCGCCTATGATGTAGTAGGGGTATTTATGCTTGCGTGCAGCAATCTCAAAGTCTGGTGTGTTATCCACCACCACAAAGGGAATCTGAGATTCTCTAAATTGCTTGGAGAGCTCGATTGTATGCTCGTTATGATAGCAAATCACATAATGATTGCTTAGTCGGCTAATGTTGTAAATCATATTTTGCTCCTTTATGAGGTTAATAAGGTTGCTGTTATTAAAAATACTCAAAGTAAAAGCCACGCTAAAAGTAACAATCCCCGCACCACTAATCATTAGTATCGCTGTGAAAATAATCGTAAGCGTGGAGAAATGTTTTTCATTAAGCGAACCAAATCCTGTGTTAGTAAAAGTATAAGTCGTTTGAAAAAACGCCTGCATCAAATCATAATCCTCAAGCACCAAATATCCAATCGTGCCAAAAATGATAAAAAGCTGTAATAAAATAAGTGGGATTCTAAATGGTTTTAACTGCGCGTAAAGCTCATCTCCCAAGCTGACATCTGCTTTGAAGTTATGCGGAGATTTCAGCTTTTTGGTGAAAAACTTTGATTGCTTAGGCAAGGGGTTGCCTTAGATTCTAGGATTTTTTTCTCATCGTGCGAAGTGTTGAAGCTGCTACTTTCGCGCGAAAGCTAGTGCCATCATCAAGCTTAATGCGAATAGAGCGTAAGTTTGGGAGGCTACGGCGTTTAGTCTTGTTGTTTGCGTGGCTGACATTGTTTCCAACCATTGGTCCTTTAAATGTAAAAAAACACTTTTTTGCCATAGAATATCCTTTTGGTTTTTGTATTTTGTTCTGGTCTTTTGCACCAATTTTATCAAATCTAGTGGCGCAGCGGACGGGGCTCGAACCCGCGACCTCCGCCGTGACAGGGCGGCATTCTAACCAGCTGAACTACCGCTGCATTTTATTCCTTATAATGCCATAATGGGCATCTCCATTAACACAAGTTAGGATTATTAGACCTAAATGGTGGTCGCTATAAGACTCGAACTTATGACATCCACCTTGTAAGGGTGGCGCTCTACCAACTGAGCTAAGCGACCTCGTGCAGATTAACTCACACCAAGCCTCGCACACAAACGCAAATCCTAAAAGAACTTGTGGTGATCCCGAGGGGATTCGAACCCCTGTAGCCACCGTGAAAGGGTGGTATCCTAACCGTTAGATGACGGGACCATTTTATTGCTTATTTGGTGGTGACCCGTGTTGGATTCGAACCAACGGCCCATTCCTTAAAAGGGAATTGCTCTACCAGCTGAGCTAACGGGTCTTTTGTTTTTTGCAAACCGAAATTATAGTAACTTTGCACGGTTTTGTCAATAGGCATTATAAAATGCGACAAAAAGCCACGCAGAATCTAAGCATTTAGCAGTCCATTTTTCGCATTTATCGTGCAAAATACAGACAATCAAACTTATAGATTCTACAACACCCGAAATTCTTCAGGATTATCAAGCGCATAGCGGAATTTTTCCATATCCACGCGCTTATCCCAAATGCTAACCATTACGCACGCTACGACATTTCCGCAGAGATTGCCCACGCTTCGCATTTCGCTTAAGAACTTATCGATTCCAAGTATGGCTGCCACCGTTACAGCGGGGATTAGGTGCGAGCCATCGCCCATCGTAAGCGCGGAGAGCGTCCCTGCTAGCACGATAAACCCGCTTCCCGTTACGCCCACTGCGCCCTTAGAGCTTATCATCAAAATAAGAATTAGCGTGATAGTTTGCTCGATAGTGATAGGAATGTCAAAGGCTTGAGAGAGGAAAATCACCGCAAGGCTTAGATAAATATTTGTCGCGTCCAAATTAAAGCTATACCCCACAGGCATTACAAGCCCTACGCTTGCCTTTTGGATTCCCGCTTTTTCGAGCTTACGCATTAGGGGGGCTAGCGCAGTCTCAGAGCTAGAAGTCGCAAAGACGACTAGCACCTCTCTATACACAAAGCGCATTAGTTTAAAGATATTGATTTTGCCCATTAGACAGATAAGCCCCAAAATCACAAAGATAAAGGCAAGCACGGCAGCTGCCATCGTGAGAAGGAGCTGTGCCATACCGCTAATGGAGGCAAAGCCAAACTTAGCGATTAAAAAAGCCATAGCCCCAAATGTCGCTAATGGCGAATACCAAATCAGCGCGGTTAGGACTTTGAAAAATGTCTCTTGCATAGATTCTAAGTAATTTAACGCCTTTTCTTTTATCGCAGGGCTTGTAAAGCTAAGTATTATTGCCACGCAAATCGCCATTACAAGCACTTGGAGGATTTTACCCTCCACAAATGGCGTGATAGGGTCGTGGGGAATGGCTGTTTTTAAAATGTGCAAAATCTCTCCGCCAGCACTACTTGGCATACTTGAGCCCTGCGCGATATAGCCCGCCACATCTCCAGAATCTAGAGATTCTACCTTTAAGTGCATTCCGTGCCCGGGCTTAATGAGCTCGCCAAAAAGCACGCCGATGACAAGCGCAAAAGTGCTTACCACCTCAAAATAAATCAGCGTCTTTAGCCCCAAACTCCCCAAAGTCTTTAAGTCCTCTAGGCGCGTGATACCCGTGATGATGGTAAGGAAAATGATAGGTCCCATTAAAAGCTTTAGCCCTTTGATAAAGGGGTCAATGGTGTATTCTTTGCTAGCTATGCTAAAATGGTGAAAAAAGCTGATTATGTCGTTGTTTGTGGCATTTGGCGCAGTATCATAAAAGCTCCCAATACTCCCAAACACCACGCCTAAAAATATGCCAATAAACACCCAAAACACAAGGCTTCTCGCAATGCCCTTGCTCATTTGTTGCTTTTGTTTGTAGCTCCCTTCGTTGCTTTTTGTTATCATTGCTTCCCTTTGTTTTTATATGCGGATTTAGTATGCCCTAAAAACCTTTGTTTCTTGCTTAAAAGTTTAAGTTAAGTTTATCTTAAATGAAAATTTGTAACGAATTGCGCGGGATTTATCCCATTTTTAATAAAGTTTTGCTACAAATTTAAGGAATTTTATGCCACAAGGAGAGCAAAATGCAAACAGACTTAGAAAACCTCAAAAAGAACTATCCTCAAGCTCTATCCTACCACAAGGGAGGAAAGGTGAGAATCCAACCCAGCAAAGCGTTAGATTCTGTTGATGAGTTAGGCTTAGCCTACACACCCGGTGTGGCTGTGCCCTGCAAACAAATCGAAGCAAACCCACTAAGCGCGTATGACTACACTTCTAAGAGTAATCTTGTAGCTGTCATCAGTAATGGCACAGCGGTGCTAGGGCTTGGTGATATTGGTGCGCTTGCGAGCAAACCTGTAATGGAAGGCAAAGCGATTTTGTTTAAAACTTTTGCGGGGATTGATTCATTTGATATTGAAGTGAATGAAAAAAATGTAGATAAGTTTGTCGAGGTAGTCAAGGCTATTGCGCCCACTTTTGGTGGTATCAATTTAGAGGATATTAAAGCTCCAGAATGTTTTGAGATTGAGCGTAGATTAGTTGAAGAGCTTGATATTCCTGTGATGCACGATGACCAGCACGGCACAGCGATTATCTCCACAGCGGGAATCATCAATGCCCTGCACTTGCTTAAAAAAGAAGCAAAAGATATGCGTATTGTCGTTTTTGGCGCAGGAGCATCGGCTATCGCGTGCGCGCGAATGTATAAGGCATTAGGTATAGGAGAAATTATAATGTTTGATTCTAAAGGTGCGATTACCAAGGATAGAAGTGATTTAAACGAAATGAAAAAAGAATTTGCCGTGAATGGACGCTATCCCACATTCAAAGACGCGCTTAGAGGAGCTGATGGGCTTTTGGGACTTTCAAAAGCAAATCTACTCAGTGAAGAGGACATAAAAGAGATGAACGAGAATCCACTCATTTTCACACTAAGCAATCCTATCCCTGAAATAATGCCCGATGTGGCAAAACGCGCCCGCCCTGATGCGATTATCGCCACAGGCAGAAGCGACTTCCCAAACCAAATCAACAATGTGCTAGGATTCCCATATATCTTTAAAGGTGCGCTCAATGTGCGAGCTCGCAAGATAAATGAGGAAATGAAATTTGCTGCGGCAAATGCCATTGCAAAACTTGCAAGAGAGCCAATCACAAATAAATTACAAAAACTGCTAGGACATAGTGTGAGTTTTGGTAGAGAATATTTGCTCCCATCAGCCTTTGATGAACGACTAAATGAAGTCGTATCTAATGCTGTGGCAAAGGCTGCGATAGAATCTGGAGTAGCGCGAGTATAAAACGAAGCCACAGCCTTTGGCTTCATTATTACTTTGCTTCTCTTAGCAACTCATCATAAAAACTAAAATATTCTTTTGATTTGTTTGACTTAAATCGCCCGCCAAGTCGCTTATCTGGCGAGGTAATGCGAGAAAAAAACGGATTTAGTGTTTGCGTTGTGTCATTTTGTGCTGGGAGATTTTGTGATTCTAAAAGCACGAAACTCTCGCAATCAAGCACTTTCACACCCACGGAATCCATTATAAAAAGTAATCCCACACTATAACGAGGACAAAACTCCCTAAAAACCTTAGGGCTTGGGTCATTAAGATTTTTTTGTTTCATAAATGCGGCAAATAAATCGATGTGCATAAACTGCACTTGAGAATTAGAGCGCACGATATGCTGATAGCTTTCTTGGTTTGGGGCAATGGCAATACCACGATTATAAAAACTCCTAAAAATCACACTATCGCCGATTTTAGGCGTAGCAGATGGTGTGGGAAGGTATTTTTGTGGGATTGCATCAAAGGCACTAAACTTCGCGGTGGCGATTTTGTCTTGTATGCCTGTTATATGCGCTTTGGCGATGATGATTTCATATTCTTTGCTTTGTGTTAGCACAATCCCGCTTTCACCAACCCTGAGATTCCCCGCTTCAAAGGTTATTTCACTGCCCTGCACGGATTGTATGCTCTTTTTTAATGCTTTTGTTTCTATTGCCTGCAAAGCACAGACGCAAAGTCCCCATATCAAAAATATCCATATTGCTTTCATTGTATTTTTCCTTTTTTTGTGGTGTGTTGTAAAAACCATAAGATTCCAAATCCAAGACCCGGTGTCTTTATGTATGATGAATTGTGTAAAAACGCCTCCAAATCCGCCCGAGCAATAAGCACACTTTGGATAATCTCGCCATCTACCCCACCACCTCGCAAGATTCTGTCATTTTGTGTAACGGCAGCATAAAAAATATATTGCTTCGCTCCGCTTGTGCCGACTGAAGTGTGAAATTCCGCCACGCTATGGAGTTGTTCTGGGTTAAGTTGATACCCACATTCTTCTTGGACTTCCTCTGCTGCGACTTCTTGTATGCTTTTATCGCATTTATCTAGCAAGCCCGCACACAACTCATAAGTATAGCCGTCATTTTGTCCATTCACATACACAGGCGGACGAAACTGCACCACCACCACTAACGCATCAATATCTATGCGGTGTAAAATAATCGCCACTGAATCAAGGCTTTGAATAAAATCCCAAGTTTTTTGTATGCCATCTTCATTATAGCATATCCGCTTGGGTTTAACATAAACTGAATGCAGACATTCTTGCATAGACATATCGGTAATATGCGTGGGGACAATCCCTCTAACGCCTCGTGCGATTTGCTCACTAGACAAAACTACATCATCTTTTTGCAAGATAATCCTCTCATCAATCAAAGCAATCCATTTCAACAATGTCTATTGTTGTGGTTTGCAATCTATGCAAGATGGTAAGCTCACCATTAGAGAATCTTCTTGCGATTCTCCCGCTCTAGCCACAATAAGCTCAATTTCGTTCTTATACCCCTCCACAAGCGCAAAAAACTCTTGCTTTGCCTCTGGCGGAAGCTCTTTTGTCTGTGCTTTGATGCTACCTAGTGGATTTACAGGGCGATTGTTTTTATACACGCTAAAATGCAAATGCGGACCCGTGCTAAGCCCAGTAGAACCAACTCTAGCGATAAATTGCCCTCTTTTTACTTTTTGTCCTACTCGCAATTTTGGAGCAAATGAATTTAAATGCGCATAAAGCGTTTTTATACCTCCCTCGTGGCTAATCTCCACCACATTGCCATAACCGCCCTTTTTACCGACATACACCACCGTCCCATTACCCGCAGCACTTACCGTCGTGCCTTTAGGTGCAGCATAATCCACACCATAATGCGGACGCACAAATCCCAAGATAGGGTGTTTGCGTCCTAATGAATATTTAGAGCTAATACGCGCACCAATAATAGGGATATTAAGCAAAAACCCCTCGATTTCCTTGCCGTTAATATCATAATAACGCCCATTGGTAAAAGCAAAAAGATAGTTTGGCTTTTTGCCAGTCTCTATCATCGCTGCTTTAATCTGTGCGTTACCCAATGGCTTGCCCAAGCGGTATTTACGATTATAAATAAGTGCGAGATGGTCGCCCTTATGCACCGCGCTAGAGAAATTCACGCTATTTTTATACGCGTTAATAAACTCATTAGCCAATCCTGTATCATCGGTAAGCTCTAAAATATCTTGATATGCGGATTTTTGGATAGATATAAGGAGCTGTTGCTCACTTTGGAAATACGAAACGGGCGTAAAATCAATCTTATAATGGTCGTTGTAGCGAAAAATGTGAATCTGCATACCATCGCCAATAGGAATGAGGGCTTGGACAAGATTATTTTCATTATCAAGTGCGGTATAATAACGCACACCTGCATAAATCTCGCTAGTAAGCTCCCTATCAGTCGGGGACAAGTCATAAAATACGCTCGTTGGGATATTATATCGTTGGAAAAACCCAAACAAAGTATCACCACTTTGCCAGATTCCATCACTCACAACCGCACCAAAAGCACTTACAACCAATAACTTGGTAGCAAAAAGCCACCCACACAACATTTTAAAAAACTTCATACTAGGAATCTCCTTATTTCTAAGCATTTTTACAAACAACTAACAATCAAAAACGCCTATATTAACACAAAAATTTCAAATTTGTATAAAAATAATGCCTAAAAATAGCCTTTTAAGCTATTTTTTCATACAATATCATTTTTAAAATCAAAAATCTAGGAAACACTATGCTGACAAAAAGGGGAATCTTTATTGCGTTTTTAAGCCTTATTATTGCGTTTTTTGTGCTCTATCTCATTAGCAATGCTATTTTTGAGCGCAATGGACCAAGCCTTGATAGCACTCCCCCAGAATTTTGGAATCTAAAAGATGAAATTGTGCTTGAATTTAGTGATGAAAGTGGCATTAAAAGCTATGAAATAGAGCTTTTCTTAGACAATGACTTGCTCGTGCATAACAAAGAAGTGGTGCTCAATAAATCTAAAACACTCAAACTCCCACTGCCAAAACCATCGATTGAGTTAAAAAATGGCGTAGTGGTTGAATACAGGGTGAAAGTCAATGATTGGAGTAATGCCAACCTTTTCATTGGCAATAGCTCAAGTGTAAATATTTTCCTCGTTGTCGATAAAGACGCTCCACAAGTGAGAATCTTTGGCACTTCTCCGCAGATTAGGCGCGGTGGAAGCGCGTTGGTAGTATTTAGTGTCAAAGATATTGCGCTAGATTCTGTTGTATTAAGCAATGGCAAAGATGAATTTAGCGCGTTTGAATACAATGCGACAGAATTAAAACTTGAAGAAAATGAAAAGCTCTATGCTACTTTAATAGCGTGGTCATTGCCTAACACCTTTTTTGATGGCAAGATTATCGCCAAAGATAAAGCAAATAACACCACAAAAATTTCCCTCCCCATCGCCAAAAGTTTCGCTAATCCCATTATGAAGTCTAACATTCACCTAAAAGAGCAATTTCTCAACACCAAGATTCCAAGTTTGCTCGAACTCATTGGCAAAAAGACGACAGACTTCAATGATGATAAAGAACGATTTTTATTTATCAACGAAATAATGCGCAAAGATGATGAACGTCAAATCCTAGAAGCAACCAAAAACAGCACTATCACTAAAAATTATCTTGATTCTGTTTTTGCTTTTAGACCGCTTAGAGGTGCGCTCACTGTCGGGACATTTGGCGATGAACGAAGTTATTACATCAATAAAGAATTGCTTAATATTTCCTATCACTTGGGCGTGGATTTAGCAAGTGTGAAGAACGCGCCGATTTTTATCTCCAATGACGGGCTAGTCGTCTTTAAAAAATATCTTACCATTCACGGACAAACGGCTATTATCTATCACGGAATGGGAATGTTCTCACTCTATGCACATATGGAAGAATCTCCGCTAAAAGTAGGCGATAGAGTGTATATAAACGATGAGGTCGGGCGCACGGGCTCTAGTGGATGGGCGTTTGGCGACCATTTGCACTTGGAGATTCTCATTCAAGGAATCCCTGTGATGTGCTCGAAAGAATGGCTTGCTCCAAGCTGGGTAGAGAGCAACATTAACGCCGTGCTTCTGCAAGCCTTGCAAGATTTTAAAGATTCTAAAGAGGGGCGAGAGGATAGCTCCCTTATGACGCCACAAAGCCAATTTTAATATAAATCATCGCAAAATCAATCCTCTAATTCTTTCATTATTAACTTTTCCTTACCACAAAGCCAATCTTTCATTTTCTCAAACTCACTCTCCAAGCCAATTCCCTGAATGTAAATCTTATCAAACATATCAACCTTTTTTAAGTCTTTTAGATTGCCCACGCCTTTGATATAAATGTCATAATCTGGCTTTGTAGCGATAATTTTTTGCATTGTCTCACACGCCTCTGCAGATAGCTTTTTGGCGCGTTTTTTAATCCAATCATTGCTCCACCAAAGATAATAACAGCTCATAAAATCGCCATATTCACAGCTTTGCTTGCGTAGTTCCAAGTCATCGTTAAGAAATGCCAATCTACCACACGCACCGCCATATTTTCCATCACAAGCTTTTTTTAATAGTTCTTCGTATTTATCAAATTCATCGTATTCGTCCCACAACAAATACCCAAAAGCAGCACAATCACGCATATTTCCGCTATCACACGAATTTGATAGATTTGCAAAACAGCGTTTTTTCTCCGCTTTGATTTTGCTTACCAATTCGTCATCGCTTGATAAATCCCAATGCGCGTGATATATCCCGCAAAATCCCTCCCGCAAAAAATCACCGTGCCCAGAACTAAAATATATCGAATCTATGATAGATTGAGTGCTGCTAGAGCAACCTATAAATGCAAATATAGGCACGAATGCTAGTAATCTTAAAAAATTGCTAAACATTTTAAATCCCCCTGCTTTCCAAATATTCCCCATAAGTTCCGCGAAAGTCGATGATTTTGGCAGGGAGATTCACGCCGTTTTTATCGTTTTTGTCAAACTGCGGGACTAGCTCGATTATGCCAAATATTGCAAATCCAAACGGCACAATTTGTATAAATCTTGCACATCTTTTCATCTCATTTTTCCTTTTCTTGCGCTTCGTTTTTGAATTTTGATAAAATTTGGATTTTATCAAAAACTCACTAATTCTTTCGCAAAATATGCAAATACTCGATTGTGGATTCTTGCTTGTAGTTGCGCGTAGAATCTGCCTTAAATCGTTGATAGATTTTGCTAACTCGCTCATATTTGCCATAATTTTTAAACAAACTTGCGATTTGTGCTAATCCCAAAATCCCCTCATCGTTGTAACTTAAAAAAATCCATTCAAAATCCGCTTTTTTGATAAGATTTTCTAGCGCATCTAACGCGCTGTCCTTTTTACAAAAATCACTTTTTGCATACTCGCGCAATCCTGTCTTGCCCTGCGGGGCAAAATCATCATACAAAGCGATTGTGTTTAGCAAATGATAGTTTGCGCCGTATTCACGGGCATTATAAGGCGGGTCAAGGTAGAGTATGTCGCCTGAAATTTTGGCAATCAAATCACTTGCATTTTCATTAAAAACCTCGTGCGAATTATCGTTAATCTCGTAATTTGCGCCCTTAAATTCCATAGTTTTAAGCGCGGATTTTTTAAGATTTTTTAGAAACGCACCATACACAGAGGCGACATTTGCGACTTTATCGGCGGATTCTAGCAGTGAAGCGAGCAAAAAATAATACGCGTTAGAATCTATGGCGTTTTGTTGCTTAAAAATCTCAATCTGCGTGCGAATCGCATCGATTTTCATCGCATTAGAATCGCTAAAATATAGTCTTTTGTGTTCTTTATTTGCCGTCCCACCTAGCGCGTAATTTTCATAGATTTTGCCTTTAATCCCTTGCAGGTTGTTGAGATTTACCACAAGCGCGTCTAGATTTTGTATCGGCGTGTGGTTTGCTATGTAGTTTTTATTCAAAACAAAGCTATAAAATTCCCTATCATTTGCGATGACTTTACGCACCTTGCGCTTAAACGCCCTGCCAATCGCCCCTGTCCCCGCAAACAAATCACAAAATACGCATTCGCGCAGTGGTTTAGATTTTGCCACTTTTTGCGCGATAGAATCCACAATAAAGTCGCGCAACTTTAATTTCGAGCCTATATAGTTCATTTGGTTTGTTATTTTAAACTGATTCTAACTTGCGTGATTAAACCATGTGTGTATATTTTTTCAATGTTGTATTTATCACACAAATAACTTATTTTTTTTCCTCCTCTAGAGCCATCTCTAAATAAATCTCCTGTCCCATTGTTGATTCCCTCCCTTATTAAATCTACAATAATGCTACCACCATTGTTTAGCACATCAATTTGAGGCAGAATATATGTATTTTCAAATACAATCCCTTCTCTTATTCCAACTATTGTCATTTTATATCCTTTGAATTTTTAATCTTATATCGTTTGAAAATTGGAATCAAACCAACAAATTTACATATTTTTAGATTCCAAATATTCCTCATAAGTTCCGCGAAAGTCGATGATTTTGGCAGGCAAGCTCGTTCCGTTAGAATCAAATTGCGGGACTAGCTCGATTATGCGATTTGAGTATGCGTCAATCAACTCTCTATCGTGGCTTACGCAAATCACATTCCCGCTAAATTTATACAACGCCTCGCCAAGCGCGATGATAGACTCCAAATCCAAGTGATTTGTAGGCTCATCTAACACTAAAAAATTCCCGCCCTCAAGCATTAGCCTGCTTAGCACCATTCGGTGTTTTTCGCCACCGCTTAGGCGATTTACCTGCTTTTCTTGCTCCTCACCTGAGAAGAGCATTCTGCCTAGCGCATTGCGGATTTCGCCCGCTTCCTTGCGCTTATCAAATGCCCTTAGCCACTCAAAGAGCGTTTCTTCGCCCTTTATTTCCTCGCTTACATTTTGTGGGAAATAGCCTCGCTGTGTAGTCGCGCCCCATTTCACACTTCCGCTATCTGGATTCAAGACTTCGACAAGGATTTGCAACAAAGTGCTTTTCCCCACGCCATTTGGTCCAATCACTGCGATTTTATCGTTTGGCAAAATTTTTAAGCTCACATTTTCTAGCACTTTTTTGTCGCCATAAGATTTGCTGATATTTTCACATTCTAGGGCTTCATTGCCGATGGTGCGATTTGGCTTAAACACTATGCTGGGGTCGCGCCGTGAACTGACTTTAAGCGCGGAAATATCAAGTTTTTCTAACTGCTTTTGGCGCGAAGTGGCTTGCTTTGCCTTACTCGCATTTGCGCTAAATCGGGCGATAAAGTTTTCTAATTCCTCTTTTTCTTTGAGTTTTTTGTTGCGCTCGGCTTCTTGCTGTTTGGCAATCAAGGTGCTTGCGATATACCAATCATCATAATTCCCGCTAAACTCGCGCACGCCTCCAAAATCCATATCCAAAATATGCGTGCAGATAGAATTTAAAAAATGCCTATCGTGGCTAATCACCACGATTACGCCCTCATAATGCTTTAAGTTGTTTTCCAACCACGCGATTGAGGGCAAATCAAGGTTGTTTGTAGGCTCATCAAGCAATAAGATTTCAGGCTTTGGAAACAGCACTTGTGCAAGCAAAATCTTAAATTTATCCCCGCCTGTAAGGCTACTCATAAGGTTTTGGTGGCTTTTGGCGGGGAATCCCAAATCCTCCAAAATCCGCTCAATCACCACTTCGCACTCATAAGTAGGGTCTTCCTCCGCGCAAATTATCTCCAAATCGCCTAACTCGTTATTTACCTTTTCATCGCTTAAATCGCCATTTTCATAAAGCCACTCTTTGCGCTTGATTGCGTCATAGAGGCGTTTATTGCCGATAAGCACGGCGTCTTTTAGGCTTAGATTTTCATAGGCGTATTGGTCTTGTTTGAGGACGCCAAGCCTTGCATTTGGGGCGATTACCACTTCGCCACTTGTGGCTTCGTCCTCGCCTGAGAGAATCTTTAATAGCGTAGATTTTCCCGCGCCATTTGCGCCGATAAGCCCGTAGCGTTTGCCGCAATCTAAACTCAAATTCACATTTTCAAAGAGTTTTTTGGTGGGATAGCGCATTGAGAGATTGATTGTTTGGAGCATTTTTTGTCCTTAAAGTAAGAATTTCACACAAAACGCGCTATTATAACAAAAAGATTACAATTACACCAATTTCACACACAAAAGGGAAGTAAATGAAAACAACAAAGATGATAGACACTCGTGGTGGAGGGGATTATAAGAGCTTTTGTGAAGCGATTCTCTCTCCTAGCACGGCAAGTGGTGGTCTCTATACATTTTCTGCACTACCGACATTACACAAAAACGAGCTTGTAAGACTTAGCAAATGCTCTTACAAAGAGCTATGTGAGGAGGTTTTCTCGCTTTTGGGATTAGACATTCCCAAAGGACTTTTACGCGATGCGCTCCAAACTTATGAAAACTTTGATGACGCAAACACGCCCGTGCAACTTAAACGCTACGATGAGAATCTTACCGTGCTAGAACTCTATCACGGACCCACTCGAGCGTTTAAAGATATGGCTCTCCAGCCATTTGGCTCACTTATAAAATCTCTAAGCACGGATAAAAGGTATCTTATCCTCGTGGCGACAAGTGGCGATACAGGACCAGCGACATTAGAGAGTTTTAAAGATGCGAGTAATATCGATGTAGTCTGCCTATATCCAAGCAAGGGCACTTCAGATGTGCAACGACTACAAATGGTAACCAAAGATTCCCCAAATCTCAAGGTAATTGGCATACAAGGCAACTTTGATGATGCGCAAAGCACACTTAAAACCTTGCTTAGCGATGATGAATTTAATGCAACCTTGCAAAATCTCAACATTTCTCTATCGGCTGCGAACTCCGTAAATATCGGGCGTATAGTATTTCAAATTGTCTATCACATTTGGGTGTATTTAGAGTTATTGCGACGCGAGGAAGTGTCTTTGGAAAATCCCGCATTCTCACACATTAACATTATCGTGCCTAGTGGAAATTTTGGTAATATTTTGGGGGCATTTTATGCGAAAGTTATGGGCGTGCCTATAAACCGCCTAATTTGCGCGTCAAACCCCAACAAGATTCTCTATGAATTCCTCACCACAGGCGTGTATGACATTAGGACAAAAAACCTTATCCAATCGCTTTCCCCTGCAATGGACATTATCAAAAGCTCCAATGTGGAACGGGTCTTGTTTGCACTCTTTGGCGCGCAACGCACGGCACAATGTATGCAATCTCTCCAAAAAAATGGAGTTTATGCCCTTGATGTCAAAGAGTTGCAAGCACTTCAAGAGCATTTTAGCGCGAGTTTTTGCACAGATGAGCAATGCAAAGAGTTCATTAGAGAATCGTATGCGAATGGATATGTATTAGATTCCCATACGGCGTGTGGATTAAAGGCATATAAAGACTTTAAGCAAAGTGTGGGTGGCAAGTTTGTGCTTTGCTCCACTGCGGAATGGAGCAAATTTGCTCCCACCATTGCAATGGCATTACGAGAGGATAAAGAAATTTCTAAAGTTTCTCACAAATCAAACGATTTAGGGAAACTTAAGGAGATAAATAAATATGGCGACAAGGAGGCTATTGCTTTCTTGCAGGGCTTAGATTCTCAGATTACCCTGCATAGCAATATTAGCTCGCTATTTGACAAGCCCATTGCGCAAAGCCAAGAGCTAGCCATTAAAGAAGTCAAGCCCCACATTATAGAGTGGCTTACACAACGGAGGTAAAAATGAATATTGTGAATAAAAATTGGCTTATTCCAACCATCGCATTTTTTTTCTTTCTTTATGCGATGGCTTTGCTTGGCATTTATACCTTTAGAGATTCTCAAGACGCGCTCTTTGAAGGGGCAAAGAATCTAGGACCAACAAGCGTTAAAGACCTCCAAAAAGAGATTGGCAAACGCGGAATATCGAGGTAGCCACACAAAAGGGAACACAAATTGATTTAAAAACATAGAACTTTCGCCGATTTTGGCTTAAGGCAAATAGAGATTTAAGGAGTAGCAGTGATTACAGGTGTAAATGCGAGTGCTATCAATGCCGCACACAACAACGATACGAAAAACAAGGGTGCAAAAACCCAAGATTCTACAAAAAGCCAAAGCGTGCTAGAATCTGCAAATACTGACAAAGCAAAGCGTATCAAAGACCAAATAGCACAAGATAAATACGAAATCAATATCCCCGAAACTTCTAAGAAAATGGCATTAGATTTGCTTAATCTCTAAAAAGCGCATTTGGGGAGTCAAATCCCAAAGAGAGCGCATTTGGAGATTGCAATGCTATTACAACATCTACAAGAAGCCATTAGTGATTTAGATAAACTTATAATCCTCACCAAAGAAGATGTCGCTGACATTGCGTTGGCAAACAATGATGCAATTTTTGCACGCAATGAGGAAAAAAAGCTCCTTATTAAATCATTTGAAACCAACAAATCGCTTTTAGAATCGCAAATGCGCGAACTTATGGAAAAAAACCCCGATACACCAATGAGTGAATTGCTAGATTCTGAAGTTGATGAGGGTTTAGAGCGATTAAAAAGCGCACTTAAAACACTCAAAGACATCAATTCATCTTACGCACAAAGCGTATTTGCTGTGGGTGAGTTTTACACCTCATTGCTTAAAGCTCTCGTGCCTTATGAGAATCACGACTATACAGCAAGCAAGCCCAAAAGCCATATTTTAGATATTAACGCATAAAGGTCTAATATGGGCGGCATTTTATCATCGCTAAATACTTCATACACGGGATTATCTGCCCATCAAGTAATGGTAGATGTAACGGGCAATAATATTTCAAACGCGAGTGATGAGTTTTATAGTCGTCAGCGCACAATCGTGCGCCCAGAGAAGCCTTTGTATTATCAAGGGGTAAATATCGGGCGTGGCGTGAGCGTAGAGACTATCGCTAGAGTGCACGATGAATTTGTATTTTCACGCTATCGTAGAGCAAGCGAAGAATCACAATTTTACAACACACATTTTGAGTATTTGCGCGAGGCGAGTGCATTTTTCCCAGAAGTCGATGAAGTGGGAATCTACAACGATTTGGAGCGATACTTTGATTCTTGGAAAGATTTAGCAAAATACTCCACCGACCCAGCACAAAAGCAAGTCCTTGCAAAAGACGCTCAAACGCTAGTCAAAACTATCACCGATACACGCAGGCGACTAGAAATCCTCCAAAGAAAGGCAAGCGAGGAGCTAGAAGTGGTGATTAAAGAAGTCAATGCCAACGCTAAAGAAATCGCACAAATTAACGGCAAAATTAAAGAAATGGAAGACCAAATCCAATTTATGCAGGCAAATGAATTGCGCGATAGGCGCGATGAACTTGAATTTAATATTCAATCGTTGCTTGGGGCAAATGTGTTTAAAAACCACTTATGGACAAAATATCCAATCGCGCCTAGAATGGCGGACTTTGATGATGAATATGTGCTTAATGTCGCACACGGCTTTAACATTGTCGATGGTGCAATGCACCACCCAATCATCGTAAAAACAGATGAAAATGCGCCAAATTTAGCGCATGTGTATTTTCAAGGTGATGACTTTAAAACCATAGAAATCACTGATAAACTTACTCAAGGCAAGGCTGGCTCGCTTATCGCTCTTTTTGGTGATGGGACTTATGACGCGCCACTTGGAAAACTTCAAGATTATATCAACCACCTTGATGTCTTTGCACGGGGGCTTATTGAAGCAACCAACCATATTTACGCCCAAAGTGCCACACACGATATTAAAAGCGACATTTTGGATATTTGGAATACCGCTGCGCTTATTGATTCCCCCTACAACATTAAAGAGGGGAGTTTTGATATTATCGTGTATAACACAAAGGGCGAAGAAATCGTGCGCAAAACTATCAACATAGACCGTATCACCACGATGAATGATATTATCAAAGCTATCAATGCAAACACTGATGATAATGCAGATAACAATGCACTCAACGATGTCGATGACTATTTCCAAGCCTACTATCACCCGACAGGACGCCAATTTGTCGTTGCTGCGAAAAACCCTTCACAAGGCTTGTATGTAGGTATCAAAGATAATGGCACAAACTTTGTGGGCGCACTTGGAATCAATCGGTTTTTTGATGGGAATAGTGCGAGAAATATCGCACTCAACCCTGAATATGCACGCGATTCAGCGTTGATTAGACCTTGGCTCTCTCCTGTGGCTGGGAACTTTGAAGTGGCAAATATGATGCAACAACTCCAATATGATGAGGTGGATTTCTATCCATTTTTAGCCAAAGAGCCAAAAACTATGCGCATTTCTGAGTATTTTCAGTTTGTAACGGGGCGCGTGGCAACACAAACCGAACAAACAGAGCGCACTAAAGAAACCAAAGACGCTGTGCTAAGCGCGGTGAAAAAAGAGCACCACTCTATTTCACAAGTAAGCATTGATGAAGAAATGGTAAATCTTATTAAATTTCAAGGTGGTTATGCGGCAAATGCCAAAGTCATCACTACCATTGATAGAATGATAGAAACGCTCCTAAGCATAAAGCAATAATCACCGCGCTTAAAAAAGATTAGGGAATCTGCGTAATCCCTACGCTTCAAGTTTATAGCCTACTCCGCGCACGGATATAATGTATTTTGGCGATTTTGGATTCTCCTCAATCTTAGAGCGCAATCGCCCAATAATCACATCAATGCTTTTATTTGAGCTCTCTGGGTTGATACTTTCAGATTCTATGGCGATTGCCTCGCGTGAAAACACCTGCCCCTTTTTGCCAATAAGCAGTGTGAGAATCTCATACTCCGCTCTTGTGAGTTCAAGCATTTTATCCTTAAAATACACCTGTCTTGTTTGCTTATCAATTTTAAAGATTGATTCTTTTTCCCTACCAAGCTCTTTTGGATTTTTCTTCGCATATCGGCGCAAAAGTGAGTTAATGCGCGCTACAAGCTCTTTTGGGTCATAAGGCTTAGGCAAATAATCATCTGCGCCATATTCTAGGGCTTTTACCTTATCATCGACATCACTTCTTGCTGAAGAGATAATGATTGGGATATTTTTCTGCTTCGCTACACGCTTGCAAACCTCTAATCCATCGAGGTTTGGCAGGGTTAAATCAAGCAGTAAAATATCAAAATGCTTGGCATTGACGGCACTCATTCCTGTATAGGGCTCATCATAATTGGTTACATTCATATCGTGCCCCTTAAGGTATTCTGTGAGAATCTCGGCAAGCTCCATATCATCTTCAATCATCAACACTTCCAACATTTCTTTTGTTGGCTCTTTTTGGGTCTCTTTTGACATTTATTCTCCTTTGGTTTTGCTAAACCGAAATTTAGCGTATTGTATAACAAAATGCTTTAAGATAAAATTAAGTAAAGCACTTTATATATTTAATCGCGCAACCCTAACACAAATTGCAACATTGCTCCAGAATCTTGGCTTGATTGCGCTGGTATCTTGCTTGGGTGCTTGTATTGCAAATCTTCTTGTAAAATAATCTCGCTTGGCGTATAGTGGCTTTGGAGAATCTCAAGGCTAAAAAACACGCTAAGTGTCTTGCTTGCCTTATCCTCGCGCACGATTAAAGGAGCGTTAATTTGCACAATATTTTCTAAATTGCCAATTTGCTCTAAAAATTCAAGCACTTTTGTGTTGTTTGCCATAAAGCCAGAAATATCAAACTTCGTATAAGAAATGTTGTTGTCTGATTTGGTCTCTTTTTTCTTCACTTTAAGTGAGACAAAATAATGTTTTATGCGTTCTTGGAGTTGCTTTTCTGTCGGTGTGTCAGCATAAAGTCTATCAAAAGCTTGGGCATTTTCCTCAATGAGAGATTTAAGTGCGGCTTTGGTTTTGTTGTATTCATTCACAGCTTGATTATAGATAAGCTCTTCGCGCCGATTTTCTGTGAGTTGTTTTTTATAAGTCTCTATACGAGGCAAAAGCACATTGACTACTCCAATGACACAAATTATCACAAAAACAAAGAAAAAGAGGGTGTTTTTTATTGTAAATTCACTTTTGTAATCATTCATCTTCTTCTCCTTGAGGCTTTCGCAATGGCTCGCTACGCTTGCTTACTGAAGTAAAATGAAACCAGCCATTAAGCAAAGGGAAAAAATCCACCCTACTTTCATCAAAGCTCGCCTTAAGCGGTGCTTCTAGCAAAAATTTATACACTTCTTGGGAGGGCGTGATGCCTTTAAGCTCTAGCTTTCTCTCATCAATGCGAATACTATTAAGCGTAATTTGCGTTGGGATAAGATTTACTAATCGCTCAAAACCACCTCTAAACCGCTGGTTTGTAGATTTTTCGCCACCCACTTTCTCATCAATAAGCGCAACTGTGTTGTGCTCGTAAGTAAGGCGTGCGATGTATTCCTTTGTCGCGGTGATTTTTTCACTTACCTCTTTAGTTTGGTCGTCCATATCGACAACTTCGTATTGCTTCCCATCGATGCGCGTTTCTAAGAATCTATCAAACACACCAATGCAAACAATCATTAGCAAAATATAAAAAAGCCAAAATTTTGTAAAACGGCGAAAAATCGACTTTGCTTTTGGTTGTATGAAACTATATGATGCCATTATGGATTCTCCCTTTGCATAAGCTCTATCAATGTTTTTGTTATATCCACGGGGCGCACTTCAATATCCATTAAAAGCGAGTTTCTTATATGCTCGACAGCTTGATTGGAGATTCCATAAGTGTCAAGAAGAATGATTTTGTCCAAAAAATCGCTTTTATACATATCATTACTATAAAACTCACTCACGCAATTTGTGATAATCTCACTCGTATCATTAGCACGCGCCAAATCACGCAATTCCTCAATCCTTGCTTGCTCGCCTTGAGCTTTTTTTCTATTTTTGAGCTCTTTTGGCGCAATCTCTTGTTCAAGGACTTCCTCATCTATG
The DNA here is from genome assembly GCF_053654635.1 of Helicobacter sp. 23-1046. Taxonomy (NCBI): domain Bacteria; kingdom Pseudomonadati; phylum Campylobacterota; class Epsilonproteobacteria; order Campylobacterales; family Helicobacteraceae; genus Helicobacter; species Helicobacter sp. 23-1046. Next base: position 11,421 of record NZ_JBSIUS010000003.1, on the reverse strand, counting down.
CCATCTAACTCTCCTAACTCGCGTAACTCCTCTGGGGAAGTCCCAGCAAGCCCATCAATATTTTTCATATCTAAAATAGAGCTAATCTCGCTGTGCTCGTCATCATCATCTCCAATGCCCTCCAAATCGCTGCTTAATGGGAAATATCCGCCAAAAAAAACATTTTTCTTATCCGCTACAAGCAAGCTGATATTAGACCTTTGTTGTAGCACATACAAGCAATTTCTAGTGCGAAGCATTTTGTGTGCGATAATGGTATAAATCACAATAAATGGGGAAAATAAAAAATCCAACCCCAACGCTTGAAGATAGCGCGCTCGACTTTCTGCAACAGCGCGCTTTTGTATATAACACGCCCAATTATGCATTCGTATAAATAAATTCTCATCGGGCTTAATGCCAAACTTTGAGAGTTTCACCCTTTGTGTCGTATCAATCACGCCTTGATTGTAGGTCTTTGATATTGAGCCAAGATAAGTAAATGGATATTTTCTTTTGTATGCGCGAATGAGCTTTGCGGCTTCAGCAGGCAGTTTATTATCAAAGGCTTTAAATTCTTTGCAAAACTCTTCCTTTGTTTGTCCATTTTTGCGAGCTACCACATAGACCTTGCAAAATCTCCCATCAACATCTACGCCAATAAACGCAGTCGAAAAAAAAGGACGAAGAAAAGATGATAAGCCCAAAATACCTACCTCACTTACTTACAAAGTTATTGTATAAAATTTCTACCCCTTAGCACATAAAAATATCGTTCCTTTATTATGGCTATTTGGGCAAAAATCACATATTTAGGAGAAAAAATATCGAATAGAGCCAAAGCCCTTAATGTGCTCAATGCTCGTGATTTTAGCAATGTGAGAATCACTTACAATGCCACCTAAGGCAAATGTCTTCTCTCGTGCTTGAATATGTAGGGCGTGCAAAGATTGTATGCCCAATGGGGCGGGTTTGTTTGGCGTGGAGAAAATAGGACTAAGTGTGCAATAATGCGCACCGCTGCGCAACGCCCCATATACCTCATCAACGCTATGCGCACTAAATCCAATGATACCACCATAATGACGCGCGATAGAATCTATGCAAGTAAAATACGCACCTTTTAGGTGGATTCCATCAAAATGGCGCAAAAGATGAGAATCTAAAATGACTAACGGATTGGCGTTGTCAAAAGTAGCGTTTAACACCACACGAATGCCACGCTTTTTACACTGCAGGGCAAAATCCTCAGCCAAAGACATATCATCACACCGATACATAGCGTAATGCACTTGATGAGAATCTAAAATAGCACCGAGATTTTGAGCGCAATCACGCGAAGTGTAATAGCTGGGCGTGATAAGCAAAGATTGCAACACGCCCATTCAATGTGCCTTAGCCTAAGCCGATTATCTGCTTAATGGTCAGAATCTACTGCTACCGCTCCGCTAATATAGACATAAGTGAGAATCATAAACACAAAGGCTTGCAAAAATGCCATAAAAGTCAAAATAGCAAACGGCAATGCAGGCACAACCCAAGGCACAAGCATAAGCATAATAAGCAAAAACATATCATCGCCCTTGATATTCCCAAACAAACGGAAAGAAAGCGAAATAATGCGTGAAAAGTGTGAAATAATCTCCACAGGTAACATTAAGGGAATAAGCCAAGGCACAGGACCCATAAAGTGCTTGAAATACTTGATGACTCCTTGCGCTCGAATGCCCTCAAAATGGTAGTAAAAAAATACCACCAACGCTAAAACAAGTGTAAAGCTAAGGCTAGAGCTCGGTGCTTCAAAACCCGGTATAATTCCAATAAGATTAGCAAACGCCACAAGTAAGCCAATGGTAGCCGCAAGTGGAAAATACTTCCTTGCTACTTCCTCGCCCACAATGTCTTTTGAGAAGTTAATCACTCCGCTGATAAGTGTTTCAAACACATTTTGCACGCCACTAGGCACAAGTTGCATCTTGCTTGTGGCGAGCTTCGCACACACCAAAAGCAAAACACTAATCAACACGGTATAAACCGCCACCACAAAATCTTGATGAGAAAACACTTTTTCTAATGAGTGCGGGTAAAACGCCCCCGCAATGGTCCAAACTCTATCTTCCATAACATTGCCCTTGCATAAAATTTCCCAATATTATGCCTTGTGAAAAGTAAAAAACCTCTTAAAACAATAAAATTATATGAATTTTGTGTTGATTTTACGCAAAAAATGCAAAGTGCAACCAAATAATATCAAAAATGGTGCGAGCACGCCCATTTCTGGTTGGATTAAGCCCGCTGTGGAAAATTCAGCAAAAGAGAAAAATAACCCCCAAACCATAAGCACACCAAGAACACAAGAAAATCCAAGTATCGCAAGATTCTCATAGCGCGCTAAAGAAGGGATAAAACTCGCAATGACAAGAATACTCAATGGGACAAAAAATGGTGCAACGACTAAGGCATAGATAATGCCACGCATTTTAGTCGAGCTTGTGCCTTGTTTTATGGAGATTCGCAGTGTATCAATCGCATCAATGATAGACACACGAGGCTTGTCTTTGGCAAAGGTATCAAGCACCTTTGGACGAAATCCTTTTAATAGCTCTAATTGGGCGATTTCTTGTTTATCTATGGCTTTGCTACCGATTTGTAGTTGCGGAGAAATGCTCACCAAATTCACATCGCTAAGTCGCCACTGATTATTGACAAAAAATCCACTCTTAGCACTATAATATTGCCGAAGTTCTAGGGAATCTAGCTCAAAGATTTTGATATTCTCCACCCTCGCACCACCATCTTCGAGTGGAAAAATCTCCCCCATATAAATGTATTTGTCATCAAACTTTAAAAGCACATCAGTGCGGACATTTACAAGCGTTTGATTATGCACGATAAGCTCCACTTGCTCTAACGCATAGGCAAGTGGCGTGCAATTTAACCCAATATGCGCACAAGTAAAAAACACACACACCGCAACAACAGGAAATAAAATCCGCAAACGAGAATATCCAAGCGCAAGGAGTGCTGTTAATTGGTTTGTTTTAAGCAAGTTTATAAGGAATACAATCGCGCTTAATGCAAGCGATATGGGTAAAGTATAACTCATCGCATAGACACAATCATAAAAAATATACAACACTAATAAGTTTGCAGAATCTGGAAGTTTATCAATATATTGAAGCGTATCGATAGTTACAAAAAACAACTCAAGCGCGCTAAAAATAATGCAAAAATACTTGAGATAATGCAAAGCAATAAATCGAAACAACATTGCCAAAACCCCGCTTAATTTTATAGAATCTACGCATTATAGCAATTTTCCACTATTTAAACGCCAATATTTTCGCCGATTTATTAAACTTAGAGATAATATCTAAATTACCTTATATCAAGGAGGCATTTATGCGATTCTTAGTTATGACAAGCGTTGTGCTTGTTTCTTTAGTTTGTAGTGTGTTTGGCGCAAGCCCATTTAACTCATACAAAAGTGCGGAGAGCTCATTGCTTTCAAACTTTGGAAGCGGACGCGTGATAAAGGCGAGTAGTGCGAGTAGCTCTGCGACTTGGATTCTCTATAATGAGGGGCATTTAGGCTATTCTTACTCATCACTTGGCGATATGATTTTAAACTCCGCTGATGTTGGATATTCTAGCTACATTGTATCGGTCTCTAGTGCGGGTGGGTTGCATCCTTATGTGGGTGTGGAAATCACCGTGCCTGTGTATCTCCGAGCTCGTGGAGATAGTAACATTTTTGCCACTTCGCCACAAACAGAATTGCCAAATGGGACCAAACTGCTAGGCGAGACAAATTTTAGCGGTTGGGGAGTGCAGATTCCCGCTGTGTTGGGTGTGCATTTTGGTGGAGGATTCTATATCCAAGCGATGGCTGGATATTCTTATCATTCACTCACAGATACATTTTTTAAGAGTGATACACAAAATAATTGGAGTGCGAATGCTGTGTATCAAGGGGTTGTCTATGGTGGCGGACTTGGACTTAAACTTAAAGACACCTTTAGCATTGGTGTGCGCTATATGATGGGCAACCTTAATAGCACTACGCGAGACCCGGGTGATTTTACCGCGCTTAACACTTATATTAAGACAAAAGATTTTCAAGTCCCTTATTGGAGAGCGTCAATCATCTTAGGCTATGTATTTTAGCCTCTTCACACAATCAATATAAATAGAAAGCCTTTTTGCTTTCTATTTATACAATTTCGCTCCACCCTTACTCAATAGTTCGTTACTTTCTTGTAATAAGCGACCTTAAATATCCATTTTCATCTCTAATCCGTGTTGCCAAAAGGCACATTCTAATCGCGTGACGGTGTAAAAAATATCGCTAAGTTTTTTAAACTTCTCTTCATTTACGGCGTGGCTATAACTATCTACAAACTCCTCAAACTCACGCACCAACACCTGAATCTCATCGCCCGCATAAGTGCAAATCCAATCTTTATATGGATGATTATCAAGTTTGGTAATATCAAGCCTGCTCCCAAGCTCCCTGCCAATCACGCCATAGCCAATCGCACAGCTACTTAAAGCCACAAGCATATCAAGGTAGTCCCCGCTACTTGCCACGCCCTGCATATAGCGCGTATAAGCGATATTTGTTATACTCTCATCACGCGCATTTAAGTGTTCAATGCCAAATTGCAAAATGCTCGTGTGGAGTTGAGATTCCACTTCAATGGCGATATTTTGATACTTTGTGGCGAATTTTAGCTCGGTGGTATTGGTGGCATTATTTGCCAGCAAAGCACAACACCTCCCATAATGCAACAAATAAATAGAATCTTGCTTAAGGTAAAACAAAAAGTTTTCTTTTGGTAATGTGCCCGCCTCGATTTGCTTGACAAATTGATGATGAATGTATTTGTCCCAAATATCTGCATTTGCTTCTACAAGAGAAGAAAAAAGTTTTTTTGTGCTCATAATTGCTCCTTATAATGTTGTTTTGGAGCACACATACTAATATATTCAAGTAAATATTGCCCTAAAAACATATTTTTATTTAACTTTTTTTAAAAAATACTGATAATTTTAAACCAAAGGCGAAAAAGACAGAATCCCCTTTGGGATTCTGTGGAGGTTGTTAGAGCAATGCTCTACATTTTTAAGTTCCACTCTACAAGCGTTGAGTGTTTGTTTTTGCCCTTCTTCTTTTTTACATTCACATCGACTAAACCATACATATTATTCGCCACAGAGATAAGCTCTTTGGCAATATTATCGATAAAGGAAATGTCATTAAGAAGCGATGTCCCATTTGCCGAGCTAATAGCCTTTTGCTGGATAAGTCGCTCAACAATGCCAAACGCATTTCTATCTTGGGCTTTAAAGAATTTTTTGTAATCCTTAAGCATATTTTTTGCTTTCTTTTGTCGCTTTTTAGGTGCAATTTTAATTTGCTCAATAAGTCTTAAAAGCGAACCCACTTCAAGGCGCATTTCATCGTATTCTTTTTGCATAGCCGCATTTCTACCCGTAGAGTATTTCTTTATGTTTGCTCTTAGCACTCCCGCGCTTTTTGTCGCCTCAGCGATTTTACGCGAAGCGATTTGTAACGCTGTAATTTGCTCAATATGTCCAATGTCGCTGACAAAAGTTTGAAGTTTGCTTGAAAAATCCATAACGCTGTTAAAAAGCGTTTTTACTTGGTTGTTATAGAGTTCATTGACATCAATGTCTTCTTTAAGCCAATCTTTATTTTTTACCACTTCTTTAAGCTCTTTATCGCTCTTTATGTCTGTGCGGTGGAATCCAATCGCGTGCGAAATAATCGCAAAGGCATTGTCATAAAGATGTTTAACTTCTTTAGTGAGTGCTTCTATGGCTGTATCACGGTAAGGCAATAACGCATCATTGATATACAGCGGTGCATCTTGAGATTTTGACTTGCTCTTTAAAAGGCTGTTAAGAATCTTTGCTATAAGTGGGATAAAAGCCGTTAAAAGCACGACTCCAACGAGATTAAAGAGTGTGTGCCAAATCGCTATGCGAAACATAGAATCTTCAGCAAACCCACACAAATCCCCCACCATATTATTAAGTGCTTCAAAATATGGGAAAAACACCGCGACAATAAACACGGTGGTAAAGTTAAACACACAATTTGCTACCGCTAACCTACGCCCCTCCACATTTGTGCCAAGCGAAGCGACAAGTGCAGTTACCACACCACCCACACTCGTGCCAAGCACCGCAGCAAGCGCACCTGAGTAGCTTATTTGCTGCTCCGCATACGCAGCGATGATAATGGCAAGAGAGCCGTGAGAGCTTTGGATAATAGCTGTCATCGCCGCACCAATAAGCAAGAATCCAAAAACTTCCTTATACCCCTCTAAGCGGTATTGAGATAAGTCCATTACTTCCTTAAAGCCCTCAAATCCAGCCTTAATGTAAAACACGCCCAAAAAGAAAAATCCAAATCCAGCGAGAATCTTGCCAAAGTATTTTTGTGCCTTACTTGGACGAAAGTTAAATAACAATCCGCCCACAATAAAAGGCAACGCCAATGCAGAAATACTAATAGAGCTCGCGCCCACAATCAACCACGAGCCAGCACTATTTCCTAAATTCGCACCAAACATAACGCCAATACCTTGCGTTACTGTGATAAGCGACACTCCTGCAAAAGTAACCGCCAGCACCGTTACGATACTTGAGCTTTGCATTATAGTCGTAGCAATCGTCCCAAAAGCCACGCTTCTTATAGGCGTCTTTGTCCAGCTTGAGAGCACTCTCTCTAAAATCCCTCCAGAAAATCCTCTAAAGCCCTCGCCCAAAAAGAGCATACCAAAAAGCAAAATTGCCACACCCGCACACAGCTTGCCGATTTCCTCATTCACAGCAAGCGCGTAAATCACTAATATCCCTATGACAAAAAAGTAATATTGCTTTATTGCCTTGCTAAACTTACCCAACATAAAAACCGCCTTTACAATGAATTTTTAGATTCTCTATTTTGGTGTAGAATCTTTGATTAAAGTGCAACCAAACGCATTTAACTAAGATTTGTAAAATCTTTGTAAAATCACGCAAAAACGCTCAATTATACATTAAAAGCAAAAAAATGTAGCATAAAATTTTATTAAGCACCAGCAAGGGGATATAATACTTGGAGTGCGTAATAGGCTGATTTTAGCGCGCACTAGGCAAAAAATGCCAATAAACTCTTCGCATTGCTCTTTAATCCCAACCCAACTTGCGCACCCTTAATAGCACTTGGTTTAAAGGCTTGCAGGGACATTTTCTCAATCATTGGGAATTTTTTACGCAATATCGCATTGAGCCCTATGAGCAAATCCTCCAAAAGTCCATATTTTTTGGATTTAATGTGGTGTTTAATGACTTTGACAACTTCTGCATAGTCTAAAAACCCCACGCTATGCGCATCTTTGCTCTCATTTTCATAGGTATAAAAAATCTTGACATTAAGCACAATGTCTTGTTTTTTCTCGCGTTCAGATTCTAGCACGCCTATAATCGTGCGAAACTCTAAATCCCTAATATACACACAAAAGCGCATACGACCTCCTTAAACGCAACTATATCTTTTTTTCTTCCCCGCGAAGCAGTCGTTTGATATTAGGAATATGCGTATAAAGTATAAATAGCCCGATAAGCACTACGGGTATGTGTGAGTTGATTTGCGCGTTAATATCAATACAAGCTGGCAAATCAAAAACATAGGGGATAACAAAAGTGAGCGATAATCCCGTAAATACACCAAGCAACGAAGAAAGTGAAGAGATTTTTAATACCTTACCCACAAACGCCCACACCACAAGCCCACACAAACCCTCAATAGGCATAAGCAAAATCACCGAACCAATAGTGGTCGCCACGCCCTTACCACCGCTAAAGCCTAAAAACGGGCTATAACAATGCCCTATAATACAAAGAATTGCAATAAGCCACTGCGCCTCAAAGCTAAGCCCAAACATTTTCGCCACAAGGACAACTATCGTCCCCTTAGTCGCATCGAGCAAAATCGTGCAAGCGGCAAACACTTTCGCGCTTTTTGGGTTAATCTCTTTTACCGCGCGATACACATTTGTCGCTCCAATGCTCCCCGAGCCCACAGAGCGCACATCAATGCCATAAAAAATCTTTGTCAAAAGCAACCCAAATGGAATCCCACCCATAAGATACCCAACAATGTAAAAAAGACTATTTATATTCCCCAGCACATCGACAATATCCCCAAAGATTCCCATTTGTCCTCCACTATCTTTGAATTTTAGAATCTAAAGCGATATTCTAACCAAAGTGTTATTCTTTTTGGCTTAAAATTGGCAAAAAGATTTCTATGACAATAAAAGGTAAAGTATGCAAAACCTATCCCAAGCGCAATTAAAAGAGCTTGATTTACGCCATATTTGGCATCCTTGCACGCAAATGCACGACCACGAGGAAATCCTCCCGCTAATCCCCATACAACACGCTAAAGGAATATATCTCTATGACTTTGAGGGGAAGTCGTATATGGATTGCATTTCAAGCTGGTGGGTTAATCTCTTTGGGCATTGCAATGACTACATTAGCCAAAAGCTCCACGCCCAAGCCCAAGAGTTAGAACATTTAATCCTCGCTGGATTCTCCCATAAGCCCATTATCGAGCTTGCCTCGCGTCTGTGTGGCAAGCTTGATTCTAAACTCCAAAAGTGCTTTTTTGCTGATAATGGCTCAAGTGCGATAGAAGTCGCGCTCAAAATGGCATATCACGCTAAAGTGCTAGAGAATCCTAACCTTACCAAAGGCAACCCGCTGTTTGTTTCATTGCAAAATTCCTATCACGGCGAGACTTTAGGTGCGTTAAGCGTAGGCGATGTGGGAATCTACAAAGACATTTATGAGCCCATCTTACTAAAAACGCTTAAAGCCAAATCACCCAATCCAAACGAGCAAGAGGCATTGCACGATTTGGAATCATTGCTTGATTCTCACCCCGATATTATCGCCTTTATCATAGAGCCTTTGGTGCAATGTGCGGGGGGAATGCAAATGCACAGCACAAACTTTGTCAAAAATGCGACTTTAGCGTGCCAAAAGCGTGGCGTATATGTGATTTTTGATGAAATCGCAGTAGGCTTTGGGCGCGTTGGCAGTATGTTTGCATATCAGCAATGCGGAGTTGTGCCTGATTTTTTGTGCCTTAGTAAAGGCATTAGCGGGGGATATTTGCCACTCTCTGTGGTGGTTACAAGCGATGAGGTATATGAGAAATTCTACGCGCCCTATCAGCAGAGCCATAGAGCGTTTTTGCATTCGCACAGCTACACGGGCAATGCCCTTGCGTGTGCGTGTGCGAATGCGGTGCTTGATATTTTTGATTCCCAAAATGTGTTAGAAAACAATGCGAATTTAAGCGCGTATATGTGGAAAAAAGCGAGCGAGATTAAAAACTTTGATTGCGTAGCAAATGTGCGCCAAAGGGGAATGATTTTCGCCTTTGACATAGTGGGCTTTGAGGGAGAGCGCAAGGGAGTAGAAGTGTATAATAAAGCATTGGCAAAAGGCTTACTTTTGCGCCCACTAGGAAACACAATCTACCTTATGCCACCTTTTATCACCACTAAAGAACAAATCGATTATATTTTTCTCAATCTCTATGAGATTCTCCGCACCTTGTGAGAATCTCATAGGTTAATTAAGCAGGGTTAAAACTCCACTCCCATTTCAAGCATTCCAGCGTAGTTGCTACTCTTAGGATAGCTCACTTGAGTGTTGTCATAAGTTGCCTCGCTTGAAGCACCAATGCTTTGGTATCTGCCAATAATGCGAGCAAAGTAGGCATAGCCATTGCTAAATTCATAATTCACACCCACATTGGCACTTGCTTCAAAGTTGCTAGAGGAGTTTGGCACTTTAGACCGTGTATTGTCATAGAAATATGATGCGACTAATACACCATAACTCGCACCATAAGTAAGTTTTAGATTCCCTCCCACAGGGATATTTCCATCTAACTCTAAACCAACCACGCTATACGAACGACCAAAGCTCTTTGTGGGGGTTTGCGAAACAAGCTCGCCAAAGACATTTAAGAATAATGGATAATCCTTGCTTAGCACATTCCACCCAGCTTTGAGTTTCGCATCAAGCAAAAAATAGCTAGCCTTTGTCTTTAGTGTAGTGGGAAATGTGCCCCTAAGGTTGTTTGAGCCCATACCTACGCGCACCAAAAGTCCAACTTGCGCTCTCGCACTCCATACATACCTGCCATCAGCGACCAAGTAGTATGCTGGAGAGAGGACATCGCCCGCATTAAAGTTATAATATGCCGCGCCGACTCCAATGCTTTCATACGAGCAATTTCGCTCTTTGCAATCCGCACTTGTGGTGGTCGTCTCATAGCTTGCAGCACTAAGATTTGCCATTGTGATAAAGCCTAGTGCGCTAAGAAATTTTGCAAATTCGTCCATTAGGTAATCCATTATAAACCCCTTAAAGCAAAATTTACCTTAAAGCCTATTGCATTAAGGCATAAGCGATTATATATAAAAATCAATTAGCTTAAATACTTGATTTACAAACTTTTCATATTTCATTGCTTTTTGTAATAAGTTATAAAATTTATCGCGTAGTAATATCCTTTATTACCTCATACACAAATCCAGAATCTTTTTGGAGTTTCATAAACTCCGCGTTTGCCTCGCTTGTGCTATCTTGTGGGAGTATCGCCATTATTTTACCAAACATTTGTCTATTGAGGGCTTGCGTGTTATCGATTTCGCCTTTTTTGCGTAGTTTGGGATAAAACGCTTCTTTAAACTTCGCCCTACTCATTTTAATGTTCCCAAAGCTCGGGTCAGCGAGATACACGAATTGTGAATCCATACCCTTAAGCACGCTAAAATGCTCTACTTCACGCACGACTATATACACTATCACGGGCGTTTGGAGCTTAGAGAGAGATTCTATATCAAGTGCTAGCCCTAATGCTTTAAAGTTACGAGAGTTGGCATACTCACTCATATCATAAAAGGACAAATGCGCCTTTTGCTTCATCTCCCCATCAAATTGGATTGCTTCTTTTTGATTTATGTCAATGCCTTTAGAGAGGAGCACCCAATCAAGGATTTCTTTTTCGCTTGCGTTGTCCAACCCATAATAATGCGCAAAAATGCTAGAGAGCGAAGCTGCCCCACAACTATAATCATACTCTTGTTTGGTGAGATTGCTATCGCGCATTTGCGCCCAAGAAGCAACTTCTACATCTATAAAAATCTTATCACTTTGGAGCGTGCGTGCATTAAGCACATTTATCAGCGCAAACACCAGCACTATACTTGCAAACACACTTCCTTTCATTTGAGATTCTAAAACCCTATCCCAAACTCTACCATTCCTACATAGTTTTGTGTAGCTGGCATTGATAGATTCACTCCATTAGAATCAAGAGGCTTTGAGGTAGAGAGATTATGA
>NZ_JBSIUS010000002.1:0-254431 GCF_053654635.1 Helicobacter sp. 23-1046 | reverse complement strand
TCATAATCTCTCTACCTCAAAGCCTCTCGATTCTAATGGAGTGAATCTATCAATGCCAGCTACACAAAACTATGTAGGAATGGTAGAGTTTGGGATAGGGTTTTAGAGAGTTTTAATGATAAGATGGCAAAATATTATTTTACATAATTTTACAAAACTAATCAAATGTAAAGTTCTTGTAATACAATGTAAAATGTTTGTAAAATATGCTATTTAGGGCTTTTAATAAACTTTGTTTTTATATATAATCCTCCTGTCCTTTGTGTAATTCACGCAAAGGACAAAAATTCATTTTTAAGGAGTAAAAAATGAAAAAGTTTGTAGCTTTTTTATTTGTAGGTATGCTTGGTGCTTCAGTGCTTAGTGCGAGCGAAGTGCGAGCTCAGCAAAGTGCAAGTGGCTTACAAAGCCAAGATATGGAAATGCTTTTTGGAGCGAATGCAGATGCGAAAGATTTAAATGTCGCTGTGCTTAGCGAAGAAGAAATGAAACAGGTTCAAGGAGAGTTTTGGGCAAAATTTTTCGCTGTTGTCGTTGTTGAAACGATTGAAAAAATTGGCGACCACAATGGCTGGTGGTAAGATTCCATAAATGTTTTGGGATTTTTACACTATTGCTAATTACCCTATGAGAATCCTCTCATAGGGCTTTTGTATTTGATTGCTTTTAATAAGGAGTTACAATGTCAAACAAAAATACACTCTCAAAATTTCTTGCCTTTCTAGGCGCAGTAACTTTAGGATTCTCTATCAGTAATGCTGCGACAAACGATACAACCAATGTGATTCTCTCTAAACAAGATTGCTTTGAGCGAATCTGTGAATGGACAAATATAGGAATCGGTGGAGCGTATTATAACGCAAATGGTGAAAATACTAGCATTAGTGGGTATGCTGGATATGTATCGCTTTTTGGCAAAGTCGCACTAAAGCAACGACTGCAATTTGGGGCAAATATCGCAATAGGTGGTGGGAATAGCGACCTTGGCGGAAGTGCATTTCCTAACGGGGCTAAGAGCAATGCCAACTTAATGGTGTTTGATTTCGCGCTCAAAGCTGGGGCAAATATCACAAGCAAAGAATCGCCAATCTTTATCAATATTTTAGGTGGGCTTGATATGTATTCTACAAACAAAGAGGAGAGAAAGTTCCAACGCTCTTTAGGACTTGCTGGGATAGAAATAGAGGGAGAGAAGCCCCTAAGTGCGAAACTTAGTGTAATGTATGGTGCTTCATATAGCTTTGTGGTTGCTGGGACTTATATACTTGATAAACAAAATACAAAAGCACAGATTCCATTTTCTACACAAAATTATGCCATTAGTGCCAATGTGGGAATCTCTTATGAAATTGAGAGGGGGATTTCTACCTTTGTGAGAGCTATTGGCAAATACCAACACTTAAATGCTTCGCAGACAATAAATGCAAACAATATCAATCTCTCTATGCCCGCTATAAATAACACGCAAGCAATGATAGAGTTTGGGATAGGGTTTTAGGGAATCTCTCTTAAATACTACAATCGTGCATTCGCTAAAGTGAGGGCAAAGAGCGTGTTTATCCCGCTCTTTTGCAAGCACGCACGCGCTTCTTGCAGGCTTAAACCTGTGGTGATAATGTCATCAAAAAGTATGGCATTAGTCGTTGTGCGTGTTTGAGATTGATAGATGAAATTTCTTGGGTTATTTTTGCGAAATTCAAGGCTTTTGCCCGCATAACTCACGCGATTAGTCGCAATAAGCGCATTATAAGCAGGAGAGAGATTTGCAACGCGCTTAGCAAACTCACGCACGATAATAGCGGTGTGTGAATAATACCCTCTAGGCTCATCATCAAGCCCCACTGCGAGCATAGATTCTGGAAGTTTATTATGCGCGCTAAAATACTCCGCACACCTTTGACTAAGGATTGTAAAGATTTTTGACCCGATTACTTCGTATTTATATCGTAACAATATCTCCACTTCACTATAAGGATAAAAGCTATACACTCTAAGCCCACATTCTAGCGTGCGTGAGCTAGGCATTGGAGTAAGTGTATCAAGGCAGGTTTTGCATATTGGTTTAAGGCTAAGATTCTCACAGATAAGGCATTTCATAGTTTGGTTTGTATGAAGTTTGTGATTTGCTGGGTGATTTGCTCTTGTGGGAGGCTTGCTTGGATTTTTAGCGTGGGGATTTCTAGGAGTTGGAGGAAGTGAAGCATTTTACTTTGGGTTTCTAGCATATAGGGGATACCGCGTTGCTCGATTCTATCATTTGGTTTTTGGTTTAAGCGTGCACGCAAATCCTCCTCGCTCACCTCAAGGAGCACACTTGCATTGGGTTTTAAGCCCTGCAATGCGATGAAATTAAACTCCAACGCCTCTTTGACGCTCATATCGCGCATATACGCAAGCCCAGAAATAAAGCTCCTATCGCTTATCACCAGCTTGCCAGATTCTAAGTTTGGGCGCAACACTTCGCAATAATGCTGATTCCTATCCGCAAGAAATAAAAAAAACTCGCTCAAAGGTTGGAGATTTTTAGAATCTAAAAGGATTTCACGCACGCATTCTCCTAGAGAGCTTCCACCGGGCTCTTTGGTAAAAACCGCATTAAGAAACGATGTCTTTAGATTCTCAATTTGCGTGCTTTTCCCACAAGTATCCACACCTTCAAGCACCACATAAAAGCCATTTTTTGCCGTTTGGAACTTCACTTGCGTCCCTTATGCGCTAAGATATATTCATACACGACCTTTGGCACGAGATGAGCGAAATTATCACTATATGCGATAATCGAGCGCACCACTGATGAGCTGATAAAGGCATTTTGCAAATGTGGCATAAAATAAATAGTCTCTAAATCCTTATTAAGCGAATTGTTTGTATAGCCCATTTGGAGCTCATACTCAAAGTCGCTCACCGCACGCAATCCGCGCACCACCACACGAGAATCTTTACTTTTAGCAAAATCCGCCAACAAACACTCAAAGCCCTCTACCTCGACATTTGTCAAATCCTTAGTTGCGAGTTTGAGCATTTGGATTCTATGTTCAAAGTTAAACATAGGGTGTTTGCTCTCGTTTTTTGCCACAGCGACAACCACCCTATCAAAAATCCCTATACTACGCTTAATAATATCTAAATGCCCGTTTGTGATAGGGTCAAAAGTGCCCGGATAAATAGCGATTTTATTCATTCTAACCACCAATAAGAGTTTTGCCTAATTTCTTACAATTATAGCAAAATCTCCCACATAAATAAACAAGGATAAAGTGAAATTAAGCGCAGTGGTTTTGGTGGCATTTATATCAATAAAATAAAATTGCACTCGATTCTCCTCAATCTAAAAACACAAAGGACATCAAATGAATGATATGCAAAAAACCCATATTTTGCAAACGGCGAAAAATATCGCAATTTTGGGGCTTAGCCCTGATGAGAGTAAGGCGAGTAATATCGTGGCGCGCTACTTAATCGCGCAGGGCTATAATGTCATTCCCATTTATCCGCGTTTGCAAGAGGGGGGTGAGATTTTGGGGCGCAGGGCGTATGTGAGTTTGCAAGAGGCGTTTAGCGATGAGTCATTGCTTGATAGTTGCGGACAGAGTGGCACAATCGATATTCTTAATGTGTTTCGCAAAAGTGAGGCGTTAGAAGCGGTGGCAAATGAAATCCTCGCGCTAAAAAATGCGCCAAAATGCGTGTGGGTGCAGTTAGATTTACACAATGCAAAGGCAAAAGAGATATTGCAAAATGCGGGGATTGCGTATGAAGAGGATTTGTGTATAAAGTTGGAGCACGCACGACTTTTGGGGTAATTTGTGTGAATTTGCTTAAATCTCGTGCGTAAATACTATGAATCTCAAGTCATAACCCCAAAATTTGCGCGTGAAATTTGTGAGATTCTATTCATCGCTGGATTGAGAATCTATATCCACTTCACCTACCCCATCAAAGAAATCTATCATAGGCACTTCTAGCGCGTGGGCTATGCGGTAGAGTTGCTCTAGGTTGAAATGTATGCCATTATATCCACTCTCTGCACCAGAGACAAGCGAGACAGACTTGTGCCCGATACTAAGAGCTAAATCAAGCTGTGAGATTCCCCTCTCTTTACGGATTCTTGCGACATTACGCGCGATTTTAGTGTGGAAAAGATAAATACGCTCGGCACTAAGAGGTCTGCGTTCCAATTTATTCGCATTTGAAAGTTTTGCGTGATTCTTCATAAGAGGACTCCATTATTATAGATTTTTAGAGTATATGCGCTTTAGATTTTATTTTCACTCTATTATAATAGTTTGTAAAAAAAAAACAGACATAAGGTAGTATTACGCTGTTTTACAATTCAACATAAAGGAGCTAAAATGTATAGCAAAATGTTTAAAATCAGTGTGGCTTGCGCTTTTGCGCTATTGTTGGGCGGGTGTTCGCAAAACTTGGCTAAATTTTCTGTCGTTTCTACGGGCAATGTCTCTCTTGCAGAAAAAAGCGAAAAAGGTGATTATGTAGAAGGTAAAGATTGCATTCACGAGGTGCTTTTCTGGTCTTTAGGCAATAGATTTAATCGTGTAAGTGGCGCGGTAGGCAAAGCCCTTGAAAAAGCGGCTAAAAAAGGACAGCCTGCAGATGCGCTTGTAAATGCTGACATACGCGCAAGCTATTGGTCAATATTCTTTTATGGGCGAAACTGCATAATCGCAAAAGGACAAGCTACGGGCATAAAATAACCCAACACAATGCCACTTTGCTAGAATCTAGATTCTAGCAAAGCCTAATAATCTCCATTCACTCCAAGCGCATTCAACTCTTTTAAAAGATAAAAAGTTAAATTTTTGTGTAATTTTATATTTTTGGTGTGAAATTACGCCCACAAACTCCCCTCGTTAATGCAAATCATATAATGTAGTGGAATCTAGAAATATACAAGGAGAGGATATGAGTTTTATCGACAACATTAAGGCAAAGGCAAAAGCTGACATTAAAAAAATCGTGTTGCCAGAGACGAGCGATATACGCACGCTTGAGGCGGCTAGCGCGATACTAAAAGAGGGCTTTGCAGAAGTGATTTTGGTAGGCGATGAGGCGGATATACATACACGCGCAAAGGACAATGGCTTAAGCGTGCAAAACGCAGAGTTTATAAACCCCGCTACTAGCCCGCTTTTAGAGGAGTTTATCGCGCTTTTTGTGGAATTACGCGGGGCAAAGGGAATGACAGAATCTAGCGCAAAAGAGTTGTTGCTTAATAATCCGCTGTATTTTGGCGTAGCATTAGTGCGAAGTGGCAAGGCTGATGGAATGGTCGCAGGTGCGATAAATGCGACTTCTGATGTGCTACGAGCGGGGCTACAAATCATCGGCACGGCAAAAGATTCTAAAATCGTCTCAAGTTTTTTTGTGATGGTCGTGCCACATTGTGATTTTGGGCTAAATGGGACTTTTGTCTTTGCAGATTGCGGGCTAGTGCAAAATCCTAGCGCAGAGGAGCTCGCCCATATTGCCATTAGCTCGGCAAAAAGCTTTGAATCTCTCACAAAAACCACGCCTTTTGTGGGCTTGCTAAGCCACTCCACCTATGGCAGTGCCAAGCACGATGATGTTACCAAAGTAACGCAAGCGCGTGATATTGCCAAAAGCCTCGCGCCAAATATCGCTATTGACGGGGAATTACAACTTGATGCGGCTATCGTGCCAAGCGTGGGAGAATCTAAAGCAAAAGGCTCAAATGTCGCAGGCAAGGCAAATGTGCTGGTGTTCCCTGATTTAGATTCTGGAAATATCGGGTATAAACTCGTGCAACGGCTCGCAAAAGCAGAGGCGTATGGTCCTATCACGCAGGGAATGGCAGCCCCAATTAACGATTTATCGCGCGGGTGCAGTGCGGAGGACATCGTAGGCGTAGTCGCGCTCACCGCCCTCCAAGCACAAGGCAATAAATAGATTCTCTATGAAAGCCCGTGCAACACACGGGCTAAATGGACTCCCATTAAGACTTTTTAAATCGAAAAATAATCTTGCCACTAAGCACAATAAAGCGTAAGATTCCATACGCGACATACAAACTCATAAATGCGCATAACGACTCTGCTGGGTAGGCAAATACAACGCCAAACAAAATGAGAAGCACGATAAAACTACGCAGATTCCATTGCATACTTTTAAAACTAGGGTAACGCAGGTTGCTTACCATTAGCACGCTTACCACAAATGCACCAATAAGCAGTGGAAATTTAGAATCTAAAAATACTTTATATTCTAAATCCACGAGCACCCAAAGCACCACAAACACTGCTGCGCTAGGGATTGGCAAGCCGATAAAATAATTTGGCTCATTGGAACTTGTAATATTAAAGCGCGCAAGTCTAATCGCTCCAAACACAACAAAAATCGCACTCACCACCTGTCCTAATCGCCCAAAATCACTCCCTGCATACATATACAGCAACATCGCAGGCGCGACACCAAAAGCCACCACATCAGCCAAAGAATCAAACTCCACACCAAACTTGCTCGCCGTCTTGGTAAGCCTCGCTACGCGTCCATCAAGCCCATCAAAGACCATAGAAAACAAAATAAGCCAACACGCAAACTCAAAATGCGCGTTTATCGCAGCAATCATACTAAGCACGCCTAAAAAAATGCTTCCTGCGGTAAAAAGATTAGGCAGGATAAAAAGTGGATTTATTTTCATCACTTCACTCCTAAGACACTCTCAAATGCCGTGATTGTATCGCTTATGCCAACTTTGAGTTCATATTTTTTAGGTAGATAGATTTTGACTACGCCCATTTTCATAAAGCCACATCTATCGCCCACGCTTAAATTTGAATGCGCAAAAATCCCACAATCACTGAATAGCTCGGGGAAAAACTCCATTTTGTATTCTTCGCTCTTTGTGCCAAAACTTAAGGCAAAATGTTTGTTTAAAAGAGATTTTTTTGCTTTGGCGTTTAAAAAAAGCGTAAGTCCATTTTTTGTGCTTATTTTACCATTTGTGATGTCTAGCGGAGCACGGATTGCCCCCACATCAAAAAATCGCACTTGAATAGTAAGGCAAGTGGCATTATCTTGCACTTCAACATCTCTGACAATCCCATCTATGGGTGCGATAAACTGCCCCTCATCAAATCTCCCTATACGCTCTGGATTCCTAAAAATAAAAAGCCACACCACAAGTGCGACAAACAATACAAAACTCCCAATCTCACAACCAACATACACGCCTAATAAAAACAAAACACCCAAGACAACTGCGCCTATCCAACCCTGCCTAGCAATAATGTGAATATTTGTATTCATAACCAACTCCTTACAATGCGTAACGCCAGATTCTCTAAATCTATTTTGCACTCTCCTCATCTTCGCTTTCTATTGCTACTAAGCGTGATGGCATATTGTTTTGTTTTTCATAATCTTGGATAATCTCTCGCACTTTTAGTCCATCAATGACCTCTTTTTCTAAAAGCTCTTTTACCACAGATTCGATAGCTTGTGCGTAATCTTGTAAAGTCTTTTTCACAAAGGCAAATCGCTCATCAAGGACTGCTTTGATATAGTTATCCATTTTTTGTGCCATTTCCTCGCTGTAATCGCCACCACTCATTCCACCACCCAAAAAGCTTGAGCGGCGAGTAAAATCATCAAGCACCATAAGTCCGCTTACATCTGTCATTCCATAATACACAATCATATTTTTCAAAATCCCTGTCGCACGGCGCAAATCATCACTCGCACCATTAGAAATTTCTTTTAAAAACACTTCTTCAGCAGCCCTGCCACCGAGCAAGACATCAATTTGCGCCATCATTTCGTGTCGTTGCTCTAAGTTGCGATTTTCCTCTGGTGTGTGGAGTGTATAGCCTAATGCACCCATTCCACGCGGAATAATAGAAACTTTATTCACGCGGTGTGCGCCCTTTGTAACCTCACCCATTAGCGCGTGTCCGCTCTCGTGGTAGGCGACAATTTTCTTTTCCTTAGGTGAGATTCTGCGTGATTTTTTCTCCAAGCCTATCATTGTGCGCTCCATTGCTTCTTTGAAGTGCTTTTGGGAAACTTCTTTTTTGTTTTCTCTCCCAGCAAGCAATGCAGCCTCATTAACGATATTTGCCAAATCCGCACCCGCAAGCCCAGCGGTAAATTTAGCAATCTCTTGCAAATCTACATCTCGCGCTAACTTCACGCTTTTGATATGCACTTTGAGAATCTCCACGCGTCCATCAAAATCAGGCGCATCAACAAGCACTTGTCTATCAAATCTGCCCGGACGAAGCAACGCAGGGTCAAGCACTTCTGGGCGGTTTGTCGCGGCGAGCACGATGACAGGGGCATTTTCGCTACCAAATCCGTCCATTTCTGCAAGAAGCTGGTTGAGTGTTTGCTCTCTCTCATCATTGCCACCTACCATACTGCCTGCGGCGCGGGATTTACCAATCGCATCAATCTCATCGATAAAAATAATGCTGGGGGCTTCCTTTTTCGCCATATCAAACAAATCCCTCACACGACTCGCGCCAAGCCCCACAAACATTTCAATGAAACTGCTTCCGCCCATTGAAAAAAACGGCACATTTGCCTCGCCTGCCACAGCTTTAGCGAGCAAGGTTTTCCCCGTGCCCGGAGGTCCTACTAAAAGCACTCCTTTGGGAATCTTCGCGCCCACAGCCGCATATCGCTCTGGATACTTCAAAAAATCTACAATTTCTACGACTTCTTCTTTTGCCTCTTCATTGCCTGCCATATCATCAAAGGTAACCTTTGGTTTTTCAGCATTTACGAGCTTTTTAGAACTCCCAATGCCAAACATTCCTCCGCCCATTGATTTTTGCATTCTACTAGCGATAAAAAGCCAAATGGCAATGATGATAAAAATAGGCAAGAGCATATTGACTATCTCAGAGAGGAAAGTAGATTCCCTTAATCCGCTATACTCTATTTGCTTCTCATCAAGCAGGGTTGTGAGATTTGGGTCAAGCACGCGGTTTGCGGTGTATGCAATCTTTGGCACACTTTGCGAAGATATTGCACGAATCACACTCGGACCAATGCTTACAGAATCTACTTGTTTGTTTGTTATGAGTTGCTTTAACTCATAATAACTCACTTCCTTATTTATCACACTTCCACTCAATCGTTCGCCCAGCATATCTGAAGAAGGAGAAAAAAACTTAAATAAAAGCATAAGTCCAATAATAAACAGGGCAAAGGTAAGAAACGGGTTTTGCTTGTAGGGTTTTTTGTTATTTGGTTGATTATCCATTGTAATAAAACTCCTTTAATTGTTGTTTTTTATCATTTTTAATGCCACCCATTCATCACGCTTATGAGATTCCATAAGGCTAAACTTGGGAGCAAACTTTTCTAACACTTCGTTTTGATAAATATCCAAAATTCCTGATAAAATCACTATGCCCCCGCACTCTAAGGCGTGAAAAAAATCATCACAAAGCGTTATTAGAGTATGGGCTAGGATATTTGCAACTATAACATTAAAAGTTAAATTATCACCCTTAAACGCACAAATACCGCCGTGTAAAAGTTCGCAAATACGCATATTGTTGATAATAAGGTTTTTGTTTGTCTGCTCTATGCTCTGCTTATCCACATCGCAAGCATACACCATTGCGCCCATTTTAGCACTTGCAATGCTTAAGATTCCGCTTCCACAGCCCACATCAAGCACTTTTGTGTTTTGGAGTTGCATTTGGCTAAGCAACTCTAAACACATCGCTGTGGTCGCGTGATGCCCAGAACCAAAGGCAAGAGCTGGGTCAATGATAATTGGAACGCGCTCTTTAGATGTGAGATTCTCTATATCTTTAGCTTGCGCCCAACTTGGTGCTATAAAAAACCGCCCACACAAAACGGGCTTAATAGAATCTTTGTAAGTCTGCACCCAATCTTTATTTTGCTTTTTGCTTATGCTATACACACAACCAATAGGGTGTTTAACCCGCTCGCTCAAAATCTCGCAAAAAGATTGGAGCTCGTCAAAAAGATTAGGTGAATGTGTGCATTGACGCAAAATAAGCTTGGTGCTGTTATATTGAGAGATTTGTGCTATGTTAAAGCCATTGATAGAGTGCCACTCCAAATCATCGGTGCTATTATCATCAAAAATACTACCAGATTCTATAAACTCAACGCTATTTGACACAAAATCTTTAGAATCTATAGCGTGTGGCTCATCGGAAGCACAATGGCTAAAGTCAAAATGGCTAAGAAAATCTGCAAAAAGCTCTACTTGCGCGTTAGGATAAACCACATATTCATAATAATGTTGATTTGTCATTTGGTAGTATTTGCTTTAAGTGGACAAAAGCCACGAGATTGGGACTTAGCAAAATAGATTTGAATGCTATAACAAAAGAATCTAGCCCTCATTCACGCCTAGCACGACTTCTAATTTCTCCTTTAACACCTGTGGAGTAAATGGCTTAACAATGTAATTATTCACTCCCGCCTTAAGTGCGGTAATCACCTCTGCTTTGCCACCCTCAGTGGTTACCATAATAATTGGAATATCCTTATATCTCGCATCAGCACGCGTTTTTTTCACCAAGTCCAAACCATTCATCTCGGGCATATTCCAATCGGTAATCAACACATTGATTCCCTCAACTTTATCAAGCTGCTCCCACGCTTCCACGCCGTGCTCAGCTTCCAAAATGTCTTCATAACCAAGTCGCTGTAAAGTGTTTTTTATAATTCTACGCATTGTCGAGCTATCATCAACTACAAGCAGTTTCAATGTTCTCTCCTTATAGGGTGTTATTTTTCGTTATTTTAGCACTTATTGCCTAATTTGTTTCATATCAACGCGCATTTTTGCAAAATTTTTGCTAAATTTATTTTGCCCTCATAGAACGCCTTGCCAATAATCAACCCAGCAATATGTGGATTCTCACTAAGATTTTCAATCTCCTCATCACTCGCAAATCCACCACTTGCAATAGTGTATATTCCGCTACTTTGAGCGATTTGCTGAGTGTAAGAAACATTTATTCCACTTAGTGCTCCATCACGCTCAATATCCGTAGAAATAATCGCCTCAATCTTACTTTCTTTAAATTTTTTTGCAAATTCACTCGCACTTAATGCTCCTTCTTTCGCCCAGCCCTCAACCGCAACTCTCCCACCCTTAGAATCAATCCCAATGGCAATGGGATATTTTTGTGCCATTTCAAGCGCAAAATCTGGGTTTGCAAGTGCCACAGAG
This sequence comes from Helicobacter sp. 23-1046, assembly GCF_053654635.1. NCBI lineage: Bacteria > Pseudomonadati > Campylobacterota > Epsilonproteobacteria > Campylobacterales > Helicobacteraceae > Helicobacter > Helicobacter sp. 23-1046. The sequence goes on along the minus strand of NZ_JBSIUS010000002.1, from coordinate 243,225 downwards.
CCCAAAATCACGCGCGAGATTCCCAAATCTCTGTATTGTTTAATGGTTTCTTCATTGCGAATGCCTCCGCCTAATTGAATCTTTAGTTTCGTTTTGGAGAGGATATTTTTGATAGATTGTGTATTTTGCGGTGTGCCTTTAAATGCGCCATTTAAATCTACGATATGTAACCACTTTGCACCCATTTGTTCAAATCTTTGCGCAAATACCAACGGCTCGCCATATATCGTAGCACTTGCCATTTCACCTTTAAAAAGCCTCACAGCCTGCCCATCTTTTAAATCAATAGCTGGATAAATATCAAGCATTGCTTGTCCTCACTTTTTTATAAACCCTACGCTTTTGTTGCCATCGAAATTTGTATCAATTTCTTTAGTGATTTCCTCGCTAAAATCATTGAGGGCAAAGATAGCATCATCGCGCACAGCGACCTTATACGCAGTATTTTTAATCACTAATTTAATTTGCGCTCCGCTTAAATCATAACGAGAAAGTTCCTTAATTAGCGTATCTTTTGGACACTCAAGTGTGATATTTTTGGGTAAAAACTTTTTCCATAGCTCTATCCTTTGTGCCACATTTGGACGCTTAAATTCGATTTTATGGTTAAAACGGCGAGAAAACGCGCTATCAAGATTCTCTAATAAATTTGTCGTAGCAATCAAAACTCCACTAAATTGCTCGATTTGCTCTAAAAAAATATTTTGCATTTGATTGTAGCTTTTGTCTGCGCTACTTGCCACATTACCCCTTGCAGAAAGGAATTGGTCGGCTTCATCAAGCAATAAAATTGGCTCATTTTTAATTTTTTTGCAAATCTCTTTATAGGTTTCAAAAATTTGACGCACATTTTTCTCACTCTCGCCAATCCACATTGAGAGAATCTTCGAGCAATCAAAACTTATCACTTCTTTTTTAAGGCTTTTTGCCAACGCCATAGCACTCACGGTTTTGCCCGTGCCAGCAGGACCATAAAACAAAATTTTCGCCTGAATGTTTTTGTTGTCCTTAATCCCCCAAAGTTTCAATCTTTGTGCGACTTTGGAATCTACTTGGGCTAAAAGATTGTGTAGTGTTTGTCTTGCGTGAGGGTTTAACACCACATCATCTAAATCCTGCTTTGGCTCTAAGAGCTCAAAAATATCTTGCGTTTTTAGCAATGATTGCAAATTCACTTTTGTAGCTCTACGCGCACTATGTATCTCTGAGAGGTCTTGCAACACTTCAGGTGTGATATAAAACACCTTTTCAAAATTCCCAAATGATGAAAAATACTCACCACAATCCACTAATCCCCTGCTTAGCAGGTTTGAATGCTCGCTCAAAAGCGTAGCATTTTTTATTTTGTCATAGTCATTATTGCTAATAAGCCCAATAAGTGAGTTGGCGTAACGATTTAAATCATTATCTTTAAGAGACCATTCTTCTTTAAGTAGGGCAAGAAATATAGTCTGTTCCTTTTGATTGAGCTTATTGTCTTTAAAAAATTTTTGAATGGGGATTGTTTTTTTGGTTAATCGCAATCGCGCCTTTATGCGCTCTTCTAAAAGATTTAAATGGGTTTTTAATGCGCTTTGCTCGCGTTTAGAAAATTGCGATTTATAGAGCATATCAATGCGATTAAATTGGTCTTTTAAAAAATCTAAATTGTTGCTATACGCGCTTATCTCTGGTGGATTTTGCTCATTGTTGCCCTCTATAAGGTTAAACAAATTGCTCGAAATACTCACCCTGTCATTATACAGCTCCAATAAAGAAGATTTTTCATTCTCCGTTGGTTCAAAGTCATCTTGCGTAAGCCAACCAAGCTCAACCAAGTTGCGAATATTGCTGAGGAGCGAAAAATTCTTTGTGGGAATCTTGTCAAAATGTTTTTTTAAAAATTCCCCCACTACAAAGCTACTCTCACCATTTAAAAAATTTTTTAGCATAATTTGCAAGATTAGTGCCTCGCTCTCATCGCAACGCAATAACTCAAAAATCTTAGATTCTCTCACATTGCTAACTTGCAAAAAATCGCACAAAAGCGTTAATTCTTGTGGCATATCAACCTCGCTATTTTGAGGTTGCGCTGGTAAGGGTTTAAACATTGATGACTTGCGCGTATCGTGCATTATTTAAATGTCGTCCCACCATCGATTACGATTGTCTGCCCTGTAAGCCACGCACTTTGTGCATTATCACAGAGGAAATACGCCGCCCCTGCCAAATCTTGAGGCGTTCCCATTCGGTTTAGCGGGGATTGCTCCTCCACTTTTGCCCTCACCTCCGCATAGTCTGGGAATGCCCGCAATGCGTCTGTGTCGATAGGACCTCCGCTGACTGCATTTACGCGGATTCCCCATTCGCCTAGCTCTGCTGCGGCGTATTTCACCATTGTTTCTACGGCGTTTTTAGAGTTGCCGTGCCCTGCATAGTTTGGCATATACACGAGATTCCCTGTGGAGCTTAGCGAGACGATAGCCCCGCCGCCGACTTCTTTCATTCGCTTTGCCGCTTCTTGCGCACCCACGACAAATGCTAGCACGGTGGCGGTGTAGATATTATTTAGCCCTCGTGGGCGAAGTCTCATAAACGGACCAAATCCCCCAGCCACGCTTTTGCCATAGATAATCGCATTGGAGATGAAAAAATCCACGCGTGCAAAATCTGCATCAATCTTGCTAAAAAGCTCGACATATTGCTCGGGCTCTAGCACATTTAGTGGGTAAAATCGCGCTTTTATACCGTATTTTGATTCTACATCTTGGGCGATTTTGCTCGCTTCTTCTTCGTTTTTATTGTAAGTGAAAGCCACATTTACGCCATTTTGAGCAAATTTATACAAAATCGCCTTGCCTATGCCTCTTGTCGCTCCGCTTATCACAAGCGTCTTGCCTTTCATATTTGATTGTTCGCTCATATTTTACCTCTCTTTCTTAGAAGTTAAAACCTAGATTCTATCTAAATTTTGTGAATTTTTTATAGAATCTATACACGGCAAAAGTATTTTAGGTATGCCTCTAACCCAAAAGCTCATAATGCTCCAAAGTTTCTTGGATTTTTTGGAGGTTTTCTTTGGTCGGGCTTACTAATGGCAGGCGATATTCAAGCGTTTTTAAAAGCCCGCTTAGATACATTGCTGCTTTGATAGGGATTGGATTGCTTTCACAAAATAAAACTTTATTAAGCAAAAAAAGCTCATCGTTAATCTTACGGCTTTGTTCCATTTTCCCACGCATAGCTAAATGTGTCATTTCAGCGACCTTTTTGGGTGCAAGATTCCCTGTTACAGAGATTACACCAATGCCACCATTTGCCAAAATAGGGAAATTAAGCGCGTCATCTCCGCTAAATACATTGAATTCTGGAGCATTTGCGCTAAACTCAATCACGCGTTCCATAAGCCCACTCGCCTCTTTAATCCCACAAATATTTCTTACATCTCTAAATAGCGCGATTGCCGTGTGTGTATCAATGCTAACGCCCGTGCGCGAAGGGACATTATATAAAATAAGCGGAATATCCGCTGATTGTGCTACCGCCTTAAAATGCTGATACAGCCCATCTTGACTTGGTTTGTTGTAGTAAGGCGACACACACAAAATCCCATCTGCCCCGCATTTTTGCGCAAATTGTGCCAACTCGATAGCTTCACTTGTGGCATTGCTCCCAGCACCTGCTAGCACCTTCACCTTAGTGCCCCTACATACGCTCACAGCAAGTTCTATGCACTCTCTATGCTCATTATGACTTAATGTCGCACTTTCTCCTGTCGTCCCCACAGGCACACACGCGTCCATTCCAGATTCAATTTGTCTTTTAATAAGAAACTCATACGCCTCAAAATCAATTTTTTGATTCTTAAATGGCGTGATAAGCGCACTCATTGCCCCTTTTATCATTTTAGCTCCCATTTATTTGCGTAAAATCGCCACGGTGAGAGAATCTTGGTTAAAATACTTTTGTGCTACTTCTGCAAGTTTAGCAACACTCAAGCCATCAATCCCATCTTCATAAGCAAAAAGTGGGCGTAAATCGCCTCGCGCTAAGTAATCACCAAATACGCTAGCACTTGAACTCGCATCTTCAAAGCTGTAAATAAAACTTGCTTTGGCGTTAATTTTAATTTTTTCTAATGTTTCTTGGCTTATCTCGCCTTTTTTAATCAAATCAATTTGGGCTAAAATCTCTTGTTCCACCACCTCAGCCTTGATATTTGGCGCAGCAAGCGCACTTATGAAAAATATTCCATCATCTTGTAAATCCATACTATACGCATATACTTTCGATGCGAGTCGCTTTTTATCCACAATTTCGCGTGCAAAAAAACTTGACTTTCCCTCGCTTAAGACTTTAGCGATTGCATCAATGGCAATTTGGTCTTGGTGTGAAAAATTCGGAATCTTATATCCCATTGCCAAATATTCTACCTCGCTTTCTTTGTTGATAACCACGCGTCTTTGTTCCTTTTGTGGTGGTTCTTTTTGGCTTACTTGTGGAATAGAATCTGTCTTATTTTTGATTGCTCCAAAGTATTTTTGTGCTTCATTAAAGACTTCATTTGGCTCAATATCACCAGCTACGAGGACAATGGCATTTTGTGGCTGATAATAAATAGTATGAAACGCTTTAATATCCTCAATTTTCCAACCCTTAATATCATCTTTAAATCCAATGGGTGTCCAATGATATGAATGCTTTTGAAAGGCGGTGTTAAAAAACTTAAAGTATAAATATCCCATTGGTGAATTATCCGTGCGCCATAGACGCTCTTGGAGCACGACATCGCGTTCAGGCTGGAATTCAGAATCTATAAGGTTTAAATTTTGCATTACCTCCGCAAACAAATCAAAACACTTGCTAAGATTCTTATGAGAAGTTTTGATAAAATACTTGGTATAATCAAAGCTTGTAGAGGCGTTATCCACGCCACCAAACTTTTTAACAATCTCATCAAACTCCCCAGCTTTGAGATTCTTTGTGGATTTAAAGTTCAAATGCTCGAGCATATGGGCAATACCACTTTTTCCTTTCACTTCGTTACGCGAGCCAACCTTATAAATCACATCGACTTCTATCACGCTAGAGCTATTTTTAAGCGGGACTACCACCACCTGCAACCCATTATCAAGCACTTTTTCATAATGCTTTGGAATCACGCTTGCTTGCAAATTTATACTCATTAAGCCTCCTAATATTGCGATTTTCACGCTATTTTTTATTGTCTTATTCATTTTCACCACCTTTATGCTTCGTTAGTTGGTTTTAAGTGAGCTGATTTTTTGGCTCGAGGAGCGCGGGGCTTAGTAGCCACTTTGGTCGTGCTTTTTGTCGAAGTTTGAGAATTAGTCGCTGTTTTTTTGCTTGGTGTGCGTCTTGATACCGCGCGCTTTGTCGTTGTGTGTGTCGTTGTAGCGAGATTAGAATCTGTTGGCTTTTTTACACTTGGCTTTCTTGCACTCGTCTTTGCTCGTGGCTTGCCAGCATCTACGCCTATAACTTCACCAATATGCGAGAATCCATCATTTTGCATTAGGGTTAAAATCCCATCATTAAGTTCTTTAGCAAAACTTGGACCTTGATAAATCAATCCTGTATAAACTTGGAGCAAACTTGCGCCCATTCTCAAGCGCGCGTATGCTTCATTCGCGTCATAGATTCCACCAGAAGCAATAAGTGTCATCTTGCCAAAAAACTCCCTCGCAATGTCTGCAAACACATCATTACAAAGTCCTGCAATAGCTCTACCGCTAATGCCTCCGCTCTCCTTTGCGTTTGGCAAAAGAGAATAATCAACACTTGTATTTGTTGCTATCACGCCACTTGCACCACTTTTACGCGCTGATTCTATAACTTCAAACATATCATCGCGTGGCATATCTGGAGAAATTTTCACATACAGAGGTTTATTTGTGTAATCACGCGCCATTTTAAAAAGATTAGCAATGAACTCCACATTTTGCAAATCGCGCAAATTTGGCGTATTAGGACTTGAAACATTAAACACAAAATAATCTGCCACTTCTATGCACTCTTTAAACGCATTTTCATAATTTTTTACGCTATCACTCTGTGTAATCACTTTGTTTTTTCCTATATTTACTCCAATAGGCAAGGCAAACGGATAGACTTTTTGCAATCGTTTGAGAATCGTTGCAACACCATCATTATTGAATCCCATCGCATTTTGCAAGCTCTCCTCTTGGATAAATCGAAACAATCTTGGTTTAGGATTCCCACTTTGAGCGGTATGTGTAATAGTGCCAACTTCTAAAAACCCAAACCCAAGCGTGCTTAAGCCCTTTATCATATTGGCATTTTTATCAAATCCTGCGCTCAACCCGATTGGATTGCTAAAAGATAGAGAATCTACGCGCTGAGCAAGTCGCTCATCACTTAACACATATTGCGAAGCAAGCAAATCTTGCACTAAAGGCAATGTGGCAATCTGTCGCAAAAAAAACGCACAAAGCGTGTGTGAATTCTCTGGGTCGAGATTAAAGAGCAATGGTCTTATTTTTTCATACATTAACTTTACCTTTTATGAATTAAAGTCTCATTGTATAAAAGTTGTTTAAATAGGACAACTAAAACGCGTGTTTGCTACAATGTGATTGTAAAAATGCCACATCTCCACCAAGCAAAAGCACTCCTAATGCTTGTGCGCAATGGGATAAAAGGGATTGGAGATGGGTTGTTTGGGTTGGGGTAAAAGGACTTAAAACATACGATACAACGCTTTCTTGTTTGCTTTGTGTTTCGCTCGATTCTAGGCTTTGTGCTTGTGGTCTGCCTACGCCCACGCGCATTCTCATATATGCGTTACCAAAATGAGAATCTATGGATTTTAATCCATTGTGCCCGCCACTGCTCCCACCTTGCTTATAGCGCACTGCGCCAAAACCTAAATCAATATCATCGTGGATAACGCACACATTGTTAATTTTATAAAACCTTGTAAATGCCCCCACGCTCTCTCCTGAAGCATTCATAAAGGTTTGTGGTTTGAGCAAAAACACGGACTTTGGCGAGCGCACAAGTGTATCATAAAATTTATCTTGCGCTTGAGATTTTAGACTATGAGAAATGTGTTTCGTAGCTTTAGAATCGAGCTTGCAAATGATGGCGTTGTGTTTTTTATCATCTTGCCACTGCAAGCTGTGGGCTTTGGCAAATTCATCAAGCACCATAAAGCCAATGTTATGGCGCGTGTTTTCATACTTCACGCCCACATTTCCAAGCCCCACGATGAGTAAAGAATCCATACATTGAGAATCTCTAACCTGCTTGTCTTGCGAGGGAGAGCTTTTGAGCTTAGCTTGCAGTTTTTGTAAAAACATTGCTAAGATTTATAGGCTTAGATTCTCTAGCACATACAATTATTTTGCTTTTATTACGCCTACGACCGCTACATCTTGGTTGTCAAGCACTTTGACGCCATCAATAGTCGGTAAATCGCGCACCAATACAGAATCTCCAACATCTAAATCACTTACATCGATTTCATACACATTTGGAAGTGCTTCTGGCGTGCATTTTACGCTTATTCGCTTTGTTGAGACAAGCAACACGCCTTTGTTTTTGAGCCCTTTTGCCGTGCCATTAGGCTTCACAGGGACTTTAAATTTATTAGCAACGCCCTTTTGTGCCACCAACAAATCAATGTGCTTTAAATCATTGGTAACAGGGTCTTTTTGATACTCCTGCACGACAACATCATAACTCTTTGCGCCCACTTTCACGGGGAAAATCAGTGTGCTCTTAGTTTTCATTGTCTTAATGAACTCATTAACCTTAAATGCGCAATGAATGTTGCTAATGCCCTTTGCATAAATATTGGCAATTAGATAACCATCATTCCGCAAAGCCTTTGTGCTGGCTTTAGAAATACTCTCTCTAATGATACCTTCTAGCATTGTCTTCTCCTAAATGTAATTGTAAGGTCGAAATTGTAGCAAAAATTGGGCTAGATTATTTAAAATTACCATTTTTTACTACAAAATTACAAGTTGATTGCTACAATAAGGCTTTTTTTTGCTAAATAAACACGACAAATTACAAATGGAGAAAATGATGAAAAAACTTACAGGCGCGCAAATGCTTATAGAATCTTTGGCACTAGAAAATGTCAAAATCATCTTTGGCTATCCGGGTGGTGCGGTGCTGTATATTTATGATGAGATTTACAAACAACAACACTTCCACCACATATTGGTGCGACACGAACAAGCCGCTATCCACGCCGCCGATGGCTATGCTCGTGCCAGCGGAGAAGTGGGTGTGGCGATTATTACTTCGGGTCCGGGATTTACTAATGCTGTTACAGGAATTGCTACGGCATATATGGATTCTATCCCGCTTGTCATCATTAGCGGACAAGTTCCTGTGAGCCAAATTGGCACAGATGCTTTCCAAGAAATTGACGCAGTGGGAATCTCACGCCCCTGCACCAAGCATAACTACCTAGTCAAAGACATTAAAGACTTCCCTAGAATTTTAAAAGAAGCATTTTATATTGCTAAAAGTGGGCGTCCCGGACCTGTGCTTATCGATGTGCCAAAGGATATCAGCAGGAGTGTTGGGGAATTTATCTACCCAGATTGTATTGATTTGCGCACTTATAAACCTACGCTAAGGGGAAATTCACGCCAAATCAAAAAACTCGCCAATGCTATTGCTAATGCCAAAAAACCTCTTTTTTACATCGGTGGTGGAGCGATTTTAGGTGGAGCGAGTCAAAAAGTCCGAGAACTCGTGCAAAAGACACAGATTCCCGCCGTTGAGACACTTATGGCAAGAGGTTGTTTGGAATCTAGTAATCCATTTTTATTAGGAATGGTAGGAATGCACGGCACTTACGCAGCAAATATCGCAATGAGCGAATGCGATTTGCTAATTTGTCTTGGCGCACGCTTTGATGACCGCGTAACAGGCAAACTTAGCACCTTTGCCAAAAATGCCAAAATCGCGCATATTGACATTGACCCAAGCTCCATTGGCAAGATTGTGGGCGTGGATTATCCAATCGTAGGCGATGTGGGAAATGTCGCAGAGGAGCTTTTAGCAGAAATATTTTCTAAAGATTCTACAAATGCAGAATCTACGCGTTATGAGCCAAGCAAAATTGATGCGTGGAATGAAAAACTCCAACTCTGCGGGCAAGAGCATCCACTTGATTATGATGATAGCGATGAAGTGATTAAGCCCCAATGGGTCATTGAAATGCTTGGCAAGGAATTTGGGGCAAACGCGCTTATCGCCACTGATGTAGGACAGCATCAAATGTGGGCGGCACAATTTTATCCCTTTAGTTTTCCCCGACAATTTATCACTAGCGGAGGATTAGGGACGATGGGATTTGGTTTGCCAGCGGCTATGGGTGCGTATTGCGCACTCATTAGAGAATGTGTAGATTCAAGTGGTGGCAGGAATGAAATCGCATTCAAAAAAAATCCCACACTACCAAAAGAAGTTATCATCAACATTACAGGCGATGGAAGCATTTTAATGAATATCCAAGAGCTAATGACTTGCGTGCAATCTCAAATCCCTGTGATAAATATCATTTTAAACAACAACTACTTAGGAATGGTGCGCCAATGGCAGAGTTTCTTTCACGATGAGCATTTTTCACATACGGATTTAACTCTACAACCTGATTTTATTAAACTCATAGAATCTTTTGGTGGGTTTGGAGAGCGTGTGAGTGAAAAAGGTGAGTTTTTGCTAGCTTTGCGCCGTTGTGTAGATTCTAAAAAAGTGAGTTTTTTAGAAGTGCTCATCGATAGAAACGAAGATGTTTTACCAATGGTGCCAACGGGTGGTTCGCTTAATGAAATGCTTGTGTTTAAGAAAAAAGGATAGAAAATGGAATGCAAAAAAACAATTTGTGTAACCGTCATCAACGAACATAGCGTATTAGCGCGTGTATCTGGGCTTTTTGCTGGGAGAGGCTACAATATAGAATCGCTTAGTGTCGCACCTGTGCCAAATAGTGAGCTTTCTTACATTACCATTACGACAAATGGCAACTTAAAGGTTTTTGAACAAATTGTCAAACAACTCCATAAGTTAATCCCTGTTTTAAGCGTGGTAGAAAGCGAACAAGTCTTGCAAAGGGAAATGGCTCTTGTGAAGATTCCCACCAAACAGCCATTAAGTGAGATTGAAGCACTTGCTCGAGCTTATAATGGAATCATCGCCGAAGTGAATGAAAAATACATCATCATAAGCGCGAATGATACTCCTGAACGCATTGATAGCTTTTTAAAGGCGGTGGAAATCTTTAAACCCAAAGAAATGATACGAAGTGGCGCAGTCGCCATAGAACGCACATAGACTACGCGCGTTTAATGCGCAGTGAATTAAGCACTACAAGAATCGAGCTAAAACTCATTGAGAGTGCAGCAAAAAGCGGGATAATCAACCCACAAAGCGCGATTGGTATGGTAAGTGCGTTATAACAAATGCTTATGATGATATTTTGCTTGATTGTGCCAAAAGTCTTTTTAGCAAGGATAAAGGCATCTTTGAGGGATTTTAGACTATCATCTAAAATCACCACATCACTGCTTAAAATCGCCATATCACTCCCAGCCCCCATAGAAATAGCAATATCACTCTTGCTAAGTGCCAACGCGTCATTTATCCCATCACCAACCATAACGACAACCTCTCCACTTTGGCGCAAAGATTCTACAAACGCGCCTTTTTGCAAAGGCGATTGTGTGGCATAAAATTCCTCTATCCCAGCCATTGATGCGATTTTTTCTACACTTTGCTCTCTATCACCACTTAGCAACGCCACACGCACATTTTGCTCGCGTAAATAAGTAATAAGAGCATTTGCTCCCTCTTTGAGAGAATCTTCTAACTCATAAATTGCGACAAGTTTGTTATTTAAAGCAAAGCCAAAAATCATACCTTCGCCTAAGGCAATTTGGGGAATCTCCACATTTTGCTCGCGCAAAAATGTCAAACTTCCACCATATATCTTTCCCCCTTCATAAAATCCTTCAATGCCTTGAGAATCAACTTGTTTAAAATCGCTAATATAAAGCTTTTTGGTGGTTTTGGCATTGGGGAAAGAGTGTTGTAAAAATTCCACGATACTTTTTGAAATGGGATGCTTGCTAAAACTCACCAAAGAATACAAAATAAGCCAATGTTGAGAATCTAGACACGATTTATCCTCTTTGATAAGCACACCTTGTCCGTGCTTATGAGAAAACAAATGTTGTTTTCTCACCTTTGGCTTGCCTTGTGTGAGTGTGCCTGTTTTATCAAACACCACAACACTTGCCTTTGCAAGCGTTTCTAAAAAACTCGCCTGCTTAAAAATGATATTTTTTGTATAGCTTTGTGCAATCCCAACAATCGTAGCAATAGGCGTAGCAAGCGCAAGGGCACAAGGACAGGCAATAATGATGACTGAAATAGCGATAATAAGAGAATGCTCAATATCTAACCCACCACCAAAATGCCAACCAAGAAAACACAAAAGGGCAATGGTTAAAATAGTGCGCGAAAAATTTTGACTAATGCTATTAGCGAGATTTTGTATATGTGGGCGGTGTATGAGGCTCTCTTCTACAAGTTGTAAAACTTTGCTCATAAGGCTTTCTTTAAAGGTTTTTGTTGTGGAGTAGAGAATCTTTTGATTTACTGCTACAAATCCGCTAAAAATCTCCTCTCCCTTGAGCTTTTGGGCTGGCATACTCTCGCCATTGATTGCCTTTGTATCAAATAGTCCATTTGTGCTTTGCAAGATTCCATCAATGGCGATTTTTTCTCCGGGCAAAACCAAAATACACTCCCCAACTTGCACTTCCTCTGGCTTTTTGATACAAATGTTGCTCTCATCGCCATTTTCACACACATTCACACTTTGAGGCAAAAACGCATTAAGCGCATCAAGGCTTTCGCCCGCACTTTTTTTACTCCGCACTTCAAGGAACTTACCAATAAGCACAAAGGTAATAATCATACTAACAGATTCAAAATATGTCTCCCCGCTATGTGTAATCGCCGCATAAATAGAATAACAAAAAGTAAGGCTAGAGCCCACACTCACTAATAAATCCATTCCTACAAAGCCATTTTTAAGCCCATAATACGCCCCACGATAAAATACAAAACCTGAATAAAAAAGCGCGATTGAACAGAGTAAAAATGAAGCGATATTTAAAATATCACTCGCTTCACGCGAAATCCCCGAAAAATATCCACTCCACTGCGCCACCGCCACCCACATAATATTCATCGTGCAAAAAAGTGCGACAATCACGCGAATATAATATTCTTTAGTCTGTTGTTTGTCCCTGCTTTCTTGGAGTTTTGGGTCATAAGCAAACGCATTATAACCAATAGAGCGAATGAGTTTAATGATTTGTGATAGCTTGATTTGTTTGCTATCCCACACAAGCAAAAGTCGATTGTTAGTGTAATTGACGCTCGCACTTTTAATGCCCTTTTGTGTGTTTAAAATCTTTTCATTAAGCCATACACACGCCGCACAATGAATATCAGTAAGAATGAGCGAGCACGCACTAAAGCCCCCTTGAGCGTCTCTAATATATGTATCTTTAAATGCGCCCGAATCAAAAAAGGCTAAATCTTGCTCCACATCTTGGCTTGGTGGCTTGAGCGTTGTTTCACCTCTTTTTTCATAAAAGCTTTGCAAATTTGCCTTTTGCAGTAAGAAATACACGCCCTCACAGCCATTGCAACAAAAATATAACACTTCACCATTTTCCAACAAAACTTCTTTAAGTGCGCTTTTTTTATATTGCAGATGACAATGGCTACATCGCTCCACTTTAATTCCTCGCCCTAGTGTAATTTTTGTGCGATTATACAATAACCAAACCCCGCTTTCTTTAAAGAAGCGAAACAAAAAGTAAAAAGTTTTTGCTAAAATTAACCTTTGATAATAAATTTTTTGGAGCAAGTTATATTGGAAAAACTCTTACAATGCTTTGAATACATTAAACGCTACCACATTGATATGCTTGATTCTATCAGCATAATGCTTGAGCTTTTTATCATAAAAAACTCCTACAATGATGTGTTAGAAAACCTCATCGACTTAGGCAATAAGCGCAAGCAAATATCGCTAGATTCTGTGCTTAGTGAGATTTTTGGGAAAGATTTTACCCGCATAAACCCAAGTCTTAATGCCTTAAAGATTTTAAAAACCATAAAAAACGCTGACACCACCCTTTCAAGTATCGAAGAGTTTTTACACATTATCACGCAAAAAAAGACTGCCAACAAGCTCTTTTATTATTCTACACCGCTTGAAGTCAATGAATTGCTCGTGCGACTGCTTGATATTCAATCAAATGAAAGTGTATATAATCCGTGTTATGGCATTGGTTCGTTGTTTTTGATGATTTCTCAAATCGTGCGGTGTAAAAATAAAAAAGCCACAATCGCTCTTTTTGGCGAGGAGCTAGATTCCCACTTGGCAAAGGTCGCTAGACTCACTTGCAAGCTCGCCCAAATCGACTTTAGCAACCTTATTATTAACGACATTTTAAAGGCACAATTTTTTAATCAAAAGTTTGATAAAATTATTTGCAATCCGCCATTTTCTGCGCACATTGGCGTGCAGTATTTAAAAAACGACAAACGATTTAGCAACCACCCATACAATGTAGTGGGTGGATTGATAAAAACTTACCCTGAATGGGCGTTTTTAATCCATTCACTTTTTTATCTCAAAAAGCGCGGTGTATTTATTTTACGCACATTGGCGTTACAAAAGCTAAGCCTTGAAAGCGAACTTATGAAAAGATTGCACAAAGAGCGGTTGATTGAAGCAATCATCGAACTTCCTAAAAATATTTTTCCCTATCAAAGTGGCGATTTTTGCATTCTTGTGCTCTCTCCAAACAACAAACATATTTTAAACATTGATGCTAAAAGCGAGTCGTTTTGGAAAAAAGATGGCAAATACAATCGCCTCATCAATCTTGATTCTCTTTTAGAATCTTTTTTCAAGCGCAAGAATAACGACTTTTGCTTTTTGCTTCCCTATACGCAAGCCACGCATTACAGCCTACCCATTTCACCAAAAGACCTCCTTGCCAAAAAATCACTAAGTAGAGGCAAAAGCCTCCAAGCACTCGATGTAAATATATTTCGCGGGCAACGCGTATATGGTGGCAAAAGCGATACAAAGGTGCAATACTTTGATGTGGGATTGGCAGATTTTAGCGAATATGGATTTAGCGAGAATCTCCTCTCAAAAAGACACTTTGGCGATAAGGCAAAGATTAAAAAATACGCGCTAAAACCCTTTGATATTTGTTTATCATTGCGTGGAAATACCCCAAAAGTAACGATATTTTCACAAAATATCGCTCAAAAGCTCGCTGTGGCAAATGCTGGTATCGTCATCGTCCGGTGTAAAAACAAAAGTGAAGCCATTGGGCTATATTGTTATTTTTACTCACAAGCAGGACAAAAAGACTTAAGCACACTGTATGAAAGCCACAGCAAAACCATTGATATACAATCTCTTAAAAATCTGCGCATTCCACCAGATTTTCAAAAACAATCCGAGCAAAAGTTTCAAGCAATTTGTGATTTGGCAAACAAACTTGAACTCACGCGTCAAGCATTAGAAAAATTGCGCTAGATTCCAAATAAGAACTTATATGGGGACACGATGACACAACAACACTTAAAGCATCTCGCTATCATAATGGATGGCAATGGTAGGTGGGCGAAAAATCGCAACAAAACGCGCACTTATGGGCATAAAATGGGAGCAAAAGTCGTGCGTGAAATCACAAAATACTGCGCTAAGGCACACATTAGCTATCTCACGCTTTATGCCTTTTCTACCGAAAATTGGTTACGCCCCAAACAAGAAGTAGAATTTTTAATGAAACTCTTAGAGCAATATTTGCAAAGTGAGCGCAAAACTTATGAGAAACATAATATTTGTTTTAAGGTTATTGGGGATATAAGTGTCTTTTCACCAAAACTCCAAAAGCTCATCACAAAAATGCAACAATCTACCGCCAAAAACACAGGATTAACGCAATTTCTCGCACTCAATTATGGTGCGAAAAACGAAATCGCTCGTGCAGTGTTAAACTTGCAAAAATGTGATATTTTCACTCAAATACGCAATCTCTCGCACACAAAGGCAGTAGAATACACCACCAACCACATTCAAAACGCCCTTGATACTAAAGAAGCAAGCGAGGTGGATTTGCTTATCCGCACAGGAGGAGAAATGCGCTTATCAAACTTCTTACTTTGGCAGTGTGCGTATGCAGAGCTCTTTTTCACTCCCACGCTGTGGCCAGACTTTAGTGCTAAGGAATTAGAATCTATCATTAAACAATTTCATAAGCGTGTGCGAAAATTTGGTGGTTTAACAGATTGTTAGCTTTTATTTATCTCCCACACGATAGTTGATTTGCGCTCTATTTAGCGCGTTGTATCGCTCCATAAAGTCCGCTTTTTCCTGCGATAATGCGACAGATTCGCCACTCATTACAAATTCGCCGTTTTGCAATGTGTATGTGTAGCCCATTTTTGCGCCATTTGGGTAGATTCCAAACTCATCAATCCATAATGCGCCGTTGATTGCGAAATTATAGCGCGAATCTGCATTACTATCAAAGAGATTGCGCCCACCCAGCGTTAAAAAATCATAGTCATTCAAACTCAACGCATACAGCGTGGGGAAAATATCCTTGTGCGAACCGAGTTTATCGCGCTCAAACGCAAATCCCTTAAAATCGCCCGTGTAGCGCGGTGGGATATACATATACAGCGGGACGGAGTGTTCTAGTGCGAGATTTTGCGAAGCTTTTAAATCGCGCAATTTATGGTCGCCACTCCCAGCGATAATAGTCGAATCTTTTAAGCGCGAATCCGCCTTAATCACGCCCACAAAGTCGCCAAACGCATTGCTTGAGTATGCAAAGGCATTCACAGCTTCACGGTTTTTAGCAATATTGTCATTGTTAAAATACTCACGCAACGACTCTATATTACAATGCGGTAGCGTAAAATGCGTGGGAATCTTATATGGCGGGTGATTTGAAATCGTTAGCATTGCGATAAATGTGGGCTTTGTGGCATTTTGCAAAATTTCAAGCGCAAGTTTGAAAGCGTATTCATCAGGCACTCCATAATCGCTCTCAAACTCTGCACTTTGGGGATAAAGGCGTATTAGCTCATTTTTATCAAAAACTTTATCTGCGCCCTGCGTGATGATATAATCGCCTAAATTATGCCACGAGCGGTTGCCCGAAGTGATAAAAACCACTTCTACCCCGCGCGTTTGTAAATATCAAAGGGGGTGAGCGCGATTTTGCGATTTTTTACGCTACTTACGCTAATCGTAGCACTTGGCGAATTGAAAAACAGCTCCGCGAAACTTGCCGCAGTCCCATTTTGCGCGGATAAAAACGCACGAAATGTAAAATCGCTTTGATTTTTGTGTGGAATCTTGCCAGATTCAAAATGCGCTCTAAAACTCCCTAGCAAATCGCAATTTGGCGAATCTAACAGCGACAATGCGTTATTGCCAAAGCTCTCCATTAGCACGGCTACGATATGTGGGGGATTTTTGATAGATTGTTGCGAATTGTGCGCAAAAATGGGGAAAAGTTCGGCTTCTAATTTACGCAAATCCTCCACATTTATAGGCGCGAATTTATCTTGATTTTGATAGTTGCCAAGTGCCCAAACAAACGCCATTATGGGATTTATAGCGATATGATTAAGCAGTGGATTTGTGCTAAAATTTGCTTCGTTTTCTTTTAGCGGAAATGTCCCCACAGAGCCACGAATCCCCAAAAATATCACACCCAAAAGCAAAAGATTCGCGGTAAAAATAAATGCGATTCGTGCGAATCGTGGGAGTTTTGCAAATGTAGTGTGGCTTAAAAAGCGTGTGAATCGCGCTAAATTCGCACCCAAAATAATTTTTGCAACTTTATAGCACACAACGCTAAAAATCACACTTGCCAAAATCACGCGAATTAGCGGATAATCATTAAAAATTATGCCTAAAATTGTCGCTGTCTCATCGTCCTTTAGCCCGAAAATAAACGCGTCAATTTTGGTGTGATAAGTGGCAAAATAATAAAAATTCACAAACGCGCTCAATGCCACGATAAAGGCACAAAGTGCGGTTAAGATTAGTGTAAATTTGGGGATAAATGTAGCGAGATTCGCACAAAGGACGCGCGCCGCGCTACTCTCTCTCTCTCTCTCGTGCTCCCACCGCTTTACAAAGGCTCATAATATAACCCAAAAGCACCACTAGCGCGGCAAATATGCAAACCACGCGCATATCAAATCGCGCCCCCATAATAAACATTTGCGCAAACTCCGCGCTCAAAAGATTCGCGCCATCAATGTTGCTTTGCACCATAAAAACACGCATAAGCACATACGCCACGCCAAAAATCGCGCTTAGCACAAAGGCAAGGGCGATGAAATTTTTTATGCGATATTTGTAAAAAAGCACACGCAAATCCTCTCAATCCTTAGGTAAAAGCCCTTAAGACTCGCCCATCATTCGCTTGACAAGTTTTTTTGCCTTTGTGGCGTGAGTGGCTTTATTTGCCTCATTATAGAGCATTGTTGTCATTTCTTCAAACACAATTTGCGAGCTTAGAGGTTTTTGGTTAGAGAGAGGGCTTAACTTTTTATACTCGCCATTGCTTTGTAGCTCGTGCATTTGGACATTATCTTTGAGTTGGATATTAAGAATCTCAAGGAGCTTTTCGCTCATTTCTGCGTTAATACTTGGGGTTAAAATCTCAATCCTACGCTCCAAATTGCGTGGCATAATGTCCGCCGAAGCAAAGTAAATAGGCGTTTTCGCATTTTTGAAATAATAGATTCTCGCGTGCTCTAAATATTTCCCAATGATAGAAAATACGCGGATATTCTCACTCACACCTTTCACGCCCGGTCGCAGACAGCAAATCCCACGCACAATCAAATCAATTTTCACACCAGCTTGAGATGCCTTATACAGCGCGCGTATCACATCAATATCCACGAAAGCATTCGCTTTCATTATGATTCGCCCCTGCTCTTTTTTAGCACATTCGCCCTCGATAAGCGAGAGAATCTCGCTCTTTATCTGTGTGGGAGCGATTTTAAGCTTGCCTAGCATTGTCTTATGTGAGCTCCCTGTGGAGAGTGAGTGGAAGAGCTTCACCGCATCAGCGACAAACTCTTTTTGCGCACTCATCAATGACAAATCGGTGTAAATCTTTGCCGTGCTGGGGTTATAGTTTCCTGTGCTTAAATGGACATACTCTTTAAGGTTGTTACCAAGTTTTTTAATCACTAAAGCGATTTTAGCGTGCACCTTTAGCCCCGAGATTCCATAAATCACATGTGCGCCAGCGGCTTCTAGTCGCTTTGCCCAATGCAAGTTATTCTCTTCATCAAACCGTGCCTTAAGCTCCACTAATGCCGTTACTTGTTTGTTGTTTTCGGCGGCTTCGATGAGGGCTTGCACGATTGGCGAGTTTTTCCCCACGCGATAAAGCGTCATTTTAATGCTCAGCACATCTGGGTCTTTGGCGGCACTTTGGATAAAGCGCACCACAGAATCAAAGCTCTCATAAGGGTGAAACATAAGCACACTATGATTATCCAATGTGGAAAAAATATCGCTGTTATTGCCAAGTGGGGGGAGAATCTTTGGATTAAAAGGTGGGGTAGTCAAATGTGCATACGCTTTTGAGCCGACAATTTGCCACAATCCGCTAAGGTTAATCAAAAAAGTGGTATTGTAGATGTAAGTGTCCTCTTTATCCACTTTTACGCTATCAAAAACAAATTTTTGCAAATCCTCTTCACTTTTGCCAATCTCTAAGCGAACCATCTCGCCCTTGCGCCGTGTCTTAATGCTCTCGCTCATAATTTGGAAAAAGTCATCTGCCTCCTCCTCTTCAATCTCCATATCTGCATTACGAGTAACGCGAAATGGTGTATAGGTGAGCACTTCATACCCGCTAAAAAATTCCTCAGCAAAGCTCCCCACAATATCCTCAATAGGGATAAAAATGCCACTCTCAATCTCAAAAAACCGTGGCAAAACGCGCGGGATTCTGATAATGCCGTATTTAAAGGTTTTTTCTCCGCTTTTTAACTTCAATGCAATGGCAAAGGAAAGATTGTTTAAATGCGGAAATGGGTGTGTGGAATCCACAAGCACAGGCACAATCACAGGATATAAATAATTTGTAAAATACTCCTTTAGCACCTTTTTATCGCTTGCATTAAGCTCGCTAATGGATTTAATGTGGAGATTCTCTGCATTCAACCCCTTTTTGATGTCGGCAAAAATCTTTTCCACCACATTTTGCTGTGTATGCAAATATTTGCGAATATGGGTAAGTTGCTGTAATGGCGTTAGCTTATCTGCACCCACTTCTGTAACACCACTCGCATACAATCGCTTAAGCCCAGCCACGCGTATCATATAAAATTCATCTAAATTCGTCCCATAGATAGCAATAAATTTTAATTGCTCCAAAAGCGGAATGTTTGGATTTTTAGCCTCATCAAGCACGCGTGTATTAAACCTCAACCACGAAAGTTCGCGGTTAAAATACATCTTAGAATCTGTAATTGTCATTTGCAACCTCCTTAAAGTAAATTCCAAAATTGTAGCAAAAATCACATTTTAAAATAATAATAAATGGCTTTTATGCTATCATTTTGGCGATTTTTATCCAAAATTTACACCCCTAATCTTTCGTTATTTAAGGGTAAGTAAAATTGCAAGATAAAAACAATCCTAAAATCTAAGGAGATAGTATGAAAAAGCTTCTTTTGGCAATGTTTTTAAGCGTTACTTCGGCATTTAGTGCAAGTCTTGGTGTGCTTGAAGTAAGCCCTGAAATCGGACTCAGTGGTGGCAAAATATCAAGCAATGGATATAACCCAAACAATTATGGCGCATACGCGAGAATCTGGCTTGGCACATTTGGTTTTGTGGTCGCTCCTCAGGCAAAAATTGATTTTTATTCACAAAAATACGGCGGAGATTCTGTAAATAATGGGCAATATGGCGCGTCTATTGGCACAAATTTTGGGCTTGGTGTGCGATTGACACCTTATGTCGGAGCAAACTATTCAAGTTTCAATAAAGTTTTTAGCGATACTTGGGCACTTAATGCTGGGTTAAAAGTAAAATTCCCCGTGCTTCCTTTGGCACTAAGTTTCCAATACACTTATCAAAACCCAGAGTTAGTAGGCACAAGCACCACTCACACAATGCACAATGTGCAATTTTTGTTAGGGTTGCATTTTTAATCTTTAGGGCTCTCTTAAGCCCAAAGATTAAAACATTACAAAATGATATTTTTGGACTCTCACATACATTTACACTTTGATAATGTTATGTCTTATAAATGTGAGTTTTGCGTAAAAATGTGGCATTTTCACCAAAAGCTACCAAAACATAGCTATAATAGTGGCAAATTTTTGCAAGGCTAAGCAATGACACAAGAAGAATTAGACGCATTGATGGATGGTGATAATATCCAAGAAAGTATTGATGGTGGTGAAGATTCTGGTGATTCAAAAGAATGCGAAACGGGAGAATGTATCACAGAAGATAATTATCGCGTAGAAGCAGATAGGCAATGGCCCCCACCTCCACCAAATGATGACCACAAAGTCGTCCATCAACTCGATGATGTAACCAAAGATTCTGAAATCAAGGGCACACAGATTTTTGACCAGCTAGAGATTATGAGTTCGTGCTCTGATGACATAAGCAAAAAAAACAAACAATTAAAAGCCTTTTTAGATTCCCAAGAAGAGATATTTAGCAAGCTATGCACGAATTTCCCACATATCAAAACCTTTCAAAATGCCCTTGAAGAAGTAAAAAAAATAAATGCACTTAGCGATGAAATCAAACAATCGTGCAATAGCATTAGCGATGCTTCGATGCAAGCGATGGATTTGATGCAATTCCAAGATATTCATCGTCAAAAGATTGAGCGCGTTATCAATGTGATGCGTGCTTTGGCACAATATATGAACTCTTTATTTGAGAGCAAAATCGATGATAGCAAGCGAGTGAGCTCAGCGGTGTATATCGCAGGTGATGATAAAGATGATGTCGCCGATGACAATGAAATTGAGGCACTCATCGCCTCCTTTGGTAAAAAACAATAACTCTATCTTTGAGATTCTATGCGCGCACATTCCCCTTTTACTCAAGTTGCTAAAAATACAAACCAAACAAGCACAAAAGTCGAGTTGCTCTCTCCTGCTGGAAATTTCCAAAAACTAAAAATCGCCCTAGCTTATGGTGCTGATGCTGTATATGGGGGAGTAAGTCATTTTTCGTTGCGGGCGCGAAGCGGCAAGGAATTTGATATGGAAAGTTTCGCGCAAGCTATTGATTACACACACCAAAGAGGGAAAAAAATTTATGTAACTATCAATGGATTCCCCTTTAACGCTCAACTTAAACTCTTAGAATCTCACATCGCCAAAATGGCAGAACTCAAACCCGATGCCTTTATCATCGCTGCACCGGGTGTGGTGAGGCTCTCCAAACAAGTCGCCCCACAAATCCCTATCCACCTTTCCACGCAGGCAAATGTGCTAAATGTGCTCGATGCGCAAGTATTTTATGATTTGGGAGTGAAGCGCATTGTAGCGGCGCGTGAGCTAAGTTTAAAAGACGCTATGGAGATTAAAAAAGCCCTGCCAAACTTAGAATTAGAAATGTTTATACACGGCAGTATGTGCTTTGCATTTTCTGGGCGATGTCTCATCTCTGCCCTGCAAAACGGGCGCGTCCCCAATCGTGGAAGTTGCGCCAATGACTGTCGCTTTGATTATGAATATTTTGTAAAAAATAAAGCAAATGATGAATTAGTGGCATTTGACACAAACGAACTTTATGTAAAAAATCCTGATAATGGCGTAATGATGAGGGTGCAAGAAGAACAGGGTGTGGGGGCGCATATCTTTAATGCTAAGGATTTAAATCTCGCTAGCCATATCAAAGAAATCCTAGATTCTGGGGCGATTAGTGCGTTTAAGATTGAAGGGCGCACGAAATCGCTGTATTACGCAGCAATCACCGCACGCACCTATCGCAAGGCAATCGATGATTACGAGCACGGAATCAACGATACAAAATTCTATCAAAGCGAGCTCCACACGCTTAAAAATCGTGGATTTACCGATGGCTATATCATTCATAGACCATACCAGCGCACCGATACGCAAAACCACGCTACTGCGCTAAGCGAGGGAAGCTATCAAGTCAATGCTATTGTCGATGAGAGCGGGACTAAAGCATTGTGTAAATTTAGCATTTATCCAAATGAGCCAAAACAAATCATTGCGCCACTTGGTAGTGAGATTGAGTGTGTGAAAAATGAAATTGGTGAGATTTTTATGCGTGATGATGCGTATTACTTGCGTCTTTTTGTCATTCGCTTAGAAAATGGCAAAGAGTTGGATTCTATCCATAGTGGCAACACCAATTATTTCTTGCTTCCAGCGAAGTTACCAAGTTTTTGTATTTTGCGCCAAGTTATTGAGAGCTCGATTCTATAAGCATTGGAATCTGTGCTCGTGCGTAATCAAGCAATGCCTCTTTATACAGCAAGTCATTATGCTCGCCAGAGATTGGCATTATAAATTGTGCGAATTTCCCACCATAAGTGCCACCACGCCACTTTTTTGCCATTTTTGGTGTAGAGATTCCAAGTGTGGGAATCCTCAAATTATCTGCAATATGCACATTTCCTGTATCGATGCTAATAAGTGCGCTAAATCGCTCCGTAATTGCCACGAGATTAAGCAAATCCGCATTATTCGCAAAAATCGCTATATTTGGTATATCAAAAGATTTAAGTTTATGGGGGGGGGCAGTTAAAATAATGAAATTGCACGCGCGAAATTCCTGCGCTATGGTTTGTATAATTTCACGCCAAGTCTGCAAGCTAAAATAACAAATCCCACCCGAACCAAAAAAATTTATGCCAATGATTGGGCGATTTTTATCGCTAAAATGCGTTGTGTTTGAATCAAAAAACCCACGCACAAAATTGCTATTTTGCGCTGCAATCTTTAGTCTTGCATTGCTAAAATCTATATTTTTTATGCCATTATCAAATGCGCGCTTATCCACCAAACGCACAAGACGCAGGAGATTCTCACTTTCAGTGCGGAGGTTAGTGAAAAAATTAAAATCTATTATAAAGCGCGGAGAAAACAGACAATGCAAATGTGCTTGAACGATTATTTTGCACGCATTGGTGGCTTTTGCAAAGGCGATATTTACGCTAGTGCGATGCGTAATGATAAAATAATCAATACAATCTATCGTGCTAAGTGCATTTGGATTAGAATCTAAGTTTAGCAAGGTGTCTATAAATGGCAAGTGTGCGTAAAGATTCTCTCCAATGCCATTTGTCGCAACGACTAAACGCGATTGTGGAAAGAGACATTTAAGCGCGTAAAATGCCCTAATCGCTACGACATTATCACCTACTCTATTTGCACGATGGATAACAATCGTCATCTCCTTGCCTTTGCTTTCATTGTGGGAGGATTTGTGTGCCGATACCTTGAGCGGTAAAAAGCTCCAAAAGCAACGAATGCTCCACTCTCCCATCAATGATATGAGCTTTTTGCACACCATTTTGCACGCAACCCACGCACGCCTCTAGCTTTGGTATCATTCCGCCAGATATTACACCATTATTTTTTAGTTCGGCGATTTTTGTGGGATTAAGCGAGCTTATGAGAGATTGGTTGCAATCAAGCACGCCAGCCGTATCGGTAAGAAAAATGACTTTTTGTGCTTTTAGGGCTTTGGCAATTTCACAAGTAGCAATATCTGCGTTAATGTTTAATCCCAAACTATCTTGCCCACACGCCACAGGAGCAATAACAGGGATAAAATCATCACGAAGAATTTTATCAAGTAATTCCGTGCTTACCTTTGTGATTTCTCCTGTGTAGCCAAACGCGCCATTGTCTTTTGGCTTGGCTTGGAGCATCATCGCATCTTTACCGCTTAAGCCCACCGCCTTTGCGCCGTGATGATTTAAAAATGCTGTAATTTCTTTGTTGATTTCCCCACTTAGCACCATTTCCACTACACTCATACATTCTTTGTTTGTTACACGATAGCCATCGACAAAATGACTCTCTATCCCCAATTTTTGGAGCATTTCATCAATGCGTTTGCCACCGCCGTGAATCACCACAGGTCTAATGCCAACCATATAAAGCAACACTAAATCAAGTGCGAAACTCTCCTTTAAGCTCGGTGTGATTTGGGCTGCACCGCCGTATTTAATCACCATCACACTCCCACGAAACTCGCGTATGTAGGGAATAGATTCTAAAAGTGTATGGACGATTTTGCTATACCCTCTCAAACTAGAAACACTTGGCATAAAAATCCTTTGAGAATTATTTGTTAGTTTTAGAAAATTTATTATACTCTTATACAAAAGCAAATTAACAAAAGGTAGGCAGAAAATGAAAAATATTGTTTTTTTAGACGCGCTAAGTTTGGGTGAGTGTGATTTGAGTGTTTTTAAGGAATTTGGGAATTTTAAGACATACCCCACTA
This sequence comes from Helicobacter sp. 23-1046, assembly GCF_053654635.1. Lineage (NCBI taxonomy): Bacteria > Pseudomonadati > Campylobacterota > Epsilonproteobacteria > Campylobacterales > Helicobacteraceae > Helicobacter > Helicobacter sp. 23-1046. Next base: position 218,621 of record NZ_JBSIUS010000002.1, on the reverse strand, counting down.
CTGCGCCAAATGAAGTGTTTGAGCGGAGTAAAGACGCGCATATCATTTTAACCAATAAAGTGGTTTTAAATAGCGAAATTCTCTCGCAGTTGCCAAACTTGGAGCTTATTTGTATCACGGCCACAGGAATGAATAATGTGGATTTAGACTACGCTAAGCAAAAAGGTATAGCAGTGAAAAATGTCGCTGGTTATAGCACTAATGCCGTAGCGCAACACACGCTAATGATAGCTCTTAATTTTTTAGGGAATCTGCGCTATTTTGATGAATATTGCAAAAGTGGTGGTTGGAGTAAAAGTGTGATTTTCACGCATATTAAAGAGCCTATTATCGAGCTCGATGGTTTGGAGTGGGGGATTATTGGCTTAGGTAATATTGGCAAGCGCGTCAGTGATATTGCTCAAAGTTTTGGTGCAAATGTGAGCTATTACTCCACAAGTGGGAAAAATACGCAATCTAACCTCACACAAAAAAGTCTCGATTCCCTCTTGCAAGAAAGTGATATTATCTCTATCCACGCACCCCTTAATGAAAACACTAACAATCTTTTACATAGTGGTAATTTGGGCTTACTAAAAGATGGGGCAATACTACTAAATATGGGGCGAGGTGGCATTGTCAATGAGCGAGATGTCGCCACAGCTTTAGAATCTAAAAATTTTTATTTTGGAACTGATGTGCTTCAAAGCGAACCAATGGCAAAAAACCACCCTTTACTCAATCCAATGATTGCCCATAAACTCATCATTACGCCACATTATGCGTGGGCTTATGATAAGGCAAGGGCGCGTTTAATCGATGGAGTGAGAAAAAATATACAAGAATTTGTAAAAAATAAAGTATAATCACGCGCATTTTTACTAATACTAAAAAGGATAGAGAATGAAAAAACTCACAGGATTACTCCTAAGTAGCACAGCATTGCTAAGTGCAATGGAAGTGGATATAAACCCTTTTGGTTACCTCACAGCAGGATATAACCAACGCAACGACTTCACACTAAGTGCGCGTAGCGGTGCGACATTTGGTTTTGGAAGCAGTGGATTTAGTGTAGGACTTGGTGCGATTGGTGCGTGGAATATCCCGCTAGATGCTCGAAGTTCTGCAAGCGTGGGGGATATTTCTGATGCGTATGTCAAATATAAAAAAGGTGCTAGAGAAGATGATGGCTCTCAAAAGGCGCATATAGAAGCAAGTCTTGGGCGATTTAATAGCGATTATTTAACGCTACCTTGGGTAGCTGGCAATGTGCAAGGACTTGGGGTAGCATATTCAATCACCAATCGCTTTGATATATATGCGTTGTATGCGAACTCCTATCTCAATACAGGATACAAAAGAGGGCAGATTGGTGCGGTATATGGAAGTGCGCTTGGTTTGCTTGTGCCTTATAGCCCAGATTCTAAAAATAGCTCTGTGGGCGGTGAAGTGATAACAGGTGGCGTGCGATTTAGCAACCAAAATATTTTATTTGATGTTTTTGGCTTGCTTAACACAAAATTTCCATCTGGCTCAAATCTTGGTAGCGTAGCGGTGTGGGATTCTGCTAATGCTCTCACTTATACGGGTGCTTCGTTGCTTTGGCAAGCTGGAGCGGTGGCAAGTTTTGAGATTGGCTCACAAAATGTTAGATTCCAAACAAACCTAAAAGGATTAGCCCAATATGGCAACACCGACCAAAGAGATGTCCCCGATGCGCTCGGGCAGGATTTTAGCGTGCTAGCGTGGGCTGATGAGAGAATCACTCTTTATGAAGATTTCCATATTGGCGTTGGTGCGCATTATGTCTTTGGTAGAGAGGGCACAGGTGGGATTTGGAGTATTAGCGATACTACACATTATTATGGCAACACGCTCGGGAGAATAGGAAATTCTGCGTTGCTTGCGCCATATTTTTATAACAACCTCCTTAGCGCATATCTCTATGGTGATGTGGATATAAAGAATTTTAAACTCCAAGCAATGGCTTCATTTATTGATTATCAAGAGATTTCTTTAATGCTCCAATATAGCGCGTGGCAACAGGATAATATGAAGTTAGATTTTGGCGGAGGATTTATATACCATAAATATAAATCGTATGGATTCTATAATACTACGGCTTCGCGTGATTACACTTGGCGCAGGGGTAGTAGTTTTAATGTATTTGTGCGCTTTACTTACTAAGGTTGCTTAGTATAAGGACTATAATTGGAAGAAGTCATTGCTAGATTAGAATCTTGGGGTTACTTATTGTTATTTTTATACTGCTTGTATGGCGGGTATGTGGGGCTTATCGCCGCAGCGACAATGAGTGCCTTTGGGAAAATGGATATAGGTGTGTGCATTGTGGTTGCCTTTTGTGCTAATACGCTTGGTAGCTCACTTAGTGCGGTATTAGCACGGTATTATAAAAAGGACATTCTCCCGATGTTTTCTGCCTATTCACGGCAAATTGCGTTATGTCAGGTGTGGATTCGCCGTTATGGCAAGATAGCCATTTTCCTTAGCAAATATATCCATATTGTGCGCTTTATCGTGCCACTTAGCATTGGCATTAGTCGGTATAATTTTAGAATCTTTTTGCTTTACAACACGCTTGCGTGTGCTCTATGGGCTATCTTGGTAGGTGGCATTTCATATTTTGCGGGCAATGTGGTAGCAAATATCATAGAGCAATTTGACATTCCTCCATTTATTGTGATTCCTATTGTCCTTGCTTGGGTTGCATTGCTGCTTTTTATTCTTAATCGTGCCTCTAGCAAGGCAAAAATCAAATAACTCCTTGTTTTTCTATGGCTTTGAGTGCATAAAGCAGGGCATTTTTATAGCTCTGCGTGCTTGCAATACCTTTATAAGCAATATCAAACGCCACCCCGTGGTCTACTGAGGTGCGGATAATTGGGAGGTTTAAACTGACATTGATACTTTGCTCGAAATACAATGCCTTAAGCACGCTCAATCCCACATCGTGATACATACTTACAAAATAGCGGAATCTTGCACGATTATGCGGAGCAAAGAGAGAATCTGACGCGCAAGGTCCAAAAAATACACGCTTTTGGAGTGCCGTATTTGCTTTGATTATAGCATTGTTAATGTCCTCCTCTTCGCTCCCCATAAGCCCGCCATCACCACAATGTGGATTAAGCGAAAGCACCGCGCAAGGCTCATCTAATCGCACACACCGCGCAAAAGAGAGCAAAAAATCGCATAATGACTTTTCCTTGATACGCTCACTCACAGCACGAAGTGCAATATGCTCTGTGAATAATGCCACAAACATTTCCTCACAACCAAGCATCATAATCGCCTCTGCTTTATACCGCTCTCTTAAGGCGTGCGTATGACCGATAAACCTCACGCCCGCTTTGTGCCACGATTCTTTATGGATTGGCAATGTTACAAGTGCTTGGGCTTGGTTAGAATCTACCAAATCACACGCGTGCATAAAGCTCTCAAAACTATATCGCCCACTGCCCTCATCAATGCAGGCGATGCGAATATCAGGCAACTGGGAGTTCCAATTCTTTGGGGGGTTTATGCAGTGTTTTTGTATTGGCACTTGGATTCCTAAAAGTTTGCTTGCTTGGCTAAGAATCTCACTATGCACGCAATATATCGGCTGACAAAGTTCGCACACAAAGCTATGTTCTCGCAAGAGAATCTCTAAACCAACACCATTTATATCGCCTATGCTAATGGCTATGCTTGGTTTGTTGTGTGTCATATTTTAGCAGTCTTGTGCCATTGCACTAAGCATTTGCTCTATGGCGTTTTGTAGTCCCACAAACACTGCACGCGCGATAATAGCGTGCCCGATATTAAGCTCAGTAATCTCAGGGATTGCAAGGATTGGCGTGAGATTGTGATAATGCAATCCGTGTCCAGCAAAACAATCTAATCCTAATTTTTGCGCCTTTTTCGCGCTCTTTGTAAGTGCCTCAACCTCTAATGCTAACTCATTGACAAGCATATCTTGGTGGAGTTCAAACTCCTTAATACTATGCTGTGTGCGCGAAAGATTGGTATTTGCCATTAACCATAAATTAGCGTATCTGCCTGTGTGAAGCTCCACGCCACTCGCTCCTAACTCCTTTGCAAGCGCAATAGTTTTTATATCTGGGTTGATAAAAAGCGTAGTTTTTACGCCTAGATTCTCAAAAGTGCGCATAAGAGATTGTATGTGCTTAGCGTTATGAAGCAACTCTAATCCGCCCTCTGTGGTTACCTCAGCGCGATTCTCAGGCACAAGAGTAATGCGCTGTGGTCTAAGCTCGCACAAAAACTCGATAATTTGTGCATTCATCGAGCATTCGACATTTATAGGTAGTGGCGAGGCTTGGATAATCTGCAACACATCGCTATCGTGGATATGTCGCCTATCTTCACGCAAGTGGAGTGTGATTTGGTGCGCACCTGCGGTGTGAGCGATAAAGATTGCTTGCAGGGGATTTGGGTCATTTATGGCGCGCGCTTCTCTTAGAGTAGCAATATGGTCGATATTTACTCCTAATCGCTTCATAGCACTCCCAAATCTCTTATCCGCCTGTGTGATAAAAGGCACGCGTGGAAACTTCATTGGCACTCCATTGATTTTTTTGTGGCTTATTTTGCACGCCAAGTTTTAATAACTCCTCCATTTGCTCTCTATCTCCTGCCAAAATCGCTTCTCTCACGCTCACAGCATCTTGATAAAATAAACAAGGGCACAAGATTCCATCGCTTGTGAGGCGAATTCTATTACAACTTTCACAAAAATCATCTTCGTGTGGCGCGATAATGCCAAAAGCATAGGGCTTAGTTACATTCGCTCCCTCGCTAATCTCATAAAGCCTTGCAGGACCAAAGCACTCCTTTTTTACTTCACGCACAGCATAGCGCGTGCTAATAATGCTTACAATGTCCTCGCGTGAAAGTGATGTGAGATTTTGCTTAGCGTGGATATTCTCCATAAATTCGATATAGCGCACTAAAATATCGCGCTCTTTGCCAAACTCGAGCATATCAAGGATTTCATCTTTGTTTATTTCTAAGGCGACCATATTGAGCTTGATTTTTAGCCCATTTTGCAGGGCAGATTCTATCCCTGCTAAGATTTGTGGTAAGGCATCGCGTTTTGAGATTTGCTTTATGCGTTCTGGTTTTAGAGAATCTAAGGATATGTTAATGCGCTTTAATCCCGCTTCTTTAAGAGCTTTGGCATATTTTTGGAGATAGAAAGCATTGCTTGTCATTGCGATTTCCATACTTGGATTATGCGCATAAATGCCTGCGATAAACTCCGCAATATCTTCACGCAAAAGTGGCTCTCCGCCTGTTATGCGGATTTTTTGGATTCCATTATCCATAGCAATTTTTAAAAATTCTAAAAGTTTTGGCAAAGGCAGGGCATTCGTGTCAAAAAAGTCATCAGGAGTATTTGGCATACAATATGCGCAACGAAAGTTACACTGCTTGGTAAGCGAGATACGCAAGTAATCAATCTTGCGTCCAAAAGAATCCACAAGCATACAAAACCTTTATTGTTGAGATATAATGCAATAATACAATAAAAAACACAATATCGACTAAAAGGATAAAAAATGCCACCAAAGAGCACAAATGACGCTAAAGTAAGGCGTGGATTGCAAAGCACTAATGCGCTTGGATTCCCCTGTGTGATTTTGTGTGGTGGGAGAAGTAAAAGAATGGGGCAAGATAAAGCAACTTTGCCATTTGGCAATGGTTTGTTGGTGCAATTTTGCTTTCAATCAATGCAAAGATATTTTAGCGAAGTATTTGTGTGTGTGAAATGGGATAATGGAGCGACAAACATACCCAAACAAAACATCATCGCAGAATCAAGCACGCCCATCGACAAGACAAATACATCGCTGTTTTCACCGCTCTTTGGCATTAAAAGGGCATTTGAAGTGCTAGACTCTCCATTTATTGCTTTTATGAGTGTGGATAGCCCATTTTTAAATGGGCGATATTTTGCGGAGCTTTTTACACATTTAGAAGAAAAAAACGCACAAGTTGCCTACATTTCACAGATTCTCTCCCACCAAGAGAGCAAAGAGCATTTTTTACTAAGCATTTGGTGCAAAAACACGGTTGAAGCGATAGAGAAAGCATTGCAAAAAGGCGAGTTTAAAATCGCCTCGCTCATACACACACTCAACTCCACCCATATCAATGTGCGAGATGAACTCCTTAGCATAAACTGCAACACTAAAGAGGAATACCAAAATGCTCTCAAAATACTTGAGTGTTTAGATTCTAAAACTTCTTTTCAAAAACAATCGCTTTAAGCGCACGAAGCGATAAAATCGCTCTAATCCTGCGCGCTCTTTCGCCCCAATCTCATAAAAGATATGCTCTAAATACTCTAAAATATAAGCAGATTCTATCCCACTTGTGCTTTGTGCGTTTAGGAGTTGATAGCGGGGGATTTTTTTGCGCTTTGAGCGCGTTTTGGCGTTATACGCCTTGCTTATGCGTAAAAGCAACTCTTTATGCTTACTAAAGCACAATCGCCCAAACACGAAAGGCAGGCGTTCTCTCTCCCACCACACTTCACCCATATCGATATATTCTCCGCCAGATTTTTTATACGCTAAAGCGCGGTCGCCGATAAGCACCTCTCCTTGCAAATCAAGCACTTGACTAAGCGCGTTTGAAGTGCTTGATTGATAATCAAATCCCTCTCCGTGCTTTACTATCACGCTCCATACCGCTCCTTTGGCGATGATTCCACTTGGGGCGACACATTTTTTATAATGGCTTTTCATTCCTGCGATTGAAGAGATAAAGCCCGCATCAATGCGCTTAAAGAAAAAGTCGTTGTTAAGTTTGGCGGGATAAGATTTTTTAAGCGTGATAAATGCTTTGACTTGTGAGGGCAATGGATAGGACTTAATAAAGCTATCAAAAGGCAAAAGATTGAGGTAAGCAATTTTACCAAAACGCATTAAATCACCATATTCACGGCACTATGGCTTTTTAAAGTGTGAAAAATTTCATCGCGTTCCTCCTTAGAGGCAACTTCTAAGGCAATATGAATGCTAGTAAAATTCCCCTTTGCAGAGACTTTATGAGCGGTGATTTCATATTCTTTATTTAGGAGAATCTCATCGAGCGCGGATTTGATGTGATTCTCATCTTTACCAATAATGATATACTCCCAGCGCGTGGGATAAGAAATAAGTGGCGTTATGTCTAGCTCTTGCTTAAATGGGGGCAAGGAGTTGTCTTGTGGGTTGTTTGTGGGTTGTGGAGCATTCTTAGGCATTATCACCACCAAGTGTCTTTTGTAAGACTTCACGCATCTGTGGCGGAATCTTTACAATTTTTTGCTTGCTTATATCCACAAAAGCAAGCAGGCAATCCATACTAAAGATTAAACGCTCATCATCTTTTTGGTTTAATCCATCATAGATTCTATAAATCTCTTGGTGAGCAATAAGCGAGCTGTGCTTAATTTGGATAATATTTGTGCGCACTTCTAACACATCGCCAAGCCTTGCTGTGGTATGGAACTTCGCCTCAATGCTACTCACCACAAACCCGCAATCATCTACATAAGGCTTAAATCCATTGCTAAAAAACAACTCGCTTCTAGCACGCTCACAATATTTTATATAATTAGTATGATACACGATTTGCCCACAATCTGTATCCTCAAAATACACACGGACTTGCACTCTTATCCTTTAAAATGGGAATCTAAACCCACATTGTAGCACAAGATTATCGAAAGGCATCTTGGTGATTGTTTGGCAATAAAAGATTTAAGAGAAAAAATTTTTTGCCGCCCTAATTTGCTCCATTGATAGTCTTGTGTGATTTTTGTGGAGTTGAAGCAACTCGATAGTTTGAGAGATGAGTTCTTTTGCTTGGAGTTTTGATTCCAAACTTGCTTGGTTTAATAGGTTTGGAAGGTTTTGTGTGAGTGCGAAGGCTTTATTTTCGTCATTATTCATAAGAGCAATCTTTAGGGAATCTAACCACGCTCGCACCATAATCTCAGCTTGAGCGTGAGATTGTTGCTCTTGGTTAATCTCTTTAGATTCTCTCATTCCTAGCTCTCATATTGCATTAGCTCATCAGCATTGACTTCTCGCCACGCTTCTAAAAGTCCTTTAGCCACATTTATAACAATATCTATTTTTTGTGTGTCATTGGTAACATTAGCTTGCGTAAGAAGCTTAATTTGGTGCATATACAATCCTGTAAGATAAGTCGCTACATCTCCACCACGCTCGTAATCAAGCGTATTTAGTAACTCTGTGAAAATATCTGTCGTGCGGTTAATAAAATACACCTTTTTTTCAATATCCCCAGCCTCCATATACCGCTTCGCCTGCGCACAAAAACGCAAGATTCCTTCATAAAGCATTTCCACCAATTTAATTGGTGATTCTACCATTGTCGAGTTGGCTTGGTAGAGCTCATAGGCATTATTGTTTTTCATTTATCCTCCTAACTTATGGTTTTTTATTCGCAATCGATTGGTCTATCATCATCTGCACGGCATTAAATGAATTGTTTGCTTTTGCGATTTGGCTATCATAATTAGCAAATCGCTGTGCCATCAAATCATAGCGAGAATCTAACATTTCTGTTGCTCTGCGCTTATCGTCTTTTAGCTTCTTATCCTCTGTTGTGAGACTCTCCTCAAGCAACTTCAACCTTGACTTACCATTATCGACAAAAAGGGAAAGTTCTTTATCGAGCATTTTAAATACACCGTCAATTTCAACATCTCTAAACTCTCTTGTAACTATCTTGCCTTGAAAAAACTCTTGAGCGGCTTGCGGGTCTTCGTTGATAGCACTTCGCAACTTTCCAGAATCAAGGCTCATCAATCCGTGTTCGTTGATAGTGATTCCATATTTTACGAGCGTTTGCCCATCAATCCCGCCTCTATTAAAAGAGAGAATCTTATTGAGTGCTGGGCGAATAGCGCGTATATCGCTATCACCATTAAAGATGCCTGCGATTTTAGTATCCTCATCATAGCGGGTTACTTCATCAAGTTTGGTGCTGAGTTTGTTGTAGTTTTCCACAAAGCCTGTGATATTTTCGATGATTTCCTCGTCATTACGCCCAATGTGTATCATCGCTGGCTTGCCCTCTTGAGTGGAGGCAAGGAGCTCAATATTCACACCTGTGGCAATATCATCGATTTGATTAGAAGCACGGCGCATTTTTATGCCATTGTAACTAAACTCCGCATCTTGAGCGGTTTGAATATTTCTAATTTTGAATAAATCGTTTTGTGCCTTTGTATAATCCATAGCCGAGCCTCGCTCCAAGCCGATTCTTTTTAGTGCATCTTCACTCTTTCCGCCATCATCATCTGGGACAATGGTAACCTCACCCGTATCAGAGTTTATGACAATTCTTCCATCTTTTGTGGCATAAGAGTGGATTCCAGCGATGTTATCAATAGCGCGGGCGATAATTTTGGCATTTTTATACGATGAGTTACCTCTTTGTGTGAGTTTGGCTAAGTCAAGTGGCACTGAACCAATTCTTATTATGCCATCTATATATCCCTCCTGCACGGGCTCTCCATAAACCAAATCTTTTTTCTTGCGCTCATCTTTGTCGTTTTGACTGCTTGTTTCTTTAAAACCAAGCATTCTAGCACTATCGCCACCTACTTTGACTTCATAACCTCGCAAATCGTTAATCACTAACGAATCGTTGCTTCCAATACCAATGTTAATCTCAGAATCAAGCAAGCCCTCAAAGTCAGAATCTTCGCTTATCGCCTCTTTAATCGCATCTCGCAAGCTCTCCACATTTTCATTTGTCTTAGCACTTTGGGAGGTTTTTAGTTTGATTTGGAGTGTTTTTTCTCCGCCGTTTTTATCCGCTAGAGTAATGGTAAAATCATCATCTTTAATATCAATCTCACCTGCTTTTATCGTCCCACCACTAAGGGTTTCACCAAAATAGATTCTATTTTCTTCCCCTGTATCTTTGGAGTTTATCATTAGTTGGTAGGGGTGCTGCCCGCCTGTTTTCATTATCGAGCCTATTACCTCGCCTTTTGTCTCATCAGTAATAAGCTGTGCGACCTCCTCTAAGTTCGTCCCAGCCTTTATATCAATCTCATAAAACTTTCCCTTTGTAAAAAAACGCAAAGTAGAATCTTTTTGGCTAAATACAGAATCGCGTTGAGAAAATTTCGAGCCAACTTCATTCACATCGTTTTGCGCAATAGAATCAATATCTAACCGAATATCTTGGATAGGCACACCATCGCTAATGATAGCTTTCACTTCATTGCCTATGACCTCGTGAGAACGACCTAAATAAGTAGAATAATCGCTAAGCACCCTTGTGTTTGACTTCACATCACGCACTAAATTTGTGAGCTCGACAAGCTCGGTTTGCTTTTGCACATTTTTTTCTAAATTTCTATCAATGGGGGCAATGTAAGAGCCCTCATCTGCTTTACGCAATTTATCAATCATATCATAATTTAAGACATTGCTTCCAACGCCCAAAGAGCTCATTCTTCCTAATGCCATAATCTGCCTTTATGTGTAAATTTTCATTCTCACCCACTAAATCCGACAAAACAAGGCTGTGGTATAAGAATCTACGCTTGCTTATCAAAAATTATGCCAACTACCTCACGCATCTTGTGCATAAGCTCAATAGCCTCTCTGCTTGGAATCTCGCGTATCACACGCCCACTGCCAAACTCTTTTACCGTAACTGTTAGTCCCTCCAAAACATCATTATAAGAAAAGCTAATGCTTGTGCCAAGCTGTCTCATCTCTTCATTGAGTTTTTGACTAAGGACTCGGAGCTCTGCTTCAAGCTGTTTTTTTTGCTCCTTAGTGTATTCTTGTTCGAGTTGCTGCTGTTGTGCGTGGTTTGATTGTTTCGCTGCGACAGATTCAACCATATCAACAATTTTGTTTTGGACGGCTTGCGCCGAATTTGTATTCTCAATCCTCATATCCACTCGCCATTCCTCCTTGAAATGTGTATGTTGTAGATTTCATATAATCCATTAAGCTTCTTGCTTTTATGCGTGCAATATCGGCTAAGGGTTTTTTTTTTTGAATACTTTTAAGTAATAAAATATTTAACTATTTCATACAATCGTGTTGTAAGGGGTTAATTGATTTTGATAAGTTGAAGTGGGTCGATATGTTTATCTTTTTGTGTAACCTCAAAGCTTAGCTTTTCATTTACATTACCAATGACAAAACCTTTTTTCACATACACACCATTTTTCACGCCATTGCTAATTTTATCAAGGTGGGCATACACGGTATAAAGCGAATTGCTATGCTCAATAATCACCACTTTTTTAATCACAGGATTCTCTTTGGCAAAAACGACCTTGCCATCAAGCACGCTTTTGACACTAGCATTTTTATTCTTTGGCACGAGGATTATATTTTCATAAAAAAACTTCATTTTATACACAGGGTCAAAAGTGGGTCCAAATTTTTGGTCAATGCTAAAAGTCTTTGGCTCTAATGGCGGTATAGTTTTGCTCCCCTTATACACAGCAGTTTTGATGTCTTTATACGCACTTGAAGCAATGCGCACATCTTTACTTGGTTGAATTGTGCGCTTGGGATTTGGTAAGTTTGCTTGAGCTTGCTCATCTTTTTGGACTTGTTTTTGGATATTTTTTTCATTTTGGGCTTGGATAATTTTCAAATTACTTAAAATTGAATCAAGATTCTTTCGTTCGTTGTTAATGGCTTGGAGCTCGGCATTATAAGCGTTTAATTCCTTTTTCATAGAAGCTATGATTTGCTCTTGCTTTGCTTTTGTTTCCTCTAGGGAAAGTTTTTTGACACTTTGAGCTTGGATAGAATCTTTTAGGGTGGAAATATTTTTAGACACATTGTTTATTTCGTTATTAAGTTTTTCTTGATTTTCTTTGAGTGTTTTTATACGCTTTTTGCTATCCTTAAGCAAGATATTTAATACTTCTTGGGAGAGCACATCTTCTTTAGAATCTATTTCATTACTTAGGGCATAAAAAGCAAGGCTTTTGCTCACTAGCGAGATAACTTCGCTTTGTAATTTTTTAGATTTTTCTATAAGTTCATTTTGGCGCGTTTGATTGTCTTTGAGTGATTTTTCTTGGAGGGAATATTTGCTTTTGTTTTGCTCTATGCCTTTTTGGAGATTCTCAATCTGCGCATCAAGGTTAATAATTTCTTGGTTTTTTTGGTTAATCGCCCTGCCTAATTTATCAAGTTTTTGGCTAATCTTGCTTTGTGCCTTGATAGTTTCTTCGAGCTTTTTAGTGTTTTGTGAAATGTCCCTTTGCACATCTGGTGCGCCAAATGTCAATCCCACAAAGGCGAGTAAGATTCCTAATATACGCATTATTCAAGCTTAAAAATCTTTTTGTTTGATAATGACAAAAAACACCGAAACTAGCGAAATAATAACTGATGAGAAAAATAAAATCACACAATCACTCGCCGTCTTAATAATATCTAAATCCACTTCTAGGGCGATAGCCACATCGCCTGCTAATGGAGTGGTTTTAAAATACACAAGCGCAGAAACTATCGCTACGGTGGCGATGATAGAATCTATCACAGCAAGTTTTAATAAAATATTATTACGCATCCAAGATGGCGCACCTAAAAAGCTCATAATCTGCATTCGCTCACTATGCTCTAGTTTCCACACTTCGATTTGTTTTACCATTAAAAGACAGCTTAAAATCGCACTAAGCACCGAAAAAATAATCACCGAACCTTTAATAATCAACAAAAGTTTATAGACTTGAGAATGCGTTTTCTTAAAAGATTCCACGCGAGTTACACTTCCTAAACGACTTAGCGTAGAGCTAATTTTATCAATCCTCTCATCGCTAGGATAAGAATCTAAGCGCAAAGAATAAAAAAATGGCAACTCTTTTTGCAATGTTTCTATGGCATCTTTGGGAAGCTCAGTTTTTAGCTCATTGATAATATATGCTGGAGAAATAGATTTGAGTTCCACCGCTTCGCGCACAAAGGTTTGAATCTTACTTAAATCAAGCGTTTCTTTAGAAGCAATAATTATTTGATAATTTTGCGCAAGCTGCATTTCGTGCGTTGAAATAGCACGATTGACAAGCATTATGCTCTCAATGCCAAAAAGTAACGCAATTAGCGGAATAATCAATGCCAAGTGATTTCTAATCGAAGTCATACACCATTCCCTCCTCAATCCTAATGTGTCTAAAGTTCGCATTAAAACTTTGCGGTAGGCGGTGAGTAACCACAATCACAGTAATGCCAAGCTGTTCATTAACCCCACGCAAAAGATTCCATATCAAATCACTAGAATAATCATCAAGGTTGCCCGTTGGCTCATCGGCTAGGATAATCTCGGGGTTGCTTGAGAGAGCGCGAGCCATAGCCACACGCTGTTGCTCTCCACCACTTAGCTCTAAGGGATATTTATTAAATTTATGGGGGAGTTTAATGTGAGTAAGAAGTTTTTGCACTTGGTCTTTGCGAATCTGCTCTTTATACCCGCTAATCATCATTGGTAATTCAATATTACGCTCTATATTCCACTCTTTAATGAGTTTGTAATCTTGGAACACGATTCCAATATGTTGGCGTAAAAAGTTAATCTGTGCCTTTGATGGGCGCGCCATATTTATCCCACGCACTTCCAAATTGCCACTTTTGATAGGCAAGTATCCAAAAAGTGAGTTTAAAATCGTGCTTTTCCCACTCCCACTTGGTCCTGTGATAAACACGAATTCGCGCCTTTGAATGCTAAAATTTGCATCTTTGATAATGTCCTCTTTGTTATTGTAGGCTAGATAGAGATTTCTTGCCTCAATGATAGTATTTGAAGTAACCGCATTCATACCAACACATCCTTAAATTGGTTTAGATTCCAAAATGCTAACTAAAAGGTCGTGGGTTTTTAATGTCGCTATGGTAGGGAGCGGGGGATTGACATATCGCACTTTTGCATTCTGTATATCAAGTAACACAAACGCATTTTGCACCCTGCCAAAATCTCCCAAACTCACCTCCAACAAAAAAGAACCCTTAACGCAATCCACGCCTCTATACACCGCACTAATGTGTAAAAAATAATCCTCCTTTTGTATCGCCCCTTGTAAGCCTCCTTGCTCAATATTCGCGCCAATAGACGCAGGGCTGGCAAAAAAAGCTATCAAATCCTCCACATTTCGCCTGATAGTCTCATTCATTTTAGGAAAAATAAATGTTGTATTTTGCCACAAAATTTTATTTTTGCAACACAAATTTTGCCTATTTTTGTCAATAGTGAGAAATAAATCATAGATTCTCTTTTGTTTTGCACGCCACCTTGCTTCATATTTGCTTACCACTAACGCATTTTCATCAACACTAAAGCGTGAGATAAACCCCAAACTTTGCGCTATATCGTATGTGAAGTTTGCATATTGCTCTTCATCAGTGCGTAAATGCAAGAATCCTCCGCTATTTGTGCTCTTTGTATCCAAATCTTGCGGAAATTGTGTAGGTTTAAGCACGCACGCAATTTGCCCTAAAAACTCCTTGCTAATCACGCGTCTATGAGGCTTTTTAAGCCACGGCACGGGGAAGTGAATATAAAGCACACTCACACATTTGTGTGGCAAAAGCTCTATAAGTAGTCTTGCATCGAGGTTTGTTACATAAAGATTCTCCAACTCTAAAAGCTCAATATGACGCAACACTTGCTGAAGCGAGGGCGTGTGAATCTCCACTCCCAAAAAAAGCACATCTGGATTTGACTTGGCAAGGTGAAGTAAATGTCGCCCAGAGCCAAAGCCAATCTCAATTTGGAGTGGCTTAGTGCTGTGAAGTTTTTGTGTGATAAAGGTTGGTATTTCATCTTTTAAGAGTAAAAATGGCGAACTTACTTTTTGTCGATGTGAATTAGGCGAAAGGTTGTGTGAAAGGACTTGGTTTGAATGCTCCATTAAAATGCCAAGCGCATCTTTGGCGATTCCAATAGGGCTTGGTTTGGTGGATTTGAGGCATTTATAGAGCACTTTTTGCCCAGCATTTATACTAAGCAAAAATTCCTTAAAACGCGTGGATTCTCTATGACAAACCAACATTACCCGCCTATGAGGATACGCACAATGACAAAACTCCCCCACAAACTCAAACTCTCTTTTGCGCAAAGGCAGTGAGAAATTTTGCAAAGTTTGGGTGAAAAAATGTGGCATAGCTCACCTAAGGATAAAAGATTTTCATCATAAATCACTTAGCGTGAGAGGCTTACAGATTGACTTTGGGCAGATTGTATGCCAAATTCATCGACACTCACTACGCTATAAGTATATACTACGCCTATGTTTGTTTCTTTGTCGATAAATTTTGTATCTCTAAGATTCCCATAGCGATTTGCATCAGCCCTACCTTCTTTACGATAAAGAGCATATTTCCTCGCCCTCCCATCATCTGGTTCTTCCCACTCAATGATAATGGCATTATTCTCCACAAACGAAGCTGTGATTTTAGGGGGCTGGGGTGGAGGCAGTGTAGAGCCTTCAATGGGGCTTGCCAATCGTTTGCCATCCATTGAATGCTCATCAATCCCAACAATTTGATAATAGAGTATCTTGCCGTGCTCCTCGACATTATGCGTATATTTTGCTTGTTTGCTTGCTGCAAGAAATGTGTATCTGCCTTTTGGCTCATCGCTTACATAGATTCTATATCCTATTGCGTCTGGGTGTTCCTCCCATTTAAGCTCTACTTTGAATGGCAGACCCTTGCTTGCTTGCGCTCCATCGACACTGCGGATTAGGTCTAGCGTGCGCACCGAAATGATTTCACTAGGCTCAGAGACATTGCCTAAAAAGTCTTTTGCCAGCACTCTGTATTCATAAGTTTTGCTATCTTGGAGATTCTCATCAAAAAACTCAATATCAAAGCGGTGCTTTAATTCAGCAACTTTAGAAAAAGTGTTTTGGTTATTTTTGCGCTGGATAATGTAAGACTTCACGCTGGGATTTGGGTGAGGAGTGATGATGAGTTTATTGCTCTTTGGTGTGGTTGAGAATCCAAAAACCCCCTCGACCGCATCGACATAGGAAGTCTCAACCTTAATAACTCGAGAAGTCTTCCCAACCGTGCTGTTTGCTCCAAGTGTCGCAAACATATAATAATACACGCTTTTTGGCTTTAACCCGCTATCAAAATAATGCGTAGCGAAAGGATTTTTTATCGTGGCGATTTTTTTAAACGCCTCCGCGGGGAAAAAATCCGCGCTAGTATTGTTATATTTTTTGCGGGCATTATTAAGCGAGCTTGCATCAGCGCGATACACGACAAATCCATCAATTATGGTGTTAATTGATGGTATGAGTGAGGGGTTTATAGAGCTTGCTTTTGGTTCTTGGCTTAATCCTTGCCACTCAAAGCCAACGGCATTCACATCGCTTAATACTTGGATTCTTCCAAGTTCTGGGAGAGTTTCATCTAAACTTAACTTTTTGTCTCCCTCGATGAATGCACAGCCACTAAAAAGCCCTAAAATTACGCAAAATACGCTCGATGTCCAACGCTTCATTCACACCATCCAAATCAAAAAATGTCTGCAAAAATTCTACCATATCTGCCAAAATCTGCGCCCTAAAAAGCGATATTTTACCACACTCATCATTTGGATGGCACAAGTAAAGCACATACGCGTGCAAAAAGATTCTATGTGTGAGATTACGCGCTAATGGGCTTTGTGCTAAAAATGTGCTAAATTCTCTGCCAGCCTTGCTGTGAAGCTTGAATCCATACAAACTATCGCCCACAATATGTCGCCCCAAGCCCTCTAATTGTGCGCGAATTTGATGTGTTCTGCCTGTAAAAAGTTTAACCGCTATAAGCTGCATTGCATTAGAGCGTGAATGAAGCAATGGTAAAAATGCACTTTTAGCATAGCGCAAATGCCTAGAATCTGCGCTAGGATTGTGCGCTAAGTCGCCTTGTAGGTCTTGCTTTGATTGTTTGTGTGGAGATTCTCCATCGCCATACTCAAAGCATTCTTGTGGGATAATGTGTCGTGTAGCTTTACCAATTTGGGTAATTTTTAGGCGATTTTTTGGATTGCGTCCTAAGTAGCACTCGAGCGTTTGTGCTTCTTTAAGCGGTGGCTCAATAATGGCGAGGTAGATTCTCCCCATTTGGCGAGATTTAAGCTGATTTGAGAGCGCGTTAAAGGCGGTAGTATTTTTTGCAATGCTAAGCACTCCGCTTGTCTCTCTATCAAGTCTATGGACAATGCCATAACGAGAATCTTCATTAAGAGTGATACCAAAATCTTTAGCCTTGCATTTAAGCCAATCTTGCAAAGTCGGCTCTTTTAGGTTGGGGGCGGGGTGGAGGACGAGATTTGGGGGTTTGTTAATGATGAGTATATCGCTATCTTTATGCACAATATCAATTTGTTGTAATTGTGGTTTTATTGCAATGAGTTCATCTAAACTGTTTGTGTCTAAATGAGATAAATCTTGCTCTAAATTTATATCTTCATCAATCTCAATTTTATCTCCCTGTGCGACTTGGAGACTTGGCTTTGGTGCGAGATTCCCATTAAGATAGACTTTGTTTGATTTAATAAGGCTTACACTTTTTGCACGAGAAATGCCCAAAACTTCACTTATTATAGAATCTAAGCGCACGAAATTGCTGTTTTTAGTTATAATTGCAGTCATTCTCTCACTTTTTATTTTAAGGTTGGTATTTTGGATTTTCGCAAAATTGTAGCAAATTTTGATTTCTTTGTCATTATACTTGTGGGCGCGTTAATGCTAGTGAGTTTTTACTTGGTTGGCGAGCTTGATGAGAATCTTGCTTCAAAACAGCTCAAATATATTGTGTTTGGCTTTTGCATAGCATTTGCGTTGTTTTTTATCCCCTATCGCAAGTTGAATTATTCTCTTGTTGTTGTGTATATAATCTTGCTATTGTTGCTTCTTTTGGTGAAATATATAGGAGTGGAGAAAAATCACGCTAGGCGTTGGATTGAGATTCCATTCACAAGTTTTTCTATCCAGCCCAGCGAATTTATGAAAATCGCGCTAATGCTTATCATTGCTTGGTATGTCTCTAAGAATCCACCAGCAGAAGATGGCTATGGGTGGAAAGATTTTAGCATTATTTCCTTGCTTATCTTAGTGCCTTTTTTTATTATTTTACTTGAGCCTGATTTAGGCACGGCTTTAATTGTGTTTCTCGCTGGGTTTGGAGTGCTTTTTTTAATAGGGGTGAATAAAAAGGTATGGCTTACACTTGGGATTATTGGACTTTTGGTTGTGCCTATTGGCTCATCAATCGCCTTTAGCTCTGGGTTATTAAAAAGCTATCATCAAAAGCGTATTGATGACTTTGTAAGCGGAAATTATCCCTATCAAGTCCAGCAAGCTCTCATTGCGATTGGTTCAGGTGGTGTGGTGGGCAAAGATAAAGAATCTGCCACGCAATCCCAATTAGAATTTTTGCCCTATGCGAGCACAGATTTTATTTTTGCGTATTTTGTCGAGCGATTTGGGTTGGTTGGCGCACTTGGCTTAATCGGTTTGTATATGATGCTCATTGTATATTTGCTTAATATTTGCTTTAATGCGATGAAAGATTACTTTTTGCGCGTGGTAAGCGCGTATATTGCTGTGTTATTTTTCTTATACGCTGGGGTGAATATTTGTATGGTCGTTGGATTAGCACCTGTGGTTGGCATACCGCTACCGATGGTAAGCTATGGCGGGACAAGTTTTACAACTTTTCTCGTCTTATTGGCGATATTAGAAAACGCTCTTGCCTTTAGATTGATTTTTCAGTATAATTCAGCCTCGCCAGGTCGAAGTGGGCTTTTAGCTCAGCTGGTTAGAGCACTCGGCTCATAACCGATTGGTCGCAGGTTCAAGTCCTGCAAAGCCCACCACTTAATGCCAAATAAACATTTCTTTGCATTACAATGGAAATGGTTTATAAGGCTATGGCTCTTTTGAATGCTTTTTCATTCTCTTTATGATATATAGTTTGTTATATTATTGTTGTTCTGCTTGATTTGGTTTGGAATCTTGTGCTTGATTCTCCTGTATTTGGTTTGTTTCATCACTTATGCTTTCATCAATGCTCTCATCTACGCTATTTCTCATATCAACAACCCAAATATAATCCATATCACTCATATTCGCATAAGGCAATACATCAGCGCGTAAAAATCCGCTATCCTCATAAATATTTATCACCTTTCCCACAGGCACATTGGGCAAAAAAATCTCATCAAGTCCATTTGTATAAACCTCATCGCCGATTTTAATGTCTCTCCACCGCTGGATATAATGCACGCTTATGTGCTCGCCATCATCACTTTTGCCCTCTAAAATCCCCAAAGCTCTATCCTCACCAATAAACACACCATAACTGCAATTTTTTTCTCCGTTTAATAGTCCCATTAAACGCCCATTTTCAAACTTCCCAATCCCAATCGCGGTGTTATTGTGGATTAGCCCTACGATTCTCTCCTCATCGCCCACAAAACTTTGTTGTGTAGCCAAATCAAGTATTAGCCACACACGCTCATATTCACCCAAACGCACAAAAGCACTCACAAAAGCACGATGAAATATTGGATTGTTGGTTAAATGTTGTGTATCAAAAAGAGTGTTTAATCGCTTATTTTCGTTTGTCAAGGCGTGGTTTTGCAACGCAAGATTCTCATAATCTGCAACCTTTTGGCGCAATGCAACGATTTGCTCAGCTTGGTCAAAATACTTGCTTTTCCAATCTTTGAATCCTTGAATCTTTTGGACAAAGAACATACGCACCGCATCACCCGCACCCAAAACCTTGCTCTCAATTCCCCTATCAAGTTCTATCGCCACAAGCAGTGTAGCAAGCAATATCACAACAAAAATTAAAGCCTTATAGCGCATTAAAGATTCTTATCTTACTCGATAGCGAGTTCTTCTAAAAGTCGTGGGTCTTCCATAGCCCTGCCTGTGCCTTTTGCCACACACAGTAGTGGCTCTTCTGCGACATACACAGGAAGTTTAACAATATCAGAAAGATATTTATCAAGTCCGCGTATAAGTGCCCCGCCACCTGTAAGCACGATTCCATTTTCTACAATATCTCCTGATAAATCTGGCGGAGTCTCCTCAAGCACGGATTTTAGCGCATTAGCAATCTCTTTGAGTTGCTCTTTCATCGCCTCTCTGCAATCCTCGCTAGTCAAAGGAATAGTGTTAAGCAATCCGCTCACATTATCACGACCATTAACTTGGTAGGTGAGTGGATTCTCAAGCGGTGAAGCCGAACCAATTTCTAGCTTAATCTCTTCTGCTGTGCGCTCGCCAATAAGGAGATTATATTTTTTACGCACATAATCTTGGATAGCCATATCAAACTTATCTCCCGCGACTTTGATACTTTTGCTCACCACAAGACCACTATAACTCACCACGCCAATTTCTGTCGTCCCACCGCCAATATCAATGACGAGATTCCCTTTTGCTTCATCAGTCTGTAATCCAGCACCAATAGCCGCCGCCATTGGCTCTTCAATCAAATACACCTCTCTAGCTCCAGCCCCAAGCGCAGATTCTCTTACTGCCTTTTTCTCCACACCTGTGAGGCCATAAGGCACACATACCATAACTCTTGGGCGCACGAGAGACTTTCGCTTATGTGCCTTTTCAATAAAAAATCGAATCATCTTTTCTGTCATCTCAAAATCCGCAATCACGCCGTCTTTCATTGGGCGCACAGCTTTAATCCTATCTGGCGTTTTGCCTGCGACTTCTTTTGCCTCATGCCCCACAGCGAGGATTCTGTCTGTGCCTCTTTTATCTGTTTGCACAGCGACTACGGAGGGTTCATTGATTACAATGCCCTCACCTTTCACAATAACCACCGTATTTGCCGTGCCCAAGTCAATGGCAATATCCTTTGAAAGTGCTCCTACAAACTTATCAAACATTCTAAACTCCTTGTATTAGATTTATCACCACTTAGCTACGAGCTACGCGCCTTTTTACCAATGGTTGTCTTTGCCGTAGCTGTCTTTATGATAAGTGGTTTTTTGTTTCCTTGTATGCAATCTTTAGTAATGCTTACCTCGCAGTTTCTTAATTCTGGTAATTCATACATTAAATCATTGATGTGCTCCTCAATAATTGAGCGCAACCCACGCGCACCAATTTTACGCGCGATGGCTAATTCTGCGACCTCTTCAATCGCCCCCAAGTCAAAATGCAACTTCACTCCGTCCATTGCAAAAAGTTTTTGATACTGCTTTATAAGAGCGTTTTTGGGCTTGGTTAGAATCTCTATCATCGCTTCTTTATCAATAGGACTTAGCGTAGTGATAATATGCAATCGTCCAATGAGCTCAGGGATAAGCCCATAACCCACTAAATCATCTGGCTCGACTAAATGGAGTAGCTCGCTCTCATCGCTTTTACCACGCTTTTTACCATTGAATCCAAGCACATTGCCACCCACTCTGCGTTTGATAATTTCACCCAAACCATCAAACGCTCCGCCACAAATAAAGAGAATATGGCTCGTGTCAATTTGGATAAATTCTTGATTTGGGTGCTTTCTCCCGCCTTTTGGTGGGATATTAACCAAACTTCCCTCAATAATTTTTAGCAATGCTTGCTGCACGCCCTCACCACTCACATCACGCGTGATAGAGCGGTTTTCACTAAGGCGTGAAATCTTATCAATCTCATCGATAAACACGATACCGCGCTCGGCTAACTTCACATCACCATCGGCAGCTTGATACAAACGCGTTAAAATATTTTCCACATCTTCGCCCACATAACCAGCTTCTGTGAGGCTTGTCGCATCACAAATTGCGATTGGCACATTTAAAAATCGCGCCAAAGTTTGCGCCATAAGTGTTTTCCCACTCCCTGTGGGACCAATAAGCAAGATATTAGACTTCGCAATCTCAACTTCTTCTAATCCGCGAGCTAGCTCATTTTCCTGTGGATTCCTTATTTGCTCCACATCTTGGTGGCTAATGCGCTTGTAGTGATTATACACCGCCACGCTAAAAACCTTTTTTGCATCATTTTGTCCGATGACATACTCATCAAGTTTTGCCTTAAGCTCTTTTGGCGTTGGCAAATCAAATGGCGATTGTGCCTTACCCTCGCTCTCAATGCTTTCCAACGGAGCTCGATTGAGCGCAATTTCCACAGCACGCACACAATTCTCACAAATATACACATTTTTAGAAACTCCTACATTGCCCGTAATGATACGATTACTTGGTGTTTCTGGCTTGCCACAAAAATTACAATATCTCTCCATTACTCATTTCCTTCACTATGATTATTGCCACCCCTAAATGGAATCCCGCGAGTCGCACCCAAAATAAATTCGCAAATATATCGCATTGTTTGTGTGATTTCTTTAGAATCTAGCTCTTTTTTTACAAGCTCTTTTAACGGCGCGGTGCGAGAATACAACCGCTTATAAAGCGCGGAAATCTCATCAATTTCTTTGGAGTTAAAAATCTTGCGCATTCGGTGTTTGTTTAACCCACGAATGTAGGCGTGCGAGCCGTGCGCCATAGAATATGGTGGCAAATCTTGCACCAAGATAGACCCGCCTGCGAGCATACAACCATCACCAATTTGGACAAACTGATGTGCGGCTGTAAGTCCACCCATATTTACATAATTCCCCACCTTAACATGCCCGCCTAAAGTCGCCACATTAGCAAATATACACTCATCACCCACTTGACAATCGTGCGCGATATGCGCATACGCCATAAAAAGATTCTTATTTCCTACGCGTGTAACTCCACTGCCACCAATCGTGCCTGTATTCATCGTAACGCATTCACGGATAATGTTATCATCACCAATGACAAGCTCTGTGGGCTCATTAGCATATTTTAAGTCTTGAGGATGTGTGCCAATGCAGGCATTTGAGTAAATTTTATTGTTGTTGCCAATCTTTGTATGTCCGCTAATGGTAACATTATTAGCGATTTGGCAATTATCTCCAATTTTGACATTTTTGCCAATAACACAAAAATGCCCAATTTTGACATTTTTGCCAATCTTTGCTCCAGATTCTATAATGGCATTTGGGGAAATAAGTGCTTCTTGCATACTAACTCTTTGAATCGGTGGAATCTGCAATCATCGCTTTAAGCTCGCATTCAGAAACGACATTATCATCGACAAACGCTTGTGCGCTCAAGCTCCAAATGCTCCCTCTGTGCTTAAGCACGCTGAGTTTATATACGAGTTTATCGCCCGGCACTACGGGGATTCTAAACTTTACATTATCAATCGTCATAAAATATACAATTTTGGTTTTTGCTTCCTCGACATTATCACCAAACATACTACAAAACGCGAGTAATCCCCCAGCCTGCGCCATTCCCTCAATCTGCATAACGCCCGGATAAATCGGCTGTCGTGGAAAGTGCCCTAAAAAGACCTCTTCGTTAATTGTTACATTTTTATATGCTTCGATACTTTCGTTTGGGATAAGGCTCACCACCCTATCAACCAATAGCATAGGATAGCGATGTGGGAGGATTTCTCTAATCTTATTTACATCCATCATTGTGTATTTGCCTTTTGTTTTAAAGTTGCAGACTTAAATAAAAAAGGTATTTTAGCAAAAAAATCCTAAAAATACGCACTAAAAAAATGCCTTGTCTTGTAACTTTTATTACAAATACAAAATCTGCATAAAATCAGAGAGAATTTAGGCAGATTCTATGGAATCTTGGGTATTTAACACTACATTTGTGCCAAATCTCACTTATTCTTCCATATAATTTTTGAGTTTGCGCCCGACTTTTGGGTGTTTTAACTTTTTAATCGCACTCGATTCTATTTGTCGCACGCGCTCTCGCGTTACACCAAGCTCATTGCCAATCTCTTCAAGCGTGCGGTCGCTCTCATCTGGGAGCAACCCAAAGCGCATTCTAATAACTCTCACTTCCCTATCATTGAGTTGCTCTAACACATCATCAATTTGGGCTTTTAAATCCTCTTTTAAAATGAAATCCATTGGACCAACGGCGTTTTTATCCTCGACAAAATCTCCAAACTTCCCGTCATCATCATTGCCCACAGGAGCTTCTAAGCTAATTGGCTCTTTGGTAATTTTAATCACATTTTTCACTTTATCCACAGGCAAGCCCACTTCTTTAGCGATGAACTCTACATCTGGCTCTTTGCCTGTCTCTTGTATAGACTTACGCATAATCTTGTGGATTCTGTTAATCGTCTCAATCATATGGATTGGGATTCTTATCGTGCGTGCTTGGTCAGCGATTGCACGCGAAATAGCTTGGCGAATCCACCAAGTCGCATAAGTAGAAAACTTAAAGCCCTTTTTGTATTCAAACTTATCTACCGCTTTCATTAGCCCGATATTTCCCTCTTGGATTAAGTCCAAAAACGGCAACCCACGATTGGTGTAGCGTTTGGCAATGCTTACTACAAGGCGCAAATTTGATTTTGCCATTTTTGCCTTTGCCTTATCTGAAATGTTTTTCCCACGCTTAATTTGCTCTAAAATTTCTTTGAGTTTCTCTGGCTCTAGGTTAAACCCGCCCTCACTTGCCTCTTTTGTTTTAAAGAGCTTTTGAATCTCTACATACGCACTCACCATCGTGGCTTCTGGCACACTAGCGACAATGTCTTCGCGACTCATTGAAGTAATTTTAGAGAGAATCTCTTGGTGATTTTGCTTAAGCGTATCATTAAAAAGTGGGAGTTTATACTCAAGTCTTTTGAGCTCTTTTTCAAACCCATCGCCACTTTTTAGTGTATTTTCCATCGCTTTGACAAGCTCGTTAATAAGTTTGCTCGTAGGACCTAAATCGAGCAATTTGTCCTTTAAAATCTGCTTTTTGTGTGCGAGCAAGAGAATCTGTGCCAAATCCTCATCACTCTTAGCTTTATTTTTTTTCTCTTTTTCATTGATTGTGTTTTCTGTGTTAAGGACTTTAAGCCAATCGCGCTTGGCTTTATCAAGTGCTTTAAAACTCTCTAACACTTTTTCTACGCGCTTTTTATCCTTACGCTTGGCGACTTTTGAGACTTTTTTATCCTCGAGTGTTTGCTTTGGGCTTTCAGATTCTAAATCGCTCTCCTCGACATCTAGCTCCAATGATTCAGAATCTTCACCCTCCTCCTCATCATCAAAACTTTTAAAAAGCTCCTTTACGCGTCTCTCTCTATTGATAAGCGCGTCTTTGTAATCATAGATAAAATCAATAAGATAAGGCACGGAGCAAATCGCATCTAAAATAGTGCTCTCTCCAATTTCTATTTTTTTAGACAAATCCACCTCTTCTTCTTTGGTAAGAAGTGGCACTTGCCCCATTTCACGCAGATACATTCGCACGGGACTATCACTCCTGCTCCACTCTAAGAGCTCTTTATCTTTAGTGAAGTCAAACTCGCTCTCTAATTCCTCATCTAAGATTCTCTTGCGCTCTTTTTGGGATTGGACTTTTTCTTTGTTGTTGAGCTTAATTGCTGCTTCTGAAGAGCTTAAAAGTTCTTTTTTATATTTTTTTGCCATTTCGCGGATTTTTCGCGCTTGCGCACTTGATGGTGCTTTGTTAAAAATTTGTGCAATTTTTTCGTAGGTTACATAACTACTTTCTTCCTCTTTAAAGAATTTTTCCAAAGAGCCCATTACTTCTTTGGCTTTTTTCTTATCAGTGCTTTTTTCATCTTCTCCATCAATGATAATCATCTCTTCCATATCAGCATCGGTCATCTCATCAAAGACATCGTTTTGTTCATTTTGCACTGCCATACGACACTCCTTAAAAGTTCTGCTTATTTTTTTGCATTTGTTACACCCTTTAAAATCGGCTAACTATCGACTAATGCTAAAAAAATTTAATACCAAAAACCATATTTTGGTAAATAAAACGCAAAATTTATAGAATTTTAAGGAATTTTTGTATCTAAATTCTGCAATTTTTCGCTCAAAGATTCTCTAACCTTTTGCTACAATGCCCTAAATTAAGGCTTTAAAAAAGCATTCTTAATGAATATCTTGCCAACACGCCTAAACACTCTTTAATTTTGCTACAATTCCAAGTTAAATTCAACTTAAGGCTAAATGTATGGATTATAAAGATACGCTTATTTTACCCAACACAGATTTCCCAATGCGTGGTAACCTCACTGCTAGCGAACCACCCGTATATGCCAAATGGCAAGAAAAAAAAATATATGAAAAAATGCTAAAGGCAAATGAAAGCAGCAAAGATGCTTTTAATTTACACGATGGACCTCCATACGCCAACGGACACTTGCATATCGGGCACGCGCTCAATAAGATTCTTAAAGACATTGTAGTGAAATACCACTACTTCAAAGGTGAGAAAATCGCCTATACACCGGGCTGGGATTGCCACGGATTACCCATTGAACAAAAGGTAGAGGAAAAACTTGGTAAGGCAAAAAAAGATACTTTGCCAAAATCAACCATTCGCCAAATGTGTAGAGATTGGGCGCAAAATTTCCTCACTATTCAAAGTGAGGAGTTTCAAGCATTAGGAGTGCTTGGCAACTTTAAAAATCCTTATAAAACGATGGATTATGCCTTTGAGGCACAAATTTATCGCTCCCTTTGCCAAATCGCCAAAGAGGGCTTGCTCGTGCAACGATTAAAACCGATTTATTGGAGCTGGGCGTGTGAAACTGCGCTTGCAGACGCAGAAGTAGAATACCAAGATAAAGTTTCAGATTCTATCTTTGTGAAGTTTGCCCTAAGCGATGAGGCAAAACAATCTCTTAAGCTAGAATCTAGTGCAAATGAAGTTGGTGTAGTGATTTGGACGACCACACCTTGGACACTGCCCGCTAATGTGGGGATTGCAATCAATCCAAATGAGGTCTATGTCCTTGCGCAAAATGGGTGCATTGTGGCAAAATCACTCTTTGAAAAACTTAAAGAAACTCTTGGCTTGCAAACAATAACGCGTGAATTTAACGCGAAAGAATTAGAGAATCTAAAGGCGATAAATCCGCTTAATGGGCGAGATTCTGTGTTGATTTTAGCAGAATATGTCTCGCTTAATGATGGGAGTGGAGCGGTGCATACTGCGCCCGGGCACGGCGAAGATGATTACTACATTGGCTTGGAGTATGGATTAGAGGTTATTATGCCTGTTGATGATAAGGGGAATTTCTCGCCTTTGGTGGAGAGTCTGAATCTCCTGCCAAATGCAAAAGAATTTGTCGGTCAGCATATTTTTGATGTCCAACCACGCATTTTAGAGCTTTTAGGGGAGAATCTATTGCATTCAAGTAAAATTACGCACTCCTATCCACATTGCTGGCGTTCTCATAAACCTGTGATTTATCGTGCCACGACACAATGGTTTATTTTGCTCGATGAGCCATTCTTTGAGGGGAAAACTTTGCGCCAAATTGCCCTAAGTGAAATTGAAAAAACGACATTTTATCCACAAATTGGACGCAATAGAATCTATGGAATGGTGCAAAATCGCCCTGATTGGTGTATCTCTCGTCAAAGAGATTGGGGTGTGCCAATCGCATTTTTCATAGATAGCACAAATGGCGAGGCAATTTTAGATTCCGAAGTGTTAGAGCATATCGCACAAATATTTGAAAAACAAGGCTGTGATGCGTGGTGGGAGCGCGAAGTAGAAGAGTTACTCCCGCAAAACTGGAAACACAGAGCAAAAGATTTGCAAAAAGGCAAACATATCTTAGATGTGTGGTTTGATAGCGGAAGCACTTGGAGTGCTGTGCTACAAAATCCCAAATACAATGCAGGCGCATATCCTGCGAGTATGTATTTGGAGGGGAGCGACCAACATAGAGGCTGGTTTCAAAGTTCATTGCTTGTGTCGTGCGCAATCAACAAAAAAGCCCCGTATAAAAGCGTGCTTACGCACGGATTCACAATGGATGCAAATGGGCGTAAAATGAGCAAATCATTAGGCAATGTGGTGCTTCCACAAGAAGTCATCAAGCAATATGGAAGCGAGATTCTAAGACTTTGGGTGGCATTAAGTGATTATCAAAATGACCAACGCATTTCTAATGAGATTTTAAAGCAAATTAGCGAGCAGTATAAAAAGGTGCGTAATACCATTCGATTCCTCCTTGCAAACACGCAGGGTTTGGAGAATCTCGCCCCGCTAAGCTCACAGATTGATAGCTACATTGTCGCGCTCGCACAAAAGGAACTAAACACTGCAAACACACTCTTTGGTGAGTATGAGTTCGCTAAGGGCTTTAGTGTGATAATGAACTTCTTAAGCACGCATTTAAGTGGTGTGTATATGGATTTGTGTAAGGATAGCTTGTATTGTGATGGGATTGGCGATTCTCGTAGGCTCTCTATTCAAAGTGCTATGGCACTTATCTTACGCAAATTACTTTTCACTATCGCTCCTGTGCTGACATACACTGCGTATGAGGCATTTTCGCACGCAAGTGAATTGGTAAAAAACGGCGGGGAAGACATTTTTGACATACGCGATAGCGACTTAGATTCTCTTAGTAATCTCGCATATACAGCGGATTTTACTCGTTTAATGCACATTAGAGAGAAGTTTGGCGAATGCGTAGATGGGCTTAAAAAAGAAAAACTTATCAAATCCTCGCTAGAACTCTGCGTAATAAGCCCAAATAAGCAAGAGTTTAGCGAGTTGGAGCGATGGCTTATCGTAAGTGAATGCAAGAGTGCGCAAGATGGTGAGGAAATTTTGGGTGAATTTGGCATTGAAAACGCACAATCAAAAACCACCGAGACATTTTATATCGCCCGCGCCAAAAAGCATAAGTGCCCGCGCTGTTGGCAATTTATCGCGCCCAGCGAGGATTGCCTATGCGCGCGCTGTAAGCAAGTAGTCGGGTGAGAATCTAGCACAATAGGAAAATGGTATGGAAAATGTATTTGATTTAAGCAAGCCTTTTGGATATTTTGAAGCGTTTAGCACCATTGGTGTTGTGTTAGGATTGTCATTAGTGATATTTTTACTCCTGCGATACTTCCGCCCTAATTCGTAATAAAATATTTGCAATCATCAACTCTTTTAAACTTACTTTCTAAAATTACAATGATGAAAAATAATACATAATATTTATCGTGTTGGATTAAATCTTTATGGGATTTTTGTGTGGGGAAGTTAGAGTAAAAACGCAAAGATTCTCTTATAGAATCTTTGCATCGTAGTTTGTGATTACACAATTCCTTGGTCAATCATCGCACCAGCCACTTTTCTAAAGCCAGCAATGTTTGCGCCAAGCACGAGATTCGTAGGCTCACCAAATTCCTTAGCCACTTCACTTGAAGCACGGAATATGCTCTCCATTATCTCGTGCAATCTTGCATCAACCACATCAAAACTCCACGGATTCATACTTGCATTTTGCGCCATTTCTAATCCGCTCACTGCCACGCCACCAGCATTTGCAGCTTTACCCGGACCATAAGCGATTTTTGCGTTGAGGAATTGATGCACCGCTTCGATAGTTGAAGGCATATTCGCTCCTTCACTCACGCATTTGCACCCATTTTTTAAGAGTATCTTAGCGTCCTCTTCGCTTACTTCATTTTGTGTCGCTGATGGGAATGCTGCAAAGCAAGGCACACTCCAAACGCCATTTGTGCCCTTTTTATAATCGCTTGCTTTTGTGTATTTGGCACTTGATTTTTGTGCTGCATAAGATTCTAAAGATTCTCTACGAACCTCCTTAATCTCTTTTAGCAACGCCACATCAATGCCATTCTCGTCATAAATCATTCCTTTAGAATCACTTACCGTTACGGCTTTTGCGCCTAATTGATGGAGTTTCTCAACCGTGTAGATTGCCACATTGCCCGCACCTGAGACAGTGCAAGTCTTGCCCTGCAAGCTCTCACCTCGCTCTTTTAGCATTTCCTCAGCAAAATACACACATCCATAGCCTGTGGCTTCTGTGCGCACTAAACTTCCGCCCCAAGCAAGAGCCTTGCCTGTGAGCACACCATCAAAACGATTGGTAAGACGCTTATATTGACCAAAAAGATAGCCAATCTCACGCCCTCCAACACCTATATCACCCGCTGGCACATCGGTAGTCGCACCAATATGACGGAAAAGCTCATTCATAAAACTTTGGCAAAATCGCATTACTTCGCCATCACTTTTGCCGTGTGGGTCGAAGTCGCTTCCACCCTTACCACCGCCCATAGCAAGCGTGGTAAGAGAGTTTTTAAGCACTTGCTCAAAGCCCAAAAACTTGATTACGCCCTCATTTACACTTGGGTGAAAGCGTAATCCTCCCTTATATGGTCCAATCGCTGAACTAAACTCAATACGATAGCCCCGATTAACCTGCACTTTACCATTATCATCAACCCAAGGCACACGAAAGTGAATCTCGCGCTCTGGGAGCACCATTCGCTCTAAAATCGCGTTTTTTTGGTATTTTGGATTTTTATCCACTTCTAAACGAAGAGAATCAAAAACCTCTTCTACGGCTTGATGAAAAAGCACCTGAGACGGAAAATTAGCCTTTAAGTTGGCTAGAACTTGCTGTGTATAAGACATTGCACGCTCCTTAATATTTTTTTACGAGGCGATTCTAACGAAATTAAACTTAAAAATTTTTTAAACATAATGAGAATCTTGCAATTTATGCAAAAATTCTACAAATAATTTCCCTAATTTACTATATTAAAAAATTATTTGTCTCAATATAGCACGACTGCAAAAACTACTTAAAAAGATAGAAAATAAAAAAGAAGGAACTTAATGTATGGGGAGCGAGCTTAAAAAACTCGCTTGAGAAGATTTTCTGCCTTAAGGATTGAGATAAGTCTATCCTCTCGCTTGCCAATACCTTGAATGAGATTCTCTCCCTCACCAATGGTTTCTGGCACAGGGTCAATATCGCTTTGATTTATCCACATAGCCTCATTGAGTTTATCAATGACAAAACCCGCCATTTCATCGTGATTATGCACGACTAAATATCGTGTGTCTTTATCTTGCTTAATCGCATTAAGTCCAAACTTCATTCGTAAGTTAATAAGCGGATAGACACTTCCGCGTAGATTAAACACACCCAACACATAATTAGGTGTGCCCGGCACGCGTGTATATTCGATAGGTCGCTCGATTCCTTTTATATTAAGGATTGGCACAGCAAATTCTTCATTGCCAATAGTGAAGCTAATGACTTGCAACGCCTCCTCAATCTCGGTGTTTTTGTTATCAATTCCCTTTTGCTGGTCTTGCATTACTTTTTTTACTTGGTCGCTCATTTTTACTCTCCTGTCGTTTCAAGGTGAATGTTGCGTTTTACCACATTGGTTAAATACTCGGGTGTATAGGGCTTAGTGATATACTCTGTCATACCAGATTCTACCCCGCGCATTCTATCCGTCTTACTATTTCTACTTGTAACCGCAATCAGTGGCAGATTCTTAAATTTATTGTATTTTCGCACTTCGCTAGCGAAAGTATAACCATCCATCTTTGGCATCTCTATATCCACGAGCACAGCATCAAGTGGCTTATCGCTATTTTTGACAATTTCTAAACCGTCTAGCCCATTTGCCGCTTCTAGCACCGTTACGCCAAGCTTTTTAAGGCATTTTTTCATAATCGCTCTATCCGTGTTGCTATCATCAATAGCAAGCACGATATAATCCGCTGGAGAATTTTTGGTTTTTTGTGTTTCAGCCTCGTCCATTAGCTTGTTGATGCTTACTTTTACACTTTTTGCCATTTCCATCATACCTGCGACATCGACAATAAGTGTAATCTTACCATCACCTCGCACAGTCGCTCCAGCTATACCCTCTGTGCCTTTTAGGTAATAGCCAAGTGATTTAATAACCACCTCTTCTTGTCCCACAAGATAATCCACAATCACGCCTATCTTTTGGTCTGCAAGCCCGATGATGACTACATATACTTCATTCATCGCCTCTAAAACAGAATCTACCTTAAAAATATCCGCCAATCGCACGAGAGAAAGCACCTCATCGCGCAATCTTAGCACGCTCTTCCCATCAATAGCATAAATCTCCTCTTGGCTAATGCGCACCGTCTCAATAACCGATGAAAGCGGAATGGCATAATATTCCTCTTGCACACCCACAAGCAATGCTTGAATAATAGCAAGTGTAAGTGGGATTTTAAGTTTAAAGACCGTGCCCACACCCTTTTCGGAATCTATCTCAATGATTCCATTGAGTTTCTCGACATTCGTTTTCACCACATCCATTCCCACACCACGCCCAGAGACATTTGAGACGACTTTGGCGGTAGAAAAGCCCGGCTTAAAGATGATACCAAAGGCTTCTTTATCGCTCATTGTATCAGCCTCTCGCTCGCTAATTAAGCCTTTCTCAACTGCCTTTTGCTTAAGCATATCCGCATCTAAGCCCTTACCATCATCAACTACTTCAATAACGATATGATTTCCCTCGTTATATGCTTTCAAATCCACGCGTCCTGTTTCGGGTTTGCCAGCGATTTTTCTATCCTCTGGTGATTCCACACCGTGGTCGCAAGAGTTACGGATAATGTGAATAAGTGGGTCGCCAATTTCCTCAATAATAGATTTATCAAGCTCTGTTTCTTCACCTGTGATTACTAAGTCAATGCTTTTTTTCAAATCGCGTGATAAATCCCGCACCATTCTAGGGAATTTGTTAAATACCTTTCCAACAGGTTGCATACGCGTTTTCATCACCGCTAGCTGAATGTCGGTAGTAACGCTTGAAACGCTTGAAACAACTTGGTTAAGATCCTCTAAGAATCGCTCGCCATCATATCGCTCCTCGACATCACCATAAATCTTAATAAGGCGGTTTTTGCCGAGCACAAGCTCACCAATGAGATTCATCAAATGGTCTAATCTACGGACATCTACACGCACAGTTTGCTCGACATTAGTCGCTGGAGCATTTCCGTCTTTTTTCTCTGCTGGTTTAGGAGCAGGTTTGGCCGCTGGCTTGGGAGCGGCGGCTGGAGCTGGTTGCGCTGGGGCGGCTTGAGCCTTTGGAGCTTCAGTAGCTGGTGCGCTTGGAGCTTGCACTTCTACTGCTACACCTTGTTTTTTAAGTTCCTCACGACGCGCCTTATCCGCCTCTTGTCGTTTTTTAAGTAATCGTTCAATCTCAGCATCAACTTGCTCGCCACTCATTGATGACACATCAATCTCTGGCTCATTTGCTAAAGGATTGGAGGAATCTGGGGCTGGAGTGGTGGCTGGAGCTGGTTGCGCTGGGGCGGCGGCTGGAGCTTCTGGGGCAGATTCCGCTGGAGCTGCGCCACCTGTGGAGATAGCTTGCAATCTTTTTACAATATCAGTGATGTCAATGCCACTATTAGAATCTGTGCCGTTATCCCTAATGGCGTTGAGTAGAGATTTCATCAAGTCAATCGAAGCAAGCACCACATCCATTACATCAGGAGTGATTTTTAACTCACCTCTACGCGCTTTATTGAGCACATCTTCCATATTGTGTGTAAGGCTTGTGAGAATGTCTAGGTTCAAAAATGAGCTAGAGCCTTTCACGGTGTGTGCCACACGGAAGATTCTATTAAGCAATTCCAAATCTTCTGGGTTGCTCTCTAGTTCGACTAAGTCTTGGTCGAGTTGCTCAACCATTTCAAAGGCTTCAACAAGGAAGTCCTCCATTATCTCTTGCATATCATCCATAAAAAACCTCCGCTTTAAATTTAAGTTTTAATCAACCCCAAAATTTAGTGTTTTTGGGATTGTAGCAAATTTTAGAGCTATTTAGATAAAATTTTAGAGATTTCATCATAAAATGACCCCGCATCAAATTTCACTAAATACGCATCAGCACCAACCTTTTTCCCCTTCTCCGCGCTAATTCTATCACAAATCGAAGAGTTAAAGACTACGGGAATGCTTGAAAACCGCCTATCTTGCTTCACTATTTCAGCAAAATGAAAGCCATCCATCTTTGGCATTTCCACATCTGAAACGATGATTTTAAGATGTTTGTTAAGCTCGTTGCCATACTTGGCATACAAACTCTCTAACTTTTGCAAGCCATCTTCGCCATTCACCGCCTCTACAAGCTCAAAGCCCGCATTGCCAAGAGAAGTGCGCAAAAGTTTGCGCGCAATAACACTATCATCTAAAATGAGAGCCATTCCGTCAAATTTGGGAATCTCGCGCGTAGAACCATCATCTTTAGACAGAGATTTCATCGGGTCGTAGAAATCCAAATCATCAATGATTCCCTCTAAATCGAGAATTAGCAGTGTTACACCATCTTCTATGCGGGTAGTGCCCGTGATTTTAGAGCGACTATTATCACCGCTCATACCAAACTCCGCGCCATCAATATCTTTCCAACTAATACGGCGGATTCTCTTTGCCTCGTGAATCACAAAGCCAATTTTAATGTTATTAAAAATCGCGATAATGACTTTTCTATCTCTATCCCTTGAGGTATCAGATTGCACTCTAATCCATTTGGTCAAATCCACCAACGGCACAATCTCTCCACGCAAATCAAAAGTCCCAATCACATAATCAGGTGCGGCAGGCAAATCAAAAATATGGTCTGGATAGACCACAACGCCCTCAACCTTAGCGACATTTATCCCATACACACCCTCATAAACTCTGTTATCTTCGCGTAGCTCATAGATTCTAAAATCTAATAGCTCCATTTCATTGGTGCTTAGACTAGGAATGCCTGATTTTTCGCCTAGCATATTTTGATTTCTCCCAAATATTATAATCTCTTTGACTTTAGTCCAAAACAATCGGCAATTTTATCAAATCTTTATATCATTGATTGTATCTATGAGGGTATTAAGGCATAAAGTTTCGCTATTTTCACAAAAAGCTGGCAAACACACATACAAAACTCCATCTTTGAGTTTGTGTGTGTTTAAATGAAAATGCCCCTCGATAATGATTTGTGGCATTTTTTTTTCTCTATGAGTAAAATATCGCGCATACAAATGCAATCTTCTCTCACAAAATGCCTCTGATTCCCCAGCAAATGGGCGCATTTTTTTACGCACGATTTTTTGCTCCAATGCCTCATATAACTTGCCAAAGCACGCTTTATTAAGCACTTTAATGACACTGCGACCAAAAGAAGAATTTAAGATTCCAATATACACTTTGTAGCGCAAATTTAAAAACAAATCGCCGTGTGCTAAACTTACGCACTTCTCATTCAATGTCGCCAAAAGTGGCTGGCTTTTGCGTGGGATAAAACGCACGCGAGGGAGCAATGATTGTAATGATTGCAAGGCAAAGTCGTGATTACCCTCAAACCAAAAAACCTCGCTTCTTTGACTTACAATCTCTATAACCGCGAGCAATTTTTGGTTTGATT
This sequence comes from Helicobacter sp. 23-1046, assembly GCF_053654635.1. Classification (NCBI taxonomy): domain Bacteria; kingdom Pseudomonadati; phylum Campylobacterota; class Epsilonproteobacteria; order Campylobacterales; family Helicobacteraceae; genus Helicobacter; species Helicobacter sp. 23-1046. The sequence goes on along the minus strand of NZ_JBSIUS010000002.1, from coordinate 183,291 downwards.
GCACGCTTGTGTGAATGTTGCCAACGAGCACTTGCGCAATATCACCCATTAAAAACACTTGCGAGCAACGCAAAGATTCTAAAAAACTTGGCAAATCTTTTGGCGTATAATCGCTAGAATCTGTGGCGTTTGTGCGAAGATTCTCACTAATAAGCGTGCAATCAAACCAATGAGAATCCGCGACAAACACCGCATCAGGGTTGATGACAATTTCTGTGTATTTTGACATTAAGCTATCAAACTTTTGGGATTGCGCAGTCCGCAGGGAATCCACACATTAAATTTGCATTTACTACCGCTTGGGAGCTCGCCCCGCGCATAAGATTATCAATCGCACTATTGACATAGAGCGCGTTTCCTCTTTTTGAAGCAAAAATATCGCACATATTAGTTTTGCATACATTGCTTACACGCACGGGGCTTTCACAGATTCTCACAAATTCCGCTCCCTTGTAGGTTTTTTGTAAAATTTCTAATGGCTCAATATCCTCGCTAAGCTCGGCAAAAACACTCACTAACATTCCACGCGTAATGGGGATAAGGTGGGGAATAAAATGGATTTGCAATTCCCTATTCCCAAAAAGAGCACATTTTTCTTCCATTTCGATTTGGTGGCGATGATTTAGCGGTGAATACGCAAAGATATTTTCGTTAATGCTGGGAAAATGTGTATTATCACTGAGCTTTTTTCCCGCGCCACTCACGCCACTTTTGGCATCGACAAAGAGAGTATTTGACTTAATAAATGGCAAAAATGGCACAATGGCTAAAAGTGTCGCCGTTGGATAACAGCCCGGATTTGCCACCAAAGAAGCATTCGCAATTTCTCTTTTGGCATATTCTGGTAGCCCATATACTGCGCCTTGTAAATTATGCAAATCAATATGCGGACAATAAAACTTCTCATAATTTTGCGCGCTTAAGCGATAATCTGCGGACAAATCAACAACCTTTAGCCCACCGAGATTCTCTCCCAAGCCTTTGACAAACTCCATAGCACTTTTATGCGGTAGAGCTAAAAACACTATATCACAACTTGCAATCGCCTCTTGTGGGTCTGCCTTTTTTACCTCACATTCAAAGATTCCCTTAAACTCGGGGTGAATGTGCTCTATGTTTGTTTGCCCCTGCGAGTTTGCCAGCAAAGTAATCTCAAAATGTGGATGGGGAAGCAAAATCTTTAATAACTCTGCACCCGTATAGCCACTTACTCCAATGATTCCAGCGCGTAAGCGTTTCATTTCCTCTCCTAACCAACCTTACAATCTTTTTGCAATGATTGCATAAAATTTTCCACGATTGTAACAAAATGTTTTAAACTTGCTAAATCAAGCCTTTCTTGCGTGCTATGCGGGAAATCTATGCTAGGACCGATAGAGAGAATCTTTAAAGACTCGCTCTTGCCACCACTTTTAGCGCGTAGCTCACTAATGCGCTTTTGCAAAATCCCGCATTCTAATCCCGCGTGAATCTGCACCACACTTGGTGTGATGTCGCACACATTAAATTCTTTCATAAGGAGTTGTAAAAGTGTGTCATCATCGTGTATGCTTCGTTTCCACGCTCCGTAAAAATCACTTATCTCCACTGCAAAGTCCTGCATTTGTAGTGATTGTTGCAAGTGTGTCTTGGTGTGTGCGAGTTTTTCATCATCATTTGCCCGCGCCATAATGCTTAGACTAAAAGTCGGCGTTGGAGCAAGCTCTAATTCACAAAGAGAAAGATTTGCGGAGTTTAGCACCACCGCGCCATCACTCTCATACACGCCACTTTTTATCTCTAGCAAAATAGGGAGAATCTGCTCTTTAGCAAAGCTAAGATTCTCACCCCACTCGCATTGTCTAAAGGCAAACCCCCAATTTTTAACACTCTTTAGGCAAAGAGATTGCGTGGATTCCTCAAAAGATTCTAAATGATTGCAAAATTTTCCTAACGCTAAAGAATCAAGCAAATCTCGCTCGCTTGCGATAACTACCTCAACGCCCGTTGGAATAGAATTTCGCTTCTCCCCACCCTTAAAGCGCATAATCTCGCAAGGCAACTCTCCTAACAACTTCGCGCACTCAATAATAGCATTATCGCGTCCCTTGTTTATATCAATCCCGCTATGCCCCCCTTGGAATCCAAACGCGGTAATGGTGTAAAAATGCGCATATTTGCGCTTTTGAGGAATAAGAGATTTTTTTGCATTTATATCCATACCGCCCGCGCAACCAAGCACAATTTCATTGATATTTTCAGAATCTAAATTAAGCATAATGGTAGCGTGTATTGGCAGTTGCAATGCCTTTGCCCCAAGCATACCCACTTCCTCATCATTGGTAAAAAGACATTCTATATCATCATATTTGTTTGCCAATGCCAAGCACAGCGCGATAGCAACGCCATTATCCGCACCAAGCGAAGAATCTCGCGCGCGTAAAAACCGCCTCTCTCCTTGCACTTCCTCATAGAGCTCAAGTGGCTTTTCCTCTCGCGCTTCCCCCACCGCTACCATATCATAATGCCCCTGTAAGCAACATTTTGGATTGCCCTTTAGCAAATGGATATTGCGTGCTTCATCGACACTGACTTGCGCGCCTAATTTTTCGCATTCTTGCAATAAAAATTCAAAAAGCAATGTTGTATCATAGCTAGCGTGCGGGATACTAGCGATTTTGCCAAAATATTCAAGCGTTTTTTGTATCATATTCTCTCATTTATGCAATTTGTTTAGATAAAACAGGTGCGATTATAGCAAAACAAATAAGAGATTTGTATAAGTGCATAGTCTTTCCCTTGATTGTAAATAGATTTTTTGCTATGTTATGCGCGTTAAACACAAAATCAAAACCCTCATAAAAAGAGGAACATAAAAGGAGAGACAATGAAAGTCTATGAAAATATCACCGACATTATCGGCAAAACACCAATCATAAGCCTAAAGCAAATCGCGCCAAACCTCTATGGCAAGTGCGAGTTTCTAAACCCTAGCCATTCGGTCAAAGACAGGGCGGCGTATGCGATGATAGATGAGGCACTCAAAAGTGGCAAGATAAACCAAGACACCACCATTGTAGAATGCACAAGTGGCAATATGGGAATCTCACTAGCGATGATTTGCGCGAGCTTGGGGTTAAAGATAATCCTCACAATGCCAGAATCTATGAGTATCGAGCGTAGGAAAATGGTGCAACTCTTTGGCGCGAAGCTCGAGCTAACCCCCGCAAGCGAGGGAATGAAAGGCGCGCTCAACAAGGCAAATGAGATTTTAGCTAATACGCCAAATGCCTTTATGCCAAGCCAATTTAGCAACCTTGCAAACAAAGAAATGCACAAAAAAACGACTGCAGTTGAGATTTGGGAGAGCTTTGGCTCTAATTTAGATTATTTTGTCGCTGGATTTGGCACAGGCGGGACGATAAGCGGTGTGGGCGAAGTGCTCAAAGAAAAAAACCCAAATATCAAAATCATAGGCGTTGAGCCAGCTGCTTCGCCACTGCTTAGCAAAGGACAAGCAGGCGGGCATAAGATTCAAGGCATTGGCGCGAACTTTATCCCTGAGATTTTAAACCGCAATGTGATAGATGAAATCGCGTGCGTGGAGAACGATGACGCTATCGCTATGGCACAAAGGCTTGGCAAAATCGGCATAATGGTGGGAATCTCAAGCGGTGCAAATGTAAGCGCGGCTCTAAAAATCGCACGCGAGCATAGCGATAAAACGATTTTAACTGTGCTTAATGACACCGCCGAGCGATATTTAAGCACGGATTTGTTTAATACTTTGTAAAACTTAAAAGTCGTGTCTTGCAAAGGCGCGACTTAACCCACAAATAAGTCTAAATAAGGTCGGCAATGCTTAAACTACAACCCATAGAATCCATAGAAGCGCAAAAGTTTTTTACACCATTATACTTTCAAAGTAATCCATTACACGATAGTGAGGTGAGATTTGACAATGCCTTGCAAGAATATCACAAAAAACTCCAAAATTCTAGCCAGCAAAATGAGCGCGCAAAAGCAGAGATTTTGGGAGGATTTTTCAGGGCACTAGGCTTTGATGAAGATGAAGTGGTTGTGGGAGATTCTCAAAAGGGCAATAGTGAAATTGATATAAGCATTAAAAAACACAATAAAGTCAGCGTGATATGCGAAGTCAAAGCCCCAAAAAGCCCTGAAATGATAAGACTCGATAATTACAACACAAAATCTCTACACCAAACCATACTGTATTATTTACGAGAAAAGACAAGAACCAACAACGAAGTAAAATTTATCATAATCACAAATTTCACACAATTTTATATTTTTAGGGAGGCGCAGTTTGATAAGTTTTTCTACCAAGACAAAAGAATCCGTGAGCTTTTCAAACAATTACCAGAAAATCACGCCAATCTTACCACAAAGATTCCAAAAAGCGAGCAAGACAACAACCAAGACTTCTACACCAACATAAAAGAGTATTTAGCGAGCGATGAATATGAGAGATTTTTAGTAACAGAGGGATTGCAAGCCTTGCAGCCGTTGTTTTTGGATTTAGATTCCCTAAGAGATTCTAAGGATTATAAACCCTTTATCAAAGCCTTTCATAGAGATTTTTTACTCGGCGAGTTTAACCCCAACATCAACAACCAAATTAGCGAAAATTTCTATAAAGAATTGCTCTATATTTTAGGCTTACAGCAAGATAAAGAAAAGCTCACACCAAGAGCAAACAACAATGGAACGCTGTATGATAATATACTCCACAAACTTGCGTCAGAAGATAAAAATTTTGAAAATGTGATGAAGCTCATAATCCTATGGCTAAATAGAATCTTATTTTTAAAGCTCATCGAGGCAAACCTCGTTAGATTCTCGACAGATAGGCAATTAGGGGGGATAGGTTCTTTGAATCTGGCACAATCCAAGATTTTGGCACACTGAGCGAGCTGTTTTTTGAGATTCTCGCGCTCCCCCACGATAAAAGGCACGATACAAACTCGCCATTTTACCACCTCCCTTATCTCAACTCATCACTCTTTCAAAGACAAGACATTGAGAATCCACACAATCCAGCATATTTGCTAGAGATTTCAAGTCTTAATAATCAAGCAAAATTATCCTACTATCCCCACACACAAATCAAAGAAGCCACAGGCAAAAGCAAAAAAGGCGAAGTGAAATTTTTATCCTATTTATTTGAGTTTTTAAACGCCTTTGACTTTGGCACTGCAGAGGTAGAAGCACAAGGCAAGACGCTTATTAGCGCAAGCATTTTAGGCAATGTCTTTGAGCGACTAAATGCGTATAAAGACGGCTCATTTTATACACCTAGCGCGATTACAGCATATATGTGTAAGGAGAGTTTAGGGCGAGTTGTTTTGCAGAAGTTTAATGAGGCAAATCCTAAGTGGCAATGCAAACATATAAGTGATATACAAGATGAAATTAAAATGGAAATGAGACAAAGCGCGGATAGAAACGCTATCAAACAAAAGTATAAAACCTTGCTCCAAGGCATTCGCATTTGCGACCCTGCTGTGGGGAGCGGACACTTCCTCGTATCCGCGCTCAATGCTATGATACAGATACATTATGACCTGCATTTAATCAATAGCGATATTACACATTTAGAAATCATCGATGATGAGATAGATATAGCAGATTTCGCGTATAAAAGAGATTCACAAGGCAGAGAGTATCAAATCCAAAAAGAACTTTTCACGCTCAAACAATCCATAATCGAAAACAACCTTTTTGGCGTGGATATAAACCCAAACTCGGTGGAGATTTGCAGGCTACGATTATGGATTGAATTGCTTAAAAATAGCTATTATCTCACGCAGGGCGATGAGGGATATGAGTCAACTTTAAGCGCGCATATCCACCAAATGCAAACCCTCCCAAATATCGATATAAATATCAAATGTGGAAATAGCCTGCTCTCAAATATCGCGCTAGATATTGCCAAAGACAAGCTAGAAAAACAGCTAAAAGATTTGCTCCAATCCGCAGGACTTTTCACCACGACTGATAAAGTAGAAAATAACAAAAAACAAACCTTAGTCTTTAGCTATGAAATCAAAGCGATTTTAAATGATTTAAAAAATAAACTCCCTCGACAAATCGAAATCTACAAAGAAGCCACAAACGCCTACAAAAACGAAACACACAAAGACTTAAAAGCACAGCATAAATGCAAAATACAATCCGCCAAAGACTTTATCCTAAATCTTTTTGTCAAAACGCACCCTACATATCGAAAATTTAAAATCCTTTTTGCAGAATATCTCAAAACTCATGGTTGCAATGGTATCGATAATGCGCGAATGGTAAATATCGACATAGCAGAACTACAAGAGTGGCAGAACAAACTAAACACTTATATAAATGACTTTAATTTTCATCAGATAATCCTTGATATTCCTAAAGCAGATGACCCACGCGAATTTGTGGAACGCGATTTTATCGCATTGGTAAAGTCTATGAATGCCTATGAAAATATCGCAAATGAAGCAAAATCTTCTTTTGAATGGCGATTTGAGTTCCCCGAAGTTTTGGATAGCAATGGGGATTTTGTGGGATTTGATTTAGTGATAGGCAATCCGCCGTATGGTGCGGATTTAAGCAAAGAGGATAGAGAAAAATATAAGCAAATTTATAAACTCAACTCGACAAATACCGCGCAACTTTTTATTTTGCTCGGCGATAAAATCACAAGCCCAAATGGCATAAATACCTTTATCGTGCCAAAATCCCTTGCCTATGTCGCCAAATGGAAACCCTTGCGCGAAGTGCTAAACCCAAATCTTTATTTGCTAGCAGATTGTGGCAAGGCGTGGAATTATGTCAAGCTTGAAATGGTAATCTATGCCGTGCATAAAAATCACAAATATGAAAATTATAAAAGCATTTTCTTTAAAAATTCGGAATCTAGTCAATCTCAAACGCAAAGTCAAAGCATTATTGTTGATAAAAAACTTATTGATTTATTTGGGATATTTGTCAATGGCTTAACCAAAAGAGAGTTGGATTTGGGGATTAAAATTTGTAAAAATTGCAAACAAACACTTTTAGATTTTGCAGAATGTTATCGTGGTGATAGTTTTCAAAAATTTATGAACAAAGATTCAAAAGGATACAAAGTTTTGGGTGGAAATGAAATCCAAAGATACACAATAAGTGGTGTTAAGGGTTATATTGACAAAAACGAAATCGGCGAACATTCCACAATAAAGGACAATGGCATTTTATTGCAACGAATCATCTCACACATTGATAATCCAACATCACACATAAAATTTACAGGCACGATTACTAATGATAAAAGCTACAAAATCGTTAATACAATTTTTCAAATAATTTGCAAAGAGGATATTTCAAATAAGTTTATTTTAGGGTTATTTCACTCAAAACTCATAAATTGGTATGCACACAGATTTGCTTATGCTAAAGCGATTCGCTCGATGGATTTTTCTAACGAAGTGGCAGGAAAAATCCCTATCCCAAAAATAACGGCAAAAAACCAAAAAATCGCCGATGAGATTGAAAATCTCGTGGATACAATTTTGGAGTCAAAAAATCTTTGTCATACTGAGCTTTCGCAAGAAAGCGAAGTATCTCAATCAACAAAAGAGATTTTTTGCTCCGCTCAAGATGACAACAAAGATATTTCGGTTTCTGCGAAACCTCAATATGACACAAAAATCAAAGATTTAGAATCCAAAATCGATGAGTTGGTCTATAAACTTTATGGATTGGATTCCCACGAGATTGACATAATCAAAAACTCATAAATATTTACGCTAAAATTGCACGAAAAATAAGGACAATTTTATATCAAAAGTGATATAATCATAAGTCTAATGGATATTTAAGGTTCAAAATGTTTGTAGTCAAATTTGTAAGTCAAAAATCAAATGATGAATTTTTAGCCCTACCAACAAAATTGCGGGCAAAAATGGCGCAGATGATTTTGCTATTAGAGAAATTTGGCGCACTTGGCGAACCGCATACCAAAAAATTGCAAGATGAGCTGTTTGAACTACGGATTAAAGCGCAAGAGGGCATAGCGAGGGCGGTTTATGCGTATCAAAAAGATAGGGTGATTTTAATCCTTGTGGTATTTGTAAAAAAATCACAAAAAACGCCCAAAGCGTTTATCCAAACGGCAACACAACGATTAAAGGAGTTTGCAAATGGCAACGATTGATTTCAAAAACACACTTAATAAATGTATGCAAGATAGCGAGTTTAGGGCGGAATTTGAGCGATTAACACCAGAATTTCAAATCAAATCCATACTCATTGCCAAACGACTAGCAAAAAAGCTAACCCAAGCCCAAGTAGCGCAGCGTAGCGGACTAAAACAATCAAATATCGCAAGACTAGAGAGCGCAAATGGTGGCTTTAGCCTAGACACTGCTGTGAAATACGCTAGAGCAGTGGGACTAAAAAAGCTAACAATTAGTTTGTAGATTTGATAGCATTCACCATACCAAATAAATGTTAGCCTATGCCCTCTACGAGCTAGATTCTAATGAGATTAAAATCATAAAATCCAATCAATAACCCCACGCGCTCAATCCACCAGCACCCGCCACACATCATCAATAAGAGCGACTTTCACAACATAATCCACCGCCTCGCCATTATGAAACTCCACCTTTAACTCTATAAGCATAAGATTCTTGTGTATTTCATTTGATATATTGCTGCTTTTTAGCACGCTTATAGCCTTCAGCCCGCCTCGAGCTTGAGCGAAACTGCGTAGCTGGGCTATATCTTGTGTGCGCTCGATAACCCGCTCTTTATCAAGCGTAGTGCCATTTGGACCCCGTGCATTGCTTAAAAACTCCGTCCCACTGCCACTAAAGCAGCTTTTAACATACTCTATTGAGGCTTCATCGGCACTCCTGCTAGATGAGCCACACGCTACCAACCCAAATACAAATACCACGCCTGCAAGCCTTGCTAAAATGCTTTTCATCACTCCTCCTTTAAGTAATTTATAAAACCAAAAATACTGATGAGAACGGCGCAAGACAAAAAAAAAAAAAACGATTTAGAGCGACATTTTACCATAAAAAAGAGAGTTTTTGTCAATTTTTGAAAAAAATGTATTAAACTTAATACAACTAAGAAAAAGTAGGTAAATTACGAGGTTAAAATTCAAAATCTTGGGAATCTGTGGTAACGCTGGATTGCTCTGTCTTGGTGCTGATACTTTGTTTATCGCGCATTCGCTTAAGCATTACCATTAGCCCTAGCGAAGCGATACTAGCGACCATATAATGCCACACAGCTTGTATTGCTTGCGTGCCATTAAGGCAGTTATATCCTTGCTTGATTCCTAAAAACACCACAAAGCAAAGCAAAAGCATCGTAATAAAAAAGGTAATCTCTACAAAAACTACGGAAAAAATCCCAAAAATATCCACCGCCAGCTTACAAAGCCACAGCACCACAGGAGACACCAAAATCACCACCACGCCAATATACGCCGTCAAATGCCAATTAGCTTGTAAAAAGTTTAATATTTTGTGAATCTCGCCCACGACTTGCACTTCCCTAAAATTTTAATACCACTTGCAAAGCATACATTGTAGTTCTTTCGCGCTTAAGAATCTATAAAATTTCACAAAGATTCCTAAACACCACTTCCTTGCAATAGCAAAAATTAAGCCACCATAGACAAAATTGCAAAAATTTGTATAAAAATTTAGATTTTGTGCTCGTAATCTTGCGCTAGTGCGTAATCTAGTGCCTCATCTTCAGCCACTTCATCTAAATCCACCACTTCATACGCGCCTTGTTCGTTTAGGATTTTTTGCGTGAGGAGGTGGTTTAGTTTATGGCTCCCCGCAAAAGCGATGTAGCTACCAATGAGCGGGATTCCAAGCACCGCCATATCACCAATAGCATCTAAAATTTTGTGTCGCACAAACTCATCTTTATAGCGCAATCCATCTTTATTCATCACGCCATTATCATCAAGCACGATACAATTACTCAAATCTCCCCCCTTAGCAAGCCCTTGAGAGCGCAAATAATTCACCTCGCTTAAAAAGCCAAAAGTCCTCGCCCGCGCAATCTCCTCGATATACCCACTTGTAGAAAAAGTAAATGTATATGCCTGCTCTTTAATAGCTTGATGTGGGAAAGAAATACGAAAATCAAATACCACACGCTCGCTTGGCTCTATACGCACGAATTTATCACCATCTTTGACTTCGATTGGTTTTTTAATGCGCATTGCCTTTTTGGGCGCATCTTGACGGACGATTTGCGCCTCCTCTAAAAGCATACAATACCCTATCGCACTGCCGTCCATTATAGGCACTTCCTCATTATCAAGGGTGATTTTGAGATTATCGATTCCGTGTGCGTGAATGGCTGAGAGCAAATGCTCAATGGTTGAAACCCTCGCGTTATCTTTGGCGAGCACCGTTGCCATTGTCGTGTCTATCACATTTTGAGGGCATAGCGGGATACTCACACCCATATCACTACGATAAAACACAATCCCACTATTTGGAGCTAATGGCTCTAGCGTCATTTTGACAGGCACGCCTTTGTGCAATCCGATTCCCACTAATTCAACTTTTTTGCCGATAGTTTTTTGTTTCATTGTTGCCTCCTTAAATTTCTGCCTCTTGCACTTTAGCCCACATTCCCTGCGCTATCACTTAGCGATATGTTTGTGCGTGTCGCCTGTGGTATATCCTGTGTGTAATCACAAATTTCATTATACAAAGAATCTCGCTCCACAGGGATAAACCCTGCACTTTTGATTTGGGAGATAATCTCTTGCTTTGTGATTCCGTTTTTGCTTTTTGCTCCTGCGGCAGATTGGATACTCTCAAGCTCAATCGTGCCATCCATATCATCTGCGCCAAATTCTTGCGCGACAAGGGCGAGATTAAGCCCTAAAGTCGCCCAATATGCCTTAATATGTGGGATATTTTGTAAAATTATGCGTGCAATGGCGATTGTTTTTAAAATCTCTTGTCCGCTTGGGAAATTCTCCACCCTAAGATAATTGTTTTGCTTTTGATAGAGCAATGGAATAAAAGCATTAAATCCTCCGCTTTTACTCTCTACGCGCTCTTTAGAGTTTTGAGAATCTTTTAATCGCAGGATATGGTCGATTCTATGCTCTTTGGATTCTATATGCCCAAAGAGCATTGTCGCATTACTCATCTTCCCAAGCGAATGCCAATATCGGTGAATCTCAAGCCACCTATGAGATTTTACTTTACCTTTGCAAATGTATGCGCGCACTTTTTCATCAAAGATTTCCGCACCACCGCCCGGCATAGAATCCACGCCCGCCTCTGCCATATCCTCAAGCACTCTTTTATAGCCTTTGTTAAATTTCCTGTCTAAAAAATCCACTTCTGCCGCAGTCATTGCCTTTATGTGAATCTCTGGGCAAGCCTTACGCACTTCTTTAAACATATCCATATACCACCCATACGAATAGTTTGGATTGTGGCTTGAGACGATATGCACTTCTTTTGCACCATTTTGATAGGAATTATATGCTTGACTGATAATCTCCCCTAAACTCATTTGGTAGGCATTTGGATTCTTTCTATGGGCTGAAAACGCACAAAACTTGCAAATATCCGCACAAATATTGCTTGGGTTAATATGGCGGTTAATGTTAAAAAAAGTTTTTTTGCCAAATTTTTGCGTGCGGATAGAATCTGCCGCCTCACCAAGCGTAAAAATATCAAGTTCATAGAGTTTAACCAACTCGCTTGCTTTGAGATTCTCGTTGTTTATGGCTTTTTGTAAAATTTCTTTTGACTCTTTGGCACGCATTCTTTGTTGTCCTTGTTAAATGATAATTTTCATCATAAAATAACGCGTTTATGTAAATCTTTAGCTACAATTTATGCGTTTATAAATGCGATTTTCATACCACATTTATACAATGACTAATGAAAGGCAACAATGGAATTAAGAGAATTTCGGCGCAAACTCGCTGCTGTGCTGATACCACCACTTGGATTTATCGCTATATGGATATTATATTGTTTCACGCGTCATCGTTTTTATATTGATGAAAAAATCTTTAAGCAAAATTTTATTATTGGCTTTTGGCACGGCGAAATCCTAATGCTCCCAATCCTTTTTTTACTCTACTTTAAACCGCGTCTAAAAAAGCTAAACCCACAAAGGGCGAAAAATTTCCATATAATTTTTTCACAGCACCTCGATGCCGAGCCAATGGCAAAACTTTGCACTTACTTTGGGCTTAAAGAATTGCGAGGCTCAAGCTTTAAAGGTGGGCTAAAGGTGCTCATAGATTCTTTAAAACTACTAAAAAATGGCTATGATGTGGGTGTCGTGCCCGATGGTCCAAGAGGTCCGTGCCACTCTATCGCTGATGGAATCATCGCTATGAGTCAAAAAGCTAGCGTGCCAATCGTGCCATTGCGCGTGAAATGTAGCGCGTATTGGCAACTTAAGACTTGGGATAAATTTATTATCCCAAAACCTTTTTGTAAAATTGAATTTTATGCGTTAGAAAGTTTTAGAGTGGATAACTTAAGCCTACAAGAAGCAAAAAAAATCTTTAAAGACAAAATGGACGCACCAGATTCTGGCAATATGCCGACAAATTCATAACTTACATAATGGAGTTTGTATAAATATATTGTCATTTATATAACCAATCCATCAAATTTTAGGCGTATTTTTGTAAAAAAAAAAGATACTATATCAGCGTATTTTCATTTTAATGTATTGGAGGTTTCCTATGAATAAAGTTCTCAAAACTTTAGGTTTCGTGGCGTGTTTGTGTGGATTTGCTCTAGCAGAGAATCACACACATTGGGGATATACAGGCGATGAGGGTCCAGCAAAATGGGGGGATTTGGATAGCAGTTTTGCAGCGTGCAAGACAGAAAAGCTCCAATCACCAATCAACATCGTAGAATCTAAGGCAAAAAAGGCAAAGACAAATCCTAACTTTGCTATTGAAGATTCTTATGCAAGCAAAGCGCGAGACATCGTAAATAACGGACATACATTGCAAGTTGGATTTGATAATGCTGGGACACTAGGCTTTAATAACAAATCTTATGAGCTCGTGCAGTTGCATTTCCATACCCCATCTGAAAATCAAATAAATGACAAGGCGTATCCTGCTGAAGTGCATTTAGTGCATAAGGATACTGATGGCAACTTGCTTGTGGTCGGCGTGTTTATCCAAGATGGCGAACAAAATGGTGCGCTAGAAGCACTACTAAAGGCTACACCAAAAAAGCTCAATGACACAAAACCACTTAAGCTAAAAGGAATTTCGCTTAGCACTTTATTGCCAAGCAAAAGTGCGTATTACACATTTCAAGGGAGTTTGACTACTCCGCCTTGCAGTGGCAATGTAACTTGGGTCGTTATGAAAGATACTATCCAAGCATCTGCAAAGCAACTTGAACAACTTGGAGCAATCCTCAAGCAAAACGCTCGCCCTATACAACCAATCAACGGCAGAGTAGTTACTTTTGTCCAACCATAACGATTCAAAAGATTCTGTGATATTTCACAGAATCTTACAACACATTCATAAATGCTTCTAATGCCTCAAATTCCTCAAGATTTAACCCAAGAGGACGAATAAGCGGGTCTGTTTTTGGGAAAAGTGGGTCGTTTTTTTGCTCTGGCGTTGGATTCCCGCCAAAAAATCCCATATTATAGTGCATTAGCACCATTCGCATAAAGCGAAAACTTCCGTTATGAAAATATGGACCACTCAACGCGACACGGCGCAGTGTGGGAGTCTTAAACTTCCCCATATCAAGAGGGTCTTTTGTAACCTCATATCGTCCTAAATCCTCGCCCTCTCTACCATAATTATGCAAGCCCAAATTATAGTATTTATTATCCGTGAGTGCCACGCCATTGTGGCAGTTAAGGCATTGTGCTTTAGTGCGATAAATATGCAAGCCTAAAACTTCTTTATCGGTTAATCGCTTAGATTCCCCGTTTAAAAACAAATCAAAGCGTGTTTGAGCTGGCATAAGGCTTCGCTCATAAGTGGCAATAGCCTGTGCCATTAACTCTTTAGTGATTTTACGCGTGCCAAAAACCTTTTGAAATTCATCTTTATATTCCTTAATGCCATTAAGTTTTTTAGCGGCTTTATCCGCTGTGCTTGCCATTTCCTTTGGGTCGGCAATGGGAAAGAGGCTCTGAGATTCCAAATCTTTTGCCCGCCCGTCCCAAAAATTCTCCGTGCTAAAAGCACTCATCATAATATTTGGCGCATTCCTGCGTCCTACCTGTCTATTATGCCCGTGGCTTAATGGCTTGCCATCGCCAAAGGCTAAATATCTATCGTGGCAAGAGGCGCACGCAATTTGCTCGCTTTTTGATAAACGCGGGTCGTTAAAGAGCTTTTCGCCCAAAGCGCGTTTTTCCTCGCTAAAGGGATTAGATTGCGGATAAGGTGGCGTTAAGGGTAGTGCCCTTAGCTCAATATGAGCGCGGATTTTCGCCTCATTGCCCTTATCTGTATGATTTGGCAACCCCAAATCTTTTGCAATTTCACGCAAGATTCGCTCATCAATGTGTGCTTTAGTCCATTTGCTAGAATCTTTATTGCTATACATTGCGCGAAGTTTGTTGATATTTGGTTTGGATTCCGCACCCACTAGCTCAAAAAGCCCGCCAACACACCATAAAAATACTATTACCACACCGATTTTCTTCATTTTTGCTCCTTTGTTGTTTTGTAAGTTGAATTTATAGCCTAAAACTTATACCCCACCTGCACCCAAAATTGCCTACCTAGCTCATACGCCTTTGCGGTATAGCTGAGCGCATTTGCATTATATGCACTTGCTACATCGCCACCGCCATCTAGATTCGCACTGCCTGTGGTGAGTGTCGTCTCATTGCGTAAATTAAGCACATTATTTATATCCACATTGACATAAATTGTGTGCCCACTTTTTGTGATGAGATATTCTGTGCCCACTCGCATATCCCAATTAAACGCCCACCTAATCTCTCTAGTTGCATACTGGTCTAAAAAATCAAAATTCGCATCAAAGCCCGGTCCTTGATATTGCTGATAAATGTTTGGGCGAGTTGTTTGGTAGTCTTTATATTGCTTATTCCAAATTTGCAATCGCCTATTATATCCACTGCGGAAACGAAAGAAATTATTGATAATCCATTTGGTGCGCTTTAACGCAAAGGCGTGCGTGGTGGTAAAGCGTAGCGTCCAAGGACGCACGAAATTTTCAGGTTGCTCAAAGCACTGCCCATAAAAAGCGAGTTTGCCCTCACACAGCACTACATCAAATAAGTTTGCATTATAATCCGTGCTTGTAAGATAGGGATTATAATCGCGTTTGCTTTGCGTATAATCAAAGCTAAACAAATAATTATGCGCAATTCCTTGCGTGATGATTGGCTTTATATTTTGCAAAGTGAGTGCTATGACATCGGTGCGAGATTTCCCACCATTACTATAAATATAGCTACTACTAGAATGCGATTCATCAGGACGGGGAATGCTAGAATCTCGCCTTGTGCGATAGATTTGGTCTTTGCCATCGCGGTGGATATATTTTACACTCATACTAAAAATCCCTAGATTCTGTGTTATCCCAACCATTAGTTCATCATCATAGGGGACTTTAAGTTTGCTAAAAATCGTAGAAGTTATCGGGTGGTCTGCGCTTGACAAAATCCAATCACTTTGCGCACTCGTGCGGTAATAATATTTCAAACTTTGCTCGGCATTATCAGCATCATAGATTCTATAAGTAAGCATATTGCGCCCATAGTAGCGGTTTGCCCCAAAGGTTAGCTGCGTGCGCCAATCTTGCTTCACGGGAGTTTTATAGCTTGTAGAAAATCGCGGGGCAAGTGTGTGCTTACTCATATAATTATCTCCATCTAAACGCAACCCAATGCGTGCATTAAGTCCCCCTACTTTACCTAAATCTATTTCCATATCGTCTTCTGCGTAGATTCCATACGAGACTGTGTTAAAGACATTTTTGCCCGGAGCGTGAGCACGCACTTGATTGAAATACTGCCCCTGCCAAGTTTCGTCATAATTCGCCCCACCATAATTTGTAGTCGCCTCCGAGCAAGATGTAAGCCCTAGAGAATCCACCCCGCAACTCCCACCATTAAGATTAACGACATAATCTCTGCCCAGTCCATTTAGATTATACCCACTAAAAATATAATATCCATTTGCGCGATTACGCATAGCACTATTAAACCCTGCTTCGCCACCGACTTTAAAATTATGCGTAATGCCCAAAATCTCTAACTCCTCAAAGTCAAAATCGCTTTTAAAATTTAGAGTATGAGAAGTCTGCTCCATATCGCCAAAGCCACCTTGAGAGACCGTGCGTCTAGTCGTGGTGGGTGAATACGCCCAATTTTTATCACCCTCGCTATATCGCCAAGTCGCCCAAAAATTGCTTTGAGAATCACGACTGCTCTGCATAAAGTTGTAGCCAATTTGTGTGGTTAATAAGCCAATGGAGGCTTGATAGAGTGCTTTAACCCCACTTTGGATTCCCCCGCTTTGTAAATCAAAATAGCTGTCTTTGACATTGGGACGATAGTAAGTGTTATCTTGAGGCATATACGCTATATTTGCTTCGATAGTGAGTTTTTCGTTTGGAGTATAATGTGCTTTTATGTAGTAATTATCGCTTACGCGCTTTTGGTCTTTTTTGCCCCCTGCCTCTGTGCCTGCACTATATGTGTTTGTATAAGCAAATAGCGGGATATAGCTCCTAATCGTGCTAAAAGAGGCGATAATGCCAAGATTTTTGGTAGCATAGCCCTCCACATTTGCTCTAATGGCGTGCTTGATAAACTCTGGCTGATAATACTCGCTTGTGGAGTTTATGAAATTCTCCCACTCAAGCTCGTGGATATGGTATCGCGTCATTGAAAACGCATTAGGCATTGCATTGCCCTGCGTGATTTGATAACTAATATTGCCGTGCCAGCCTTTGATACCGCCATCATCTTGTCGTGGTTTGCGCACATTTGCCTCCACTACGCCACCTGTGAAGCGTCCATACGCCGCACTTGCATTGCTATCTAGCACGGTGATAGAATCGAGCAAACTTGTATCCACAGGCAAGCCTTGCGAAGCAGTGCTCCCCCATTGTTGATGATTAGAGCTCCCAAAGACTTTGTTTCCCATAGGATTTATATCGTTGTTGATATTAAAGCCATCAAGCTGGAAATTATTTTGGAAAAATAGCCCGCCTGAAATGCTTATGCTCGCTAAGTCAATCTCACCTGCAGTAGAGGATTTACCTTGTGCGTTATCAAACTGCACATTTGGCAAAATCTTTAGCACGCTTCCAATATCGCCATTGCCATTTGGGATAGATTCTAATATATGGCGATTCACTTGCGCTCCTGAGTTATAAGTTTCAAACTCCCTCTCTGCGATGGCTGTGCTTTTGCCAAGTTGAACTTTTTGTAAATTTTTCTCATCGGTTTTGCCATTGCTATTTTCTCCTTGAGGGGGGGGGGGCAGAGTTGTTTGTGTTTGCCATTGTGGAATCTTGCTCATTTTGAGCGAAATACATAATGCTTTGACGCGAAATAGAATCTCCAAATACCACACTACATAAACTAAGAGTGGCTATTGATAATCTAAATAAAATAGTGGTATTTCTCACCAATAAATCCTTAATGATAATTATAGAATTGGGATTGATTATAATAAATCTAAAATAAAAACTCGCTTAAATGCTAAAATATTTTAATATTTTGGCAATAATTGCTACTATTTTGGATTTTTATGTGTAAATATTTAGTGATTTGATTTATAAAAGTTTATAGATTCTATATAAGGATTATTGATAAAATAAACTAAAGTTTTGGGTTGTGTTACTTTTCTTTGCTACAATGCACTAAAATTTATCATTCAAGGAGTTTGCAATGGCAACGAAACACCATTTTGAAACAGAAATTACCCAACTTTTGGATTTAATGATTAACTCGCTCTATTCGCACAAAGAAATCTTTTTACGCGAGCTAGTGAGCAACGCTTCTGACGCACTTGATAAGCTCTCTTATCTCACACTAAGTGATGAAAAATATAAAAATCTTACTTTTACTCCGCGCATTGATATTCAATTTGATGAGAAAAAGGGCACGCTTAGCATTAGTGATAATGGCATTGGTATGAATGAAGCGGATATGAAAGAGCATTTAGGCGTAATCGCAAAATCTGGGACAAAGAGCTTCCTCTCACAACTAAGTGGAGATAAGAAAAAAGATTCTGCACTTATTGGACAATTTGGCGTGGGCTTTTACTCCGCCTTTATGGTGGCAGATAGAGTGGTGGTGCAGAGCAAAAAGGCAGGTGAGGACAAAGCGTATGCGTGGATAAGCGAGGGCAAGGGTGAGTATGAAATCGGGGAATGCGTGCAAGAGGAATTTGGCACAAATATCACGCTTTATCTTAAAAAAGACCAAAAGCATTATGCTTCGCGCTGGGAGATTCAAAGCATTATCGATAAATACTCTCAACACATTGGATTCCCAATTTTTTTGCATTTCACCGAAACGCTTAGCGAAGAAGAGAGCAAAAAACAAGGCAAAAATACAGAGGATAAAATCGAGCAAATAAATTCGGCAAAAGCTCTTTGGACATTACCAAAAGCAGAGTTAAAGCCAGAGGATTATAATGAATTTTATAAATCTTTTGCGCACGATAATGGCGAGCCACTGCATTATGTGCATACCAAAGTGGAGGGGAATTTAGAATACACGACTTTATTTTACTTTCCTAAAAATGCGCCATTTGACCTTTACCGAGTGGATTATCAAAGTGGCATAAAACTCTATGTCAAACGCGTGTTTATCACTGATGATGATAAAGAACTTTTGCCGCCGTATTTGCGATTTGTGCGTGGGGTGATTGATAGTGCGGATTTGCCACTTAATGTTAGTAGAGAAATCTTGCAACAAAACAAGATTCTCGCAAACATTAAATCTGCGAGCACAAAAAAAATCCTAAGCGAGATTAAAAACCTCACCAAAAAAGAGGAAATCTTTAAACAATTTTATACTCAATTTGGTAAGGTGCTTAAAGAGGGTCTTTATAGCGATTATGAAAATAAAGAAAAAATCTTAGAACTCTTGCGCTTTGAGAGCAATACGCGTGAGTTTATCTCGCTTAAAGACTACAAAGATTCTATGAATAAAGACCAAAAAAGCATTTATTACTTGCTTGGAGAAAATAAAGAGATTCTCAAGCACTCACCATTACTAGAAAAATTCCACAATAAAGGCTTTGAGGTGCTTCTCTTAAGCGATGAAATTGATGGAATGGTAATCCCAAGCATTGGCGAATACGATAAAGTGCCACTAAAAAACATTAGCACCAAAGACGCACTAAGCGAAATTGGCGATGAACAAATCGATGAAAAAACAAAAAAAGAGTTTGAAACAATCTTAGAGGGCTTTAAAAATGCCTTAGGTGAAAAAGTGGGAGAAATCACACTTACAAGCCTTATGCAACAAGCACCCATAAGCATTATACGCCAAAATGATAATCCAATGATGGCACAACTCCTCGCCCAAATGGGACAAAAAGCCCCACAATCTAAACCAGACATTGAGCTTAACATTCATCATAGCATTTTTGCTAAACTCAAAAATGGCAAAATCAAAGAGCAAAAAATCGCTCAAATCGCACATTTGCTCTTTGATAGCGCACTTGTAGCAGAAGGACAAAACTTACAAGACGCCAAAGACTTTAGCGAACGCATAAACACACTTATTATAGAATCTCTATAAAGAGATTCTATGGCATATCCATTGCCAGCAAAATCCCACCATAAAACAAAAACACCCCAAATGCTCCAAACACTACGCCACAGATTCTATCAATCCACACAAAAACTCGAGGCGTTACAAGTTTGCGTGCGAAATTTGCCACGATAATAACAAGACAAAAAGGCGTGCAAAGAGAAATGTAAAGCACTAAAAGCGGTGTGCCAATATCCACACCCATAAATGGCACGATAATAGTGGTAAAAAAGAGGATAGCCTTTGGGTTTGAGAGGTTAATAAATAATGCCTTGCAATAAGAATACACCACGCCCTTAGGAATATGCTCTTTTTTATCAATTTGGTTTTGCAGGGCTTTTTCATCGACTTTTGCACGAAGCATACACACGCTCAAATACCCCAAATACAGCCCCCCAACAAAGCTCACAACCAACTGAAATATTGGCGTGTTTAAAAATACTGATAATCCCAAATAAATCGCGCCTAAAAAAATCACCCAACCACTCGCGATGCCTAAAAACGCGCTAATACTATACTTAAGTCCAAAATTTAATCCATAGCGAAGCACAAGCAAAATATCTGGTCCGGGTGTTATCGCGCCGATAAACCCAACCACAAAAACACTCACAAGGCTTAAAGATTCCATACTGCTCCCCACAATGCGTTAAATTCGCAAAAGTGTAGCATAAAATACTTTTTGTTTTATATGTTTTAGATTGATATTTTTGTTTTATAATTCTTGGAATCTACAAGGATTTCAAGGGGTTATAATGCTAAGGGTCATAAAACATCATTTGAGTTTATATTTTATGATTTTAGCCTGCCTTGAGTTTGCTCTAGTGGGAGCGTGCGCGAAGATTGTATGCGATGAAATGCCCGCGATTGAAGTGGTGTTTTTCCGCAACTTTATTGGTTGTATTTGTATGCTGTATTTGCTTTGGCGATTGCGATTTCATAAGATAGGCGGGCATTTTTGGTTACTCATATTTCGTGGATTTGCGGGGGCGGTTTCGCTGTATTTGTTTTTTTACAATGTCTCACACATCTCTCTTGGTGGGGCTTTCGCATTCCAAAAAACTTCGCCCATTTTTATTGCATTCATCGCTTTTATCCTCTTTGATGAAAAAATTGGTTTTAGAGGAAGTTTTGGTATCGCGCTAGCATTTTTAGGTGTGCTCCTCGTCTCACACCCTTGGGTGCAAGATGACGCTCACACAGGATTTGATATGAAAAACACCATTATTGGCGTGATGAGTGGATTTTTTAGTGCGTTGGCACTTACGAGTGCGAGGCGATTGCGAAAGTTTTATGCCACTGAACAAATTGTATTTTCTTTTTTGGTGGTTGGCACGCTGATGCCACTGCTTTCAATGCTCGCTGGATATTACGCACCAAGCGTATATGTAGAGAATCTTGACTTTCTCATTGCTCCATTTGCGATACCAAGTGCTCAGTCTTGGATTATCATTGTAGTTATGGGTGTGCTAGGGGTGTTGTATCAACTTCATATCACCAAAGCCTATGGCGTAGCAAAAAAAGCTGGTATTATCGCTGGAGTGGGATATTTAGATGTGGTGTTTTCAATGTTTTTGGGCTTAATATTGGGCGATAGTTTCCCAAGTGCTATGGTGCTAGCTGGCATTGGTGGGATTATCGCTGGAGGACTTATCCTTGTGCGGGCTAAAACTTAAAAAGATTTTATCAAAATTATTAGAATTTTAAGCCAAGCCAAATTATAATGCTAAAAACTTTAATGTTGGAGGGGAATATATGAATCTAGTCCAAAGTATCAATGATTTTAACGAGGCAAAACAAGTCATTATAGGTGGTGTAAATTCACCTGTGAGAGCGTTTAATTCTGTCGGTGGTGTGCCACCATTTATTAAAAAAGGGCAAGGGGCGTATATTTATGATGAAGATGGCAACAAATATATTGATTTTGTGCAAAGTTGGGGACCGCTTATTTTTGGGCATTGTGATGATGATATACAATCAAGCGTATTAGAAGCGACCAAAAATGGGCTTAGTTTTGGCGCACCCACACAGATTGAAACCGCTTTGGCAAAGCAAATCATAAGCATTTATGATGGTATTGATAAAGTGCGCCTTGTAAGCTCTGGCACAGAGGCGACAATGAGTGCCATTCGAGTAGCAAGAGCATACAGCAAAAAAGATGATATTATCAAATTTGATGGTTGCTATCACGGGCATAGCGATAGTTTGCTTGTGAGTGCGGGGAGTGGCTGTGCCACTTTTGGGAATCCAAGCTCGCCCGGTGTGCCAAGCGACATAAGCAAACACACTTTAGTAGCGCGTTATAATGATATAGATTCTGTAAGACAATGCTTTGAGATAAGTCAAAACAATAGTAGTGGTGTGGGGTGCGTCATCATCGAACCAATCGCTGGAAATATGGGACTTGTGCCTGCGGATAGGGATTTTTTAAGTGCATTGCGAAATCTTTGTGATGAATTTGGTGCGGTGCTTATCTTTGATGAAGTGATGAGTGGATTTCGTGCTAGCTTGCGTGGGAGTTTAGAGTTTTGTGATGTGTTGCCTGATATGGCGACTTTTGGTAAAGTCATTGGCGGGGGAATGCCTCTCGCTGCGTTTTGTGGTAGAGATGAGATTATGAAACTCTTATCGCCTGTGGGAGCGGTGTATCAAGCAGGCACGCTCAGCGGGAATCCAATCGCTGTAAGCGCAGGACTCACATCACTTATGAAACTCAAACGCAATCCAAACATTTATAAAAACCTTGAGAATCTCGCCAACAAACTTACTTGTGGATTCCAAAATGGCGCAAAAGAGGCTAAAATCCCATTGCAAGTGTGCGTTCGTGGTTCAATGTTTGGATTTTTCTTCAATCAAAATCCTGTAAAAAACTTTGATGACGCAAAACAAAGCGATACAAAAACTTTCGCGCTCTTTCATCAAAAAATGCTTAAAAAAGGTGTGTATTTGGCTTGTTCGCAATTTGAAACAGGATTTATCTGCACGGCAATGGGAGAAGATGAAATACACTTTAGCATAAATGCCGCAAGAGAGAGCTTTTTAGAAATCGCTCAAGGAGTGTAAATATGCCAAACAATCGCACAAACCCATCACAAGAAAACACAAATGCTAAAGATTGTGAATCACAACCTCGCCTTGCTAAGGTCGTAGAAGGGGCGTATGATTTAAGTCTTGGGATTTCTATGGTGGTAGCCGTGTTGCTTGGGTTCGGGCTTGGGTGGTTGTTAAAAAAACTCACCGATATTGGTTGGTTGCTATGGCTTGGGATTTTTTGGGGCATAGCAGCAGCGATTTTAAATGTATATAAGGCATATAAACGACATAAAAGAGAGCTCGATAGTCTAGCAGATAATCCGCGCTACGCATACAATGCACATAACAAACACATTGATGATGAAGATGATGAGGGTCCTTATGACAAATAAACGCAATGTATGTATCGCAATGTGGTTTGGCATTGGCATTTGTGGCACATTTGTTTGTGCGTTTTTTGGGAGAGATTCTCTTTGTAGTTTTGGGTTTGGTTTTGTTGCTTTTAGTGTGGTTTGTGGGAGTTCTTTTATCGGAATCTTGCGTCAAATCAAATCCCAACAGCTCCAAACGCAAAATATCGATACAAACACAACAAAAGATTGTGTCGATGAAGAATCTAATGATACGCAAGAAGAACAAAACAAGCAAAAGATTCCCTTCTCTTCGCGCTTTATTGTTGGCACGAGATTAAGCCTTTCATTTCTACGAATGCTTAGCTACATCGTGCTAATCATAGGAATCTTAGCACTTATTGAGGTGCATTTAATGCAACCTCAAGCACTGCTTTTTGGCATTGGAAGCGGACTTGTAGCGACATTGCTTGGCGCAGTGATAATGATAAAGGTCGCCTAAATGAAGCAGGCAAATGATTTCAAAGACTTTGGCAACACGCAAAAACTTATAGAATTTTTACGCGACCATAATGAACTAAAAATCATTGACAAACCACTTGATATATACCTTGAAATCCCACATCTTGCATACATTGAAGTAAAGAAAAAAGATTCTAAAGCACTGCTTTTCACTCACCCTATCGACACAAAAACCAACAAAAAATTTACAATCCCTGTGCTTATGAATATCTTTGGCTCACACAAAAGGCTAAACCTCCTTATCCAAAAACAACCAGACATCATTGCCAAACACATAGAATCTCTGCTTAACGCCAGCCCGCCAAAAACGCTTTTAGCCAAACTCCTAAAACTCAAAGAGCTCTATGCCTTGCGCCATATTTTTCCCAAAATTCACAAAGGCACTGCGCCTTGCCAAGAAGTAAGACAACAAGAAATAAACCTCTATGAACTCCCTATCTTAACCACTTGGGAAAATGACGGAGGGCCGTTTATCACGATGGGGCAAGTCTATACGCACTCTTTAGATGGAGAGAAAAAAAATCTAGGAATGTATCGCTTGCAAGTGTATGATAAATCTCATCTTGGCTTGCATTGGCAAATTCACAAAGATTCTAATCATTTTTTTAACGACTATAAAAAGGCAAATCAAAAAATGCCTGTAAGTATTGCGCTTGGTGGCGACCCACTGTATATCTGGTGCGGGCAAGCCCCGCTACCCATAGGAATCTATGAGTTATTGCTTTATGGTTTTATCCGTGAGAAAAATGCTCGCGTGGTTAAATGCCTTACTAACGATATTTGCGTGCCTTATGACACAGATATTGTCATTGAGGGCTGGGTAAATCCCAATAATATGCGCGAAGAGGGACCATTTGGCGACCATACAGGATTTTACACACCCATAGAACCATATCCTGTGCTTGAAGTAAGTGCTATCACAATGAAAAAAAATCCTATCTATCCTGCCACTGTGGTGGGGAAACCACCACTAGAAGACAAATATATGGGATATTTAACCGAGCGTGTCTTTCTGCCCCTACTTCAAAAAACCGCACACGGATTGCTTGATTACTCTATGCCAGAGTGTGGCGTGTTTCATAACCTTATCTTTGCGCGCATCGCCCCACAATACCCAGCACACGCTATGCAGCTTATGCACGCATTTTGGGGAGTTGGACAAATGAGCTTTGTCAAACACGCGATTTTTGTCGATGAAGACGCGCCTAATTTGCGAGATTATGAGGCTCTTGCTCGCTATGTGCTTAATAGATTTGGTTTGGATTCCTTGCTTATTAGCGAGGGAATCTGTGATGCACTCGACCATTCAAGCCCAAATTTTGCCTTTGGTGGCAAACTTGGCGTGCAGGCATTAGGTGAGGAAAAGGCACAAGATACGAATTTTATCCTGCGCTCTAATGATGATTTACTGCAATGTTTGCGCCAAAGATTCCCATTTGTCCATTCATTAGAGCAATATTTCACCGATACGCGCAATCCTATCTGCATACTAGGCGTGCAAAAAAAGGACAAAAGTCTCAAATCACTTTTCCAAAGCACTCCATTAGGCGAACTTGCAAAGAATCTAAAGATTGTTTTTGTGCTTGATTGGCACAAAAATGATTTAAGCAATCCATATATGCTAACTTGGCGTATTACAAATAACATTGATGCTAAACGCGATATTTGGGTGGAGAGTGGTGTGGTTTTTATCGATGCGAGCGATAAAAGCAAGGCTGATGGCTATGAGCGAGAGTGGCCCAAAGAAACGGACTGCACGCAATCTATCATCGATGGTCTAAGGCAAAAAGGATTATTGCAAGATGGAGATGATGACTTTTTGCGCTATTATCAAATCACGGGATTTAAACACCATTAACAAAGTAAAACGCCAAAATATTGTAAAAATACTATAATTTTTTATATATTAAGTAAAATTTTATAGAGAAAATGCTACCATTCACCAATGATAGAGAGAATCTATCAGCTTAAAAGGAGTAGATATGAATGCTAAATGGCTCTATGGCGCACTTTTTAGTATGCTTTTGGTTGTGGGCTTTAGTGCGTGTGGGGATAAAGATGAGCAAACGCCACAAGAAACGCAACAAAGCGAGCAATCTAGCGAACAAGAAAAAACACTTAAAATCTTTGGGGTTGCACCACCCATTACCGTAATGCTTGAGTTGCTTTATCCACAAGGACTTATTGGACTAAATTATGAGCCCTACCCTGAAGACATTACGCTTATGCCTAAAGGCGTGGCACAACTACCCATATTAGGAATGCACGCTGGTGGCAAGGGGACAAGCTATGAAAAAATACTCGCCCTGCAACCCGATATTGTGTTTTTCTTAGAATCTACACAAGATGAAGTTATACAAGCCTATGAAAGCGCGGGGATAAAAACTATTAAAATCCCCGCATTTGATAGCACCAAATATCCCCAAAGCATACGAGCCATAGGAGAAGCGTTAAATATTAAAGAGAAAGCAGACGCGCTTATAGCGTTTATAGAATCGAGTGAAAAAACCCTCAATGCCTTGCGCGCTAAAATCACTCATCGTCCTAAAGTCTATCTCGCACAAGGAGTTGATGGCTTACAAAGCCAATGTGGCAAAAATGAACCAAGTGATTTAGTCTCTCAAATAGGCGGGGTTAATGTCCTCTCTTGCGAAGAGTTAGGCAAAATGGAGCATATCTCAAGCATAAACTTTGAGTTTTTACTCAAAAAAGACCCAGACATTATCTTTGTGCGCGAAATTGGACTTTACCAAGATATATTACAAAATCCAACACAAGATTGGCAGAACTTACGCGCTGTGCGAGAAAAAAAGGTCTATTACGCCCCCTCAACGCCAAGTAATTGGCTAATGAAGCCACCTAGCATAATGCAGATTCTTGGTGTGCCTTGGGCGTTTTCTCGCGTGCATCCTGAATTATTAAGCCAAAAGGAAATAGATTCTCTTATTTTTGACTTTTTTGAGCAATTTTTGCAACCCCTTGATAGCGCAAACTATGAGAGAATCTTCGGGCACGGCGAACGATACAAAGCAAGAGGACAATAGGAGGAAAAATGCAAAACAAACATATAGCCGATGTGTGGAATATGAAAGCACGAAATTATCCGCGCTTCAAAACTCCAGCCAAAGATACACTTGAGATTTTAGATTTTTTTCGAGCAAATGGCGCGGATTTCACAAATAAGCATATCATTGACATTGGTTGCGGGAATGGGCGATTTAGCCTTGCACTCTATACTGAAGCAAAAGAAATCACGGGTGTAGATTGCGCGGAGGAAATGCTAAAATTTTTACAAGAAGATGCAAGTGAGCTTGGTGGTGATAACATTCATACCATTTGCGCGAAATGGGAGGATTTCACACCCACAAAAAGTTTTGACATTGCCTTTGCTTCGATGACTCCAGCGATGAATAACAAACAAGGGTTCAAAAAAGCCTTAGAAATGTGTAAAGAGTGTTTTTGCTATGTGGGTTGGGGACGATATAGGGAATCTCCATTTGCGAGTGCAATTTTACAAAAGCATAATTTAGAGCTTGAGCTTCCCACAGGATTGCCAGAAGTGTTGCAATGGCTTGATGAGCTTGGCTACAAGATTCCACCGCATAAATTTATGGAATCGAGCTTCCTACATACAAGTAGCGTTGAAAAAGCCATTGAGGATATGATATTTAATGTGCGCGTGCATAATGGCGTGCCAAACGAAAAACTCATCGCAGAATATGTGCGCTCTCACGCACAAAATGGCGAAGTATCCTATACGCATAAACGCGAAATTGGCATCGCATATATCGCTAAAGATTCTCACATCTAAGGCACGCGATGCCAAAGATATGGAATCCTAAAAATACACAGACGCAAAAAGACACAGGCATTCGCATAAAAATTTTCTCCATTATTGTTGTATGCGTGCTTTTGTGTGCTCTAAGCATATACGCGCTTACTTTAGGAAATTATGAGATTGCAAATGAGCGTGTGTTTGAGCTATTATTTAGCATAGATTCTCCCCAAGACACTACAAAAGAAAGCTATGTGATACATTCTATTCGCCTGCCACGCATTCTTGGTGCTATCATTATTGGTGCAGCACTCGCGCTCTCTGGTGCGCTCTATCAAGGCGTGATTGGGAATCCTCTTGTCTCACCCGGAATCTTAGGCGTGCTTAATGGCGCGAGTTTTGGTGCGGCACTTGGAATGGTTTTAGGCTTTAGTATGGTGGGCATTGAGCTTTTATGTTTTGTTTTTGGATTCTTGGCAATGTGCGTGGCAATGCTCCTTTCTTTTGTCTTTGATGGATATAAAAGTGTGCTTATGCTTATTTTGGGTGGTGTGATTAGCTCGGCATTTTTTGGCGCAGGAGTGAGTGTGTTAAAGCTTCTTGCCGACCCATACAATACCTTGCCAGATATTGTGTATTGGCTTATGGGTTCTTTAGCGCACATACACATTAAGCAAACTGCCTTAATCATTCTTAGCGTTGTATTTGTGCTAAGTTTTATTTGTGCGTTGGTTTTTTCGCGTCATATTGATATTATCAATCTTGATGATGAAAGTGCCTCTGCGCTAGGCGTGAATGTGCGCAGAGTGCGATTGCTCTTTATTGTGATAGCCACACTTTTAGCGAGTTGTAGTGTCGCGCTTGGCGGGCTTATTGGCTGGATAGGGCTTGTTGTGCCACATATTGCGAGATTTTTAATCGGCGCATCACACCGATTTATGCTTATTTTTTGCGCACTTTTTGGGGGGCTTTTTTTGCTTTTTTGTGATACTTTGGCGCGCAGTGTAAGCAGCACAGAAATCCCCATTGGCATTTTATCAGCACTCTTTGGGATTCCCATTTTTGCATTGGTGCTTTTTATCACTAAAAAGCGTTTAGTCTAAAAGGGATACAATGCGAGAATCTAGCATTATAAACATTGATAATCTTAGTGTAAGTTTGCAAAAAAAACCCATTTTGCATACCATAAACTTTAGCGTGCAAAAAGGTGAGATTGTGTGTATTTTGGGTGCGAATGGCTCGGGCAAAAGCACTTTGCTTAAAGCAATTTTAGGCATAGTTGATTATAGTGGGCATATTTTGCTTAATGGCTTAGAATCTGCGCGCCTCTCAAATCTCGCTCGCTCAAAGCTCCTCTCCTATGTGCCCCAGATTCACTACACAAGTCTGCCATTTAGTTTGCTTGAAGTAGTGATAATGGGGCGATTTGCTCGCGCTCCGCTCTTTTCTTACTCCAAGCAAGATAAGCAAAAAGCCATAGAAGTTTTAGAGCGATTTGGCATAGCACATTTAGCCTATAATAATTTCACAACCCTAAGTGGCGGGCAAAGGCAACTTGGGCTCATCGCACGCGCGCTTGTCCAAGAGAGCGAGATTGTTATCCTTGATGAACCCGTGAGTGCGCTTGATATATCCTATTCCTTTAAGTTGCTTGAGATTATTAAATCCTTGCAAAAAACTATCTTGCTCACCTCTCATCACCCCGAGCAATGCTTCATCGCACATAAGGTGTTAATGATAAAACAAGGTCGCACTTTGGTGTATGATAATGCGGATAATGCACTAAGAGAATCTCACATTAACGCGCTCTATGACATACACTCTACGCGCATAGATTTGCCAAATAATGGGCGATACTTTTGCCAAATATTCAATCACAAAGAATCTCACAATGACTAAAAACAACGACAATCTCCTTGCATTTTGCATTGCACTTGTCCTTTATGTGGGAGCGTTTTGTTATTTTTTGCTAGGCAATCACTCCATTATCACCCCAAATACTCCAAGCGAACATACCATTAGCATTGCTTTATCACAGATTCAAAGTGCATCTAAGCCCTCCACGCACAAGAACTACAAACAATTAGAGCTCAACAAACCAATCCAAAAACCAAAGCAAGAAACAACAAAAGAGCGAGATTCTCTTACTCATTCTACACAAAACCCACAACAACAAACCACACAAAGCCCAGAGCAAATAGCAAACTCTCATTCCCAAGATGATGAATACGCGCTAAAAATTAAAAACATCATTCTAAAAGAGCATAAATATCCACCAAATTTCTCAGCAATGGGGCTTAAGGGTATGGTAGCAGTGGAATTTTCTATCACAACAAGTGGAAATATAATAAATGAGCATATAACGCAAAGCAGTGGGCTTGATACACTTGATAAGCACGCGCTAAAGACGCTAAAAAAAGCCTCTAGAAATTTTCCCAAACCACAAAATGAACGCATAATACGCACAAGTCTAAATTATAATATAAAACGCTAAGTGTTAGAATCACAAATGTTAATGCAAGTTTGTAAAAAGCATTACGCATTTTTGCTACAATCTTTGGCATAAATATTTTAAAAGGGCACGACAATGAATCGCTTTTGGCATTCGATATTTTTTAAAATCACTTTTTTATTTATCGCTGCCTTGCTTGCTTTTTTTGCATTTTCTTACTTTTTTATCAAAGATAAAATTGAAGATGAGCAAGAACTCCGCGACATAAAATACAACCAAATCATTACAACCATTAACCAAATTGGAGCATTTGGCGGTGGTGCGGATATTGTCAAGCGATACTTGCGTGAGCTTGGATTTGTAGAAACGCAGGACATACTCAAAGAGCGACTGCAAGAAGAAGATAAACTCCCGCCCGGATTCTTTGGCACGGTGGCAAAAATGCGTAAGACAACCAATGGAATCTACATTTTATTAGAAAACCACGAAGAGGCGATTTTATACAAAGACACCATTACGCATTCTTACGAAAGTTTGTATTTTATCACGCTTGCAGGGATTATTATTTTGACCTTTGTCTTTATTTTACTACTCCGCGCCTTAATCCCGCTTAACACACTGCGTGCGCAAATAGCCACACTCTCATCACATCAAAGCGACTATATCCCCATTAAAAAAAATCCAAAAGATGAAATTGACTTGCTCGCCAATGAATTTTACAAATTTTCCAATAAAATTAAAGCCCTTAATGAGGCGCGATTTTTATTTTTGCGCTCTATAATGCACGAACTTAAAACGCCAATTACAAGAGGAAGAATCGCTGCTGAAATGCTTGAGAGCGAAGCGCAAAAAGAGCGATTATGCTCGGTATTTAGTCGGCTAAATGAGCTTATTAACGAATTTGCCAAACTCGAACAACTTACTTCCAAAGCACACACAATCAAAAAAAGCGAATTTTTACTCCAACATTTAATCGAGCATAACGAACAAATGCTCCTCATTGACACAAACACACAAAGCCCAATCACTCTACAATCTCCCTACGCGCTCATTAAGGCGGACTTTGAGCTTTTTAGCCTTGCGACAAAAAATATGCTTGATAATGCGATAAAATACTCCACCGATGGCAAGGTGTGTGTTTATACCAAAGATGATTGCCTTTATATTGAGAATCTAGGTGCACCACTCAAACACAAAATCACTGAATATTTCAAACCCTACTTTAAAGATTCTAAAAAGAGTCATCAAGGCGGTTTTGGATTAGGAATGTATATCATTAAAAACACACTTGATAACCAAAATTTTGCGCTAAAATATTTCCACGAAGATGGGAAAAATATTTTTATGATTAAAGGTTGCGTGGTGGATAATTTCTGCAACCTTAAAAACCACCCACAAAAACCATTTGCTGATAAACAC
Organism: Helicobacter sp. 23-1046; assembly: GCF_053654635.1. Taxonomy (NCBI): domain Bacteria; kingdom Pseudomonadati; phylum Campylobacterota; class Epsilonproteobacteria; order Campylobacterales; family Helicobacteraceae; genus Helicobacter; species Helicobacter sp. 23-1046. Next base: position 151,952 of record NZ_JBSIUS010000002.1, on the reverse strand, counting down.
ATACTCTAAGGGGGAGACAATGTTTGCACGACTTCGCAGATTACGACTAAATGAGCACTCACGCAATCTCGTGCGAGAGACACATTTGCGCTTAGAGGACTTTATTTATCCGCTTTTTGTCATAGAGGGCAAAGGCATTAGGAATGAGATTCCATCAATGCCGGGCGTGTTTCAACTTAGTGTCGATGAATTACTTAAAGAAGTAGAGAATCTCTGCAAACTTAAAATTTTTCATATCATTTTATTTGGCATTCCCTCGCATAAAGATTCTATTGGCTCAAGTGCGTTAAGTGAAAATAGCATTGTCGCGGTGGCATTGCGAGAAATCAAGCGAACATTCCCACAAATGTTTGTAACTGTGGATTTGTGCTTTTGTGAATACACCAGCCACGGACATTGTGGAATCATCGATAAAAAAACTCAAAGTGTGGATAATGACGCCACGCTAGAAATCTTAGTCAAGCAAGCTCAAATACTCGCCCAAAGTGGCGCAGATATGATAGCCCCAAGCGGAATGATGGATGGGTGCATAGGCGCATTGCGCTATGGACTTGATAAGGCGGGCTTTGTCAATCTCCCAATAATGGCGTATTCTACCAAGTTTGCCAGCGCGTATTATGGTCCATTTCGCGATGTGGCAGATTCAACGCCGAGCTTTGGCGATAGGAAGACTTATCAACAAGACCCAGCAAACCGCAGAGAAGCCATACTAGAGAGCTTAAATGATGAAAAAGAGGGGGCGGATATTTTAATGGTGAAGCCTGCTTTGGCATTTTTAGACATTGTGCGTGATATTAGAGAGCGCACACTTTTGCCCCTCGCGGTGTATAATGTCAGTGGCGAATACGCTATGCTAAAAGCCGCTTCAAAAGCGGGTGTGATTGATTATCAAAAGGTTATGCTTGAGACTTTGCTTGGCTTTAAGCGCGCGGGGGCGGATATAATTATCTCTTATCACACCAAAGAGCTCGCTGAGATTCTCTAAACTGCTACATTTACAATTCCGCTCCTCTAGCTTTACGCAAAAATTCCCTTGAATTTTAAGGGGGGTTTGCTATTTTTTGTATTTTTGTAAAAAGAAGCATTTTTTTGCAAAATTCCTCTATTTTTTAAGCTGTATTTAAGGGGGGGGGTAGATAGAATTCCTCCCAATGTTTTGTTTGATTGAGAATCTTTAAACATTAAACTTGCGCTCCAAGCGTGAAATTTAATTGTTAAAGTTTGTAAAAAAAAAAACAGGCAGAAATTCAATCCATAAGGAGAGCAGATGAAAAAAGGAATTATGAGCCTTGCTTTGGCTAGTGCTTTAGCAAGTGGAGTAATGGCAGAAGAGAGTGGCGTGTTTGTCGGAGCAGAAGTTGGCTATGGCGACATTGGAATCACAGGACAGCTTGCAGGAGCATTAGCAACCCAAACAGAAGATGCAATGAGATATGGTTTGGTTGCTGGATATAAGCAATTTTTTAACCCCCACATTGGACTAAGATATTATGCCAATATATCATTCCAACAAAGTTTAGGTGTAAGTGGTGGAACGGGTGGCGAAGAGCTCACTAGCTTCCTTAACTATGGTGCTAATGTTGATTTGTTGGGTAACTTTATAGCAACAGAACATTTTGATTTTGGTGCTTTTGTTGGTATTGGACTTGGTGCAAACACTTGGTTTAATCAGATTCTCACCGATGCCAAAGATTTGGGACTAAAAGTGAGCACCACAGGGTTTGACTTCGCACTTAATGTAGGTTTGCGCACAAATCTTTTTTCCCATCACGGCATTGAAATAGCCGCGCGAGTGCCATTTTTAGCAAATACCGTTTTTGATGCAGCACTCGACTCAAAAGTTGATTTTTCGAGCAGTTACAGCGTAACTGCGCGATATATTTTTAGCTTTTAGGGATAGTGTATTTTTTAAGTGTTAAATTTTAGAAGTTGCTTTAAAAGCAATCAAGAATCTAGATACCCTAAAATTCATAGTAAAAAGAGTATCTAGATTCTCCAATCTATCGCACATTCTTGCTTTGAACTTTTTTGCATTCACAACTATCATTTTGTCTTGATTTGATTTTACAAAAAGTAATTTTGCACAAATTTATCCTCATTTTTAAGTTATTTTTGGGGGGTGCGGGTAGGTATAAATGTGTGGCAGTGCTTATAATTTAAGCAAAAATTAACATTCAAAGGAAATTAAAAATGAATAAAGTAATGATAAACCTTGCTCTAAACAAACATAGCAATAGCAGAGAAAGTGGCGTGTTTGTAGGAGTAGAAGCGAGTCGGGGTGATTTTAAAGCACAGAGAACTATCGCTCAACAGGGTATAGTTACTGAAATAGCCTCAGGGGAACGATACGGTCTGCTTGCTGGATATAAGCAATTTTTTAACTTCCACATTGGACGAAGATATTATGCCAATGTTTCTTTTAATGATTTTAGTAAGCAAGGAATACAATCTGTTTAACTAACTATGGCGTAAAATGGAGATTTATTAGGTAATTTTTAGCACCGAAATGTCAGCTTTGGTGGATTTATCGGGCTTGGTGGCAACGCGTGGCACAATAAGGCATTCCTTGCAATGAAAGCTCTCGCTACGACATTTAAAAAAAATAGCTTTGATTTCGCACTTAATGTGAGATTACGCACAAACATTGCCTCTCATCACGGCATTGAAATAGCATTGCGTATGCCACTCTTTGCAAATAATATAGTCGATGGCGATATAACGGGGAGATTGGATTACGAAAATACTTACAATGCGGTGGCGCGATATGTCTTTAGTTTTTAAACAAATGTAAAGAGATTGATTGATAAAGGATTGCCTAAAGAGAGATTCTCTCTTTAGGACTTAAAAGTTAGAGAATCTAGGAGTTGTGGGCGGACTACATCATTCCGCCCATTCCTCCCATACCACCCATATCAGGCATTGCTGGGGCTGGTTTGTCTTCTTTTATCTCATTGATTGTCGCCTCTGTGGTGAGAAGCAGGCTTGAGACAGAGACTGCATTTTGCAATGCGATTCTAGAGACTTTAAGCGGGTCGATAATCCCAGCTTTAAACATATCTACATACTCGCCCTTAGCCGCATTAAAGCCGATAGTGTCTTTTGCATTTTGCACTTCATTGACCACCACGCCACTATCAAATCCCGCATTTCGTGCGATTTGAGCAAGCGGAGCTTTAATCGCGCGTTTAATGATTTCATAGCCGATAAGCTCATCGCCCTCTAATTTTAGATTCACCTTTTTAGTCGCGTGGATAAGAGCCGCGCCACCACCGATGACAATGCCCTCATCAACCGCTGCTTTTGTCGCACTAAGTGCGTCATCTACTCTATCTTTTTTCTCTTTCATCTCCACTTCGCTTGGCGCACCGACTTTGATGACTGCCACACCACCGCTAAGTTTAGCAAGTCGCTCTTGGAGCTTTTCTTTATCATAATCGCTTGTGGTGTTAGCAATCTCGGTTTTAATTTGCGCGATTCTGTCTTTGACTGCTTTTGCACTACCCTTGCCATCGACTATGGTTGTGTTGTCTTTATCGATGACAACGCGCGCTGCTTGTCCTAAATCTTGCAAACTCGCGGTCTCTAAACTTTTGCCAAGTTCTTCGCTTATGACCTCACCACCTGTGAGAATCGCAATGTCTTGGAGCATTGCCTTTCTCCTATCGCCAAAGCCGGGTGCTTTAACCGCAGAGACATTAAGCACACCGCGAAGTTTATTTACTACTAAAGTAGTCAAAGCCTCGCCCTCAATGTCCTCAGCGATAATCAAAAGTGGCTTGCCACTTTGCATTGTCGCCTCTAAGATTGGTAGAATCTCTTTCATATTAGAGATTTTTTTGTCTGTTAAAAGCACATAGGCATTTTCAAGCTGAGCAATCATTTTATCAGCATTAGTTACAAAATACGCAGAGAGGTAACCTCTATCAAACTGCATTCCCTCAACTACGGTTAGTTCATCGTTGATTCCCTTTGCTTCCTCAACGGTGATTACGCCGTCTTTGCCGACTTTATCCATTGCTTCAGCGATTAAATTACCAACCTTTTCATCAGAGTTTGCAGAAATGGTAGCAACTTGAGCGATTTCATCTTTACCACCGACTTTTTTGCTACTCTTTTTAAGCTCATCGATGATAGCTTGTGCTGCCTTATCCATACCACGCTTGACTTCGATTGGATTTGCACCAGCGGTGATATTGCGTAAGCCCTCTTTAAAGATTCCGTGAGCGAGCACGGTCGCCGTAGTCGTGCCATCACCAGCTGCATCAGCAGTCTTGCTAGCGACTTCTTTTACGAGCTGTGCACCCATATTCATAATAGGGTCAGCAAGCTCGACTTCCTTTGCCACGCTCACACCATCTTTAGTGATATTTGGCGCACCATAAGACTTTTGGATAAGCACATTGCGCCCGCGTGGTCCCATTGTTACCTTCACAGCATCATTTAATTGTTTAATGCCCTCATAAAGTTTGTTTCTCGCAGAATCTGAGAAATGAATTTCTTTGTTTGCCATAGTTTTCTCCTTTGTTGTGATTTATTCGATAATACCTAAAATATCATTAGATTCTAAGACGATGAACTCAACGCCATCGAGCTTAATCTCACTGCCCTTATACTTTTCAAAAACAACCGTTTGGTCATTTTTTAGCGCGGGGTATTCCTTAGCTGCCTTATCACCAATGGCTTTGATTTTGCCCATTAGTGGCTTTTCTTTTGCATTATCAGGGATAATGATACCTGAACTTGTCTTGGTATCTTCTTCTTGTCTTTGGATAAGAACTCTCTCTCCAAGTGGTTTGAATTTCATATTTGCTCCTTTTTTAGTAAAATTTAGCACTTAAAAATCTTAAGTGCGTAAATTGTATAATATTTTGTTAAACAAGTCAATATCTTATAGTAAATGAATAAATAATATTTAGTGTAATAGACTAAATATTATTTACAATAAAAATGTAAGTAATGGAATAAAACCCATATTTTCTCGCTTGCAAGCTCGATGCAACGACAAAACTCTAAACAAAATGTTATGCCTTAAACTGCCACGACATCAAGCTGTGCCAGCAAACACAAATTAACGCGGTGTTTTGTGATATTGTGAAAATCAATAGTATTTGGAGCAAGGAGATTCTTTAATTGCGGGGGTTGCCTGTGCGAAATAGGGAGAATATAATCTAGATTCACAGAATGCAAATGCCACATTCAATAATTACATCGCTACAATTCTTGCCAAATCCCTATCACTGCCACTACAAAGATTTGGCTAATGTTTGCAAATGTGGCAATGTTAAATAGTGTTGTGCTATTTTGTAAAAAACTCCACTACTTCATCTTTGCTTTGTCGCTTTTTGCTGTGTTTTGGTGGATTTGCGCCATAGCCAAGTGAGAGGATTACCGCCACGCCAAAGGGCTTTTTCACGCCCAAAAACGCCTCCACTTTATCACGCTCAAACCCGCCAATCGCGCACGAATCAATGCCCTTAAATATCGCGGCATTCATCATTTGCATTAGCGGGAGGTGGCATTGGGTTTGACTAAAGTGAAAGATTTGCTCATCGCTCAACGCATCTGCCCAGCCTGTGTAGATTCCCAAAATCTGCTCAAAATGCGCTTCATCTGTGGCAAATCGCCGAACTTGCTTACGCGCAAACTCATCTTTGCTACGCAAATCCATTCGCCCTAAAATCACAATATTATGGCTTGCAGTGGCGACATTTTCTTGGGAGTAGCAGGCTTTTGCTAGCTCTGCGCTATACTCTTTGCCCACCACGACAAACTTCCACGGCTCAAAGCCATAGCCACTGGGTGCTAATCGCCCAGCCTCTAAAATCGCCTCTAAATCTTTACTTGGGATTTCCTTATCGCTAAATTTTTTGCACGCGTGTCGCGCTTGCAAGGATTCTTCAAAAGTCATTTTTGCTCCTTAAAATCAAAATTTTTAAAGAAGCAATGCTAACAAAACTTCGTAAATTTTTAAGATGGGCTTTCTAGTTTGTGGTATTTTTTGCCCAAAAACACTCCCAAAGTCCCCCACACAAAGCTAATCACCGCGCCTACAAGGAGCACCACCATTATGCCAAAACTTGCAAAAATCCCCTCCACTTGCGCAGAGAGCGCGTCTCCACCACGATAGACCACCGTATCTATGAAATTTTTGACTTTGTATTTCTCATCGCTGCTTAGCGGGACAAAGAGCATTTCCCTTGCGGGTTTGACTAGGGCGTATTCGCCCACTCTGCGCACACACATTACGATGATAAATGGCAAAAACGCAGGGTGAGTGAATGCAAGGACTACAAAGCCTAGCCCTACGATAAATCCAAGTGCGCCTAGCATTGTGGTAAGCCTAAAAAACTGCGCGATTTTGGCGGTTAAAAAGATTTGGATAAAGAGTGAGAGGCTCTGCACGATTAAATCGATATTTGCAAAGGCGGCGATTTGCGCCTCACGCGTGGGAAAAAGCCCACTTATGATTCGCCCTTGCTCCATATAAAGAAAGGTTGATACGCTTGTAAGTAGCAAGACAAAGGCACAAAGTGCCAGCAAATAGCGTGATTTGATGATAAGTGAGAATCCGACAAAGGGATTTTTCGCGCCGATTGTTTTGTCAAATCGCGCCAGAGATTCAGCACTCTCAAAGCGTTTGAGTTCGGCAATCATCGCATATTTTAGCATTAACGCAAATCCTAAAAGCAACATTGAGACAAAGATAAGGTTATTAACGCCAATGTAGTCGATTAAAAACTTCACACTTGCAGAGCCAGCGATACTGCCTAGACTCGCTCCAGCAGCGATTATGCCAAAGAGCCTTTGACTTGCTTCCTTGCTAAAAATATCACTTAGCAAGCTCCACGCGCTAGAAAACGCAAAGAGATTAAACACACTCACCCACACATAAAACACCCGACAAAGCCACACATATTCGCTTGATTTAGGGGCGATTCCCTTCATCGCACCATAAAAGATAAGCAAATTGAGCCCAAAAAATACCAACACAAAGTCGATATAAAATCGCCGTTTAACCCGCGTAGATAGCCACATAAGCGCGAGTGAAGCAACTATACACGCACCAAATGTCCCTAAAAAGAGCCATTTTAGATTCGACACACCACCTGTAAGCCCCAACGCATCGCGAATGGGGCGAAGCAACGAATAAGAGCTAAAAATCACAAAAATAAAAACAAATGATAGAGAGAGAATCTTAAATTCGCCTTGTTTTAGGCTAAAGAGTTTGTAGAGTATTTGTAGTTTTTTCATTGCAATCCTTTAAATTTTAATGCGATTGTATATTGTTTTTACCAATAGCAGCAACGGCAAAATTGCCAACTTGGTTTTACCAAAAATGCTATACTCTGCAAAATACAAAAAAAGACTTTCAAGGAGAATCACAATGAAACACGACTTTAATAACAAAATTCAAAAGGCTTTGATTCTAAATGGCGGTATGGAATATGGAGAATCTAAAGGCAAGTTAAATGAAGCGTTTTGTGCGATAATGCAAAGTGAGCTAAAAAATCTCGGCATAGAAGTGCAAATCACGCATATAGCGCAAGGCTATGAGCCAAAAAGTGAAGTGGCAAAATGGAAATGGGCGGATTGCGTGATTTTGCAATTCCCGGGCTGGTGGATGGGTGAGCCGTGGATTGTGAAAAAATATTTTGATGAAGCCATAGGACCTGAGGCTGCTGGGATTTTGTATAGCAGTGATGGGCGTAGCAAAAATGATAGAAACAAACGCTATGGCAGTGGTGGGCTGTGTGCTGGTAAGGCGATGATGTTAAGCACTTCTTGGAATGCCCCGCTGTATGCGTTTAACGAAGTGGGAGAGTTTTTTGATGGGCGCGGTGTAGATGAGCTATTTATGCACACTTATAAGATTTTTGAATTTTTGGGATTTAGTCGCTTTTTGCCGAGCTTTATGGCAAATGATGTGCATAAAAACCCAAATTTTGAGGAATGGGAACGCAAGCTAATAGCGCATATACGAGAGAATTTTAGGTAAGCAATATAAAATTTGTATCACAATAGTAACTCGTAAAAAATTATTCTTTTGTATTGTTTTTTGTAAAAAAAAAATACTACAATAAGACTTTTGTTTGAATATGGATTCAATCTCGTTGCAAGGAAGCCAATGCAAGTCAAAACAAAGGTTGCACTCATTGCTAGTGCTATCACCGTTTGCAGTATGTTTGCGGTGAGCATTATCACTTGGAAAATGAATAAAACCAATGCCCTGCAATCTGCTATACAAGCACAGGCGAATGAATTGCGTGTCGTGGATATGCTTATTGAGCAAATCAACAAAGATTCTAAAGCCTCCATACAATCGCTTGTAACTATCTTAGAGCAAATCCCCTCCTCCAAACTGCACTCCAAAAACGATGTGATTCACACCACAGGACCAATCTTTAAACTCCACCAAGAAGCCTCAAGGACATCGGCGAGCTATATTGGTTTGCCTAGTGGTGAAATCGTTACAAACACTATTTTTGAGAATCAACCATACAAAGACTTTGGTATTATCGGTGGGGAATGGAATGTAGATTTTAATGTAACCACACGCCCTTGGTATATTGGAGCGGTAGAGAAAAAGGGGTTGTTTCAAACAGATGTCTATATTGATGTGGGGTTAAATATCCCCGTAGTCTCTTATGTGTATCCAATATTCCAAGATAATGCGCTTGTTTTTGTCGCTGGGGTGGATATACCGCTCTCTTCGATGCAAGAGCACTTTGATGATTTTGCGGCCAAAAACAATGCTGATATTTTCATTATGGGTGAAAATAATATCCCATTTGCCGCAAGTAACCACGAGTTGATTTTTAAAGAAGACCCGTTTTTTCAACAAATTCGCAAAATTTCAGATTCTACTGCGGATTTTGAGGATTTTACTATCGAGCATAACGGAGTGGTGCAACTTGCACAATGCAAGACCTCCAAAGATACGCAATTTGCGCTCTACACACTTTGTAGTATGAATCCTCTCGCAAACACTCACGACCCCATTACACAATTAGGAATCTTGCAGTTTTTACTCGGACTTGGCTTTGCTGTTGTCGCTGGATTTATCCTTTATCTTGTTATCAATTATTTGCTCTCGCCCCTCAATCACATTTCAAATGCAATTTTGGCATTTTTTGCCTACCTCAACCACGAAAAAACACAAACCCAAATGCTTAATATTACCTCTAAAGATGAATTTGGCACGATTGCTATGGCTATCAATGATAATATCAAAAAGACAAAGCAATCTTTAGAGCAAGATAGCCTAGCGATTAGCCAAGCTGCACAAACTGCAAAAGAAGTAGAAAATGGGAATTTTACCGCACGCATTCAAGCCACCCCAGCACACCCAAAACTTGCAGAGCTCAAAGATGTGCTTAACACTATGCTAGAAATTTTGCAATCAAAAATTGGCAAAAACACCAACACCATTGAAAGTGTCTTTGACTCTTATACTAGCCTTGATTTTACAGCACAACTAGAGGATGCAAAAGGACGCGTAGAGAGTGTAACAAATACGCTAGGTGCTGAAATTAGAAAAATGCTTCAAGCCTCGCTAGATTCTGCAAATGCCTTAGAATCTAAGAGCAAAGAACTAAAAGATGCGATTAACAACCTCACAGAAGGCACAAACTCGCAATCAGCAAGTATTCAAAAATCTGCAAGTGCCATTGAGCAAATTACGGCTTCTATGCAAAATGTAACCGATAGAACAAATCAGGTTACAAGCCAAGCAGAGGACATTAAAAACATTATAGGAATGATTAGAGACATTGCCGACCAGACAAACTTGCTCGCACTTAATGCTGCGATTGAAGCTGCACGAGCGGGCGAGCACGGGCGAGGATTTGCCGTAGTGGCTGATGAAGTGCGAAAACTCGCAGAAAAAACCGCCAAATCATTGAGCGAAATCGAAGCAAATGTCAATTTGCTCGTGCAAAGTATCAATGATGTCTCTGAATCTATCAAGGAGGAGGCAGCAGGAATCACACAAATCAACGAATCTATCGGGCAATTAGAAGCAATTACGCTAAAAAATGTCCAAATTGCCAATAACTCACAAAATGTCAGCAACGCCATTGATGGAATTGCTGCAGAGATTTTGAGCGATGTGCGCAAAAAGAAATTCTAACCCAAAGATTATCATATAAATTTCACTTCTCCCCCTTGACTTAGAGTTGCTATCAGGTTTTATAATTGCATTTTTAGATTTTGTGTGTTGCAAATTTTGCGTTAAGCACCAAGACACAGCGTAAATCTATTTAAATTTTAAAACCAAGCAAGGAGAATCCACACAAATGTTTTCCAAATTTTTCATAAACCGCCCCGCGTTCTCTACCGTGGGGGCTATCATTATCATCATCGCAGGGTTGCTTTGTATGCGCTCACTCCCCATAGAGCAATACCCAAAAGTCGTCCCCACCCAAATCACTATCAATGCAAATTATCCCGGTGCAAGTGCCAAAACGCTCTCCACGAGCGTAGCGAGTATCATTGAGAGTAGCGTAAATGGCGTGGAAGATATGATTTATATGAGTTCTAGCTCTAGTTCGGCAGGACAGCTTAGCATAAGCGTGTATTTTAGCAATGACGCAAACCCAGACATAGCACTTGTCAATGTCAATAACCGCGTGCAAGCCGTTTTATCACAGCTCCCTAGCGAAGTGCAACGACTAGGCGTAACGGTGGAGAGACGCTCCACCGCGCCTATTGGAATGTATCATCTCTACTCTAACAATCCCGTGCACGACCAGCTTTTTATCGCAAACTATGCTTTGCTCAATGTCATCGATGAGCTCAAGCGCATACAAGGCGTGGGAGGCGTGGAGCTATGGAGTTTGCAAGATTATGCGATGAGGATATGGCTAGAGCCAGATAAACTCCAACAATACAACCTTTCACCCTTAGAAGTGCTAAGCAAAGTCCAAGAGCAAAACGCGCAATTTGCGCCCGGACATTTTGGCAAAGAGCCTGTGAAAAAAGCAGAATTTACTTATAGCATTATCACCAAAGGGCTTTTATCCACGCCAGAGGAGTTTGAGAGAATCATTATCCGTGCAAATTCTGATGGCTCGGCGTTGCGACTGCGCGATGTGGCGCGTGTGGAGCTAGGGGCGCGAGATTATCTCACGGATAATTATTATAACGACACACCTAGCGTGCCGATTCGTATCACGCTTCAGCCCGGGGCAAATATGCTAGAAGTCGCGGATAATGTCAATGCAACAATGGCACTCTTAAGCCAAAAATTCCCCGATGGTATGAGCTACTCAAACCCATATCGTCCCACAGAATTTATCACCGCAAGCATAAATGAAGTGATAAAGACTTTTATCGAAGCTATCGTGCTTGTCGTGCTTGTGATTTATGTGTTTTTGGGCAATATTAGGGCGACTATTATCCCTGTGATTGCTATCCCTGTGTCTATCATCGGCACTTTTGCGGGGCTGTATGCCTTTGGATTTAGCATAAATCTTTTAACGCTTTTTGGGCTTATTTTAGCCATCGGAATCGTAGTCGATGACGCGATTATCGTCATTGAAAATGTCGAACGCATAATGCACCAAAAGCACTTAGGCGCGAAAGAAGCCACCATAGAATCTATGCGCGAGATTACAGGACCCGTAGTTGCCATCGTGCTTGTGCTAAGCGCGGTGTTTTTACCTGTAACCTTTATGAGTGGCTTTAGCGGGGAGTTTTATCGCCAATTTGCCATTACCATTGTCGTTTCAGTGGTGATTTCAGGCTTTGTCGCACTCACACTCACGCCCGCACTTTGCGCGCTATTTCTTAAAGGCGGGCATACTAAGCCCATTAAGCCTATTAGAATCTTTAATCTCTTTTTTGAAAAACTTACCTTTAAATTCTCGATTTCGCTTGCTCGTGCGCTTAAAAGAGGCTTGCTAATGCTGTGTCTCTTTGGTGTGATTGTGCTAACGACATTTGGATTATTTAAAAACACGCCAACTTCGCTTGTGCCAAACGAAGATATGGGAATCATAACGGTGCATACGCTTTTGCCAGAGGGGAGCGCACTCTCTCGCACTATTGAAACGCAAAAACACCTCATACGCACAATGCAGCAAAATCCGCTAATCGCCGAGCAAACTACGATTTCAGGCTTTAGCTTTTTGGCAGGGAGCTTTAAAAACAACGGCGGAATCGCATTTGAGAGGCTTATTGATTGGAGTGAGCGCAAAGGAAAGGGACAAAGCGATAAAGCAATAATCCGCGATGTGCAAAAAGAGCTTGATGCCTACCCAAATGCGAGGTTTATCATCGGGCAAGCCCCCACGATTATCGGGCTTGATTCTAGCGGGGTAAATGCCTACATACAAAGCAGGGGCGGAGGCTCAGCACAAGAACTCAAGCGATATGTCGATGAAATCATCGCCAAAGCAAGTGCGAGGGCAGAATTTAGCAGGATTTTTACGAGCTTTGCGGTGGATACGCCTCAATACGAAGTAGAGCTCAATAGAGAAGCCACAAGTGCGCTCAATGTCAATATCAATGATGTGTTTTCCACAATGCAAATGACTTTTGGAAGCTATTATGTCAATAATTTTGAAGCCTTTGATAGGACTTTTCGCGTGATGATGCAAGCAGATTCTAGCTACCGCACTTCGCCAGAGGATTTAAGCAAAATCTATGTAAAATCGCGCGATAATAATTTAATCCCGCTTAGCTCGCTTATCTCTTTTAAGCGCATCGTGGGGGCTGAAATCATCAATCGCTTTAATCTTTTCCCCGCAGCGCAGATTCAGGGATTTTTAAATATGGGGTATTCTAGCGGGGAAGCGATGAAAGCCCTAGAAGAAGTTGCAAGCGAAGTTTTGCCACCTGAATATGACATAGCCTATGCGGGCTCAAGCTACCAAGAGATGGCGAGCTCTAGCAGTGGCAGTGTGGCGTTTATCTTTGGACTTATATTTGTGTTTTTGATTCTTGTCGCGCAGTATGAAAAATGGCTAATGCCCCTAGCGGTGCTAAGTGCCGTGCCTTTTGGTGTATTTGGCGCGATTTTGGCGACATTTTTGCGCGGGCTAGATAATGACATATATTTCCAAGTGGGCTTGCTTGTTTTGATTGCATTGAGTGCTAAAAATGCGATACTAATCGTGGAATTTGCCACGCATTTGCGCGAGAAAGAGGGATTAAGCATTATTGATTCTGCTATTAGCGCGACAAAATTGCGCTTTCGCCCCATTGTGATGACTTCGCTATGCTTTAGCTTAGGCGTGTTGCCTTTGGCACTCTCTAGTGGCGCGGGCGCACTATCACGGCATTCTATCGGCACGGGAGTAATCGGCGGAATGCTCGCAGCGACATTTGTCGCGGTGTTTTTCGTGCCATTATTTTATAGCTACTTAGCGCGTTTTGGGGAACTTTTGCACGCAAAAATCAAAGAAAAAATGAGATGAAATAAGGGAGGATTAGAGAATCTCTTGCATTAGATTCTCTAAATTGTATTAGATTTGTAGAGATTTAGGCGAATTGTCCTTTAATAGCATTCACCCAATTTTGTATGCGCTCATCAGTGAGGTCGCCTTGATTATCTTCATCAATCGCAAGCCCTACAAACTTGCCATCGACTACCGCTCGACTCTCATCAAAGTCATAACCATCTTTTGAAGTTTGCCCGATGATTTTGCCCTTTTTGCTTACTTTTTCATAAATGTGAAAAACGCCATCACAAAAAGTGTCGCTATAAGTATCTTGGTCGCCCAAGCCAACAAGCGCGATTGTTTTGCCCGCGAAATCATCATCGCCAAAAAGCCCTAAAAAGCCGTCCCAATCATCTTGCAAATCGCCAGCACCATAAGTTGGTGTCGCTAGGATAAGGTTGCTAAGTCCTAGCAAATCCTCTTTTTGCGCCTTTGCTACATCAAAGAGCTTCACATCGCCACCTAGTGCCTTTGCTACTTTGTCCGCTACACCTTGTGTATTTCCGCCATCGCTCCCATAAAAGATTCCAACTGAACTCATTGCTAACTCCTTTGAAGTGTAAAATTATGATTTTAAGATAGAAGTCATTTTAAGATAGAATCTTTAAACGCTCTACTTAATGTTTGGGATTGTATAAAAATTTTTTAACATTTGCAATAATCACACCAAAATTCACACAAAGATTATGCAATTTTTGTTACAATCCCAATTCTCCAACGCAATATAGAATTTTAATTAAAGGAAAACTATGCAAGATTTTAAAGTATTTGTAGATAAATTTCAAAAAGATTCTAGCTATCGTGCGCCACTTGGCTTTGGCATTGCACGGGTAGATATTGGCAAGATAGAAGCAGGCAAAGTGCTCAATGCCACTTATCCTGTACTCAATTGGCAAGGTGAGAATCTAGGGAGTTTTGCGGTGCTTTTAAGCGCGGCTAAGGTTGGGGATTGCCTCATTTCTCAAAATGAGAGTGAAGCGGTATATGGCGTGAATGAAGCCTTTATCAAAAAGGCATTAGAGCTCTATGTGCCATTTTTAAGCGAAGCTCTAAGCGATATAAGCACCCATAAAAATATCCAAGTGCTTTTGGAGCTCCAAAAGGCATTGGTTAAAAACAAACTCACCACCAAAAATGGCGAAGCGAAATACAGATTCTGTGTGCTGTATGCCGATGAAGAGTGTGCAAGTGTGGAGAGTGCGTATATGAAGCTCCTTGCCCTCTCACTTGGCAAAGCCCCTCTGCGCTCGCTTAATCTTAATGGAATCTTTGGGCTTCTTAGCAATGTCGCTTGGAGTGGCAATAAGCCCTATGAATTAGCGTATTTACGCCAAAATGAAATCACACTTAAAATGCGTGGTAAGTTCCCACATATCGATTTTGTGGATAAATTCCCGCGCTATCTTATGCAAGTAGTCCCACAATATGACAATATCCGCTTGCTAGATTCTGCTAAAACGCGCTTTGGTGCGTATCTAGGAAGCGGTGGATACACGCAAATGCCCGGAGCTAGCTATGTGAATTTTAACGCAGGTGCGCTTGGTGCGTGTATGAATGAGGGGAGAATCAGCTCTAGTGTCATCGTAGGCGAGGGAAGCGATGTAGGCGGTGGCGCGAGCATACTAGGCGTGCTTAGCGGGGGAAATAGTGCGCCCATTAGCATTGGCAAAAACTGCCTGCTAGGCGTAAATAGCTCCACAGGCATAAGTCTAGGCGATGGCTGCATAGTCGATGGCGGTATCGCCGTGCTTGCTGGCACGGTGTTTGAAATCGACAAAGCAGAGGCAGAGAAAATCGCACAAATAAATGAAGACTTTAGTATCAATCCAAATGGGCTCTACAAAGGGCGTGAGCTAAGTGGCAAAAACGGCTTACACTTCCGCCAAGATTCTAAAAGTGGGCGAATGATTGCATTTCGCTCAAATCGTCAAATTGAACTCAACAAAGACTTACATTAACAAATAGGCTACACAAAGCCTATTTGCCTAAATTGCACCTAAAATTTCCAATTTTTACCCCCCCCCCCCCCGTTTTTTAGCTACAATACCTAAATTTTATATTTAAAGAATTAAAACAATTTAGGATTTATTAAAGAAATATGCGCGTTATCTGGTTTGGCATTTTGTTGTGTATCCCTTGCTTTTTGTTTGCAAGCTATAACCAATGGCAGGGCGGTGCTGGGAACAAAACGCTTACGAATAATTCAACAATAATTCGAGATGGAAGTGGCACTTGGAGAAATGATGGCGCGGTGGCAAATTTTCTTAGACGCTTGGAAATCCGTGATTCTGCTTATACTCAAACGGGCGATAAAATTAGAGTAGAAGTAGTCAATCAAATCTCTGTGTTGGGAATCTATGCGGGCACCACAAGGAATAATATCGTAGAGGAAATCGCCGTGAGGCGTGGTGGCTCTATTCAATGTGTTACGCCTATATGCTCTGATGGCAATTCTTTATACATTGGCACAAGTAGGACAGCTTCACAGCTTATAACTCTCCGCGTAGATAATGGAGGGATAATCAACCGAAATGGTTATGGGAGAATCAATGTCAGTGGGTATCTTGGGACAATCTTAAATAGCGGACAAATACTAGGCGAGGGAGTTGTCATAGGGAGAAATGGGTTTGGGCACTTAGGTGTGCTGAATAATTACGCAGGAGGAGTTATAAGCGGGGTTAGTGGAGTGGCTGGAAATCACCTCGTAGATAGAATCTATAACGCAGGGACTATCAACACAATAGCAAATATCACCTCTACAAAAGGCAATGTAGCTAATATCGAAAACGCGCCAAGTGGTGTTATCACAAGCATTACAGGTGTCAATGTGTTTGACATACGACAAAGAGGGAGGCTAGATAATCTTACATCAAGCACTATAAGTGAAGTAAGAAACGAGAGCGGGACGCTCAATAATGTAAGCAACAACACAATTACAACCTTTACCATCAGCGGTGGAAATGTCAATCGTATAACCAATAACGCCATAAACACTATAAATGTGAGTGGCGGGAATGTCGCGCTCATAAGCAATCCGCAACAAGGACTTCCCACCCTTAATATAAGCGGTGGAGTAGTCCAAACGCTAGAAAATATCTCTATCACTAATCTTACTAATTCTGGTGGGACTATCACCAATCTCACAACAAGCACAAATGTGTCGCGTCTCAACAATGCAGGTGGGACTATCACCAATCTCACACTTTACCAAAATATCGGGTATAACCCCAATACAAACGCTCATATCAACGGCTCTATTACTAATCTTAACATTGAGGACTTTAGTATCACCCTGCATAATAACTATGATATATGGAATAGCCATACTTTCGCCGCACAGGGTATGAATGACGAACACCTCTATATGAATGCCAATGTAGGGAATCTAATTATCCAGCCCGGTGCTATTAAAGTTTCACTTGGGGCAAATGTGGATAAAAAAGATGGTGTGTATAGCTATGATAAAGTCATATTAAATGCACCTGCGGGCAGTATAAACTTTAGCCATTTGACACCAACGCAAGGCTTAGAACTTTTTGATGTGCCCGGCAGAAATGGCTTTAGCTTGGGTGCAAATGCGTCAAACTCCTTTGGTGCGAGTGCTCTGCAATCTATCCAACTTAACGACACACGCCGAATTGTGATTATCCAAAATATCTTAGATTCTATCAATTATCATCACTTCTACCGCACAGCTATCAAAAGACAAGAAAGCAAGGAGCAAACAAACAAAGATACACAAGCCCAAAAAATTGACACTTCAAATTGGCAAAAAAAGCGCACATTTGCCATTCCTTATGGATTGTATGGGAATCTTAGCGTGAATAACACCAAATCTCACACCTACGCGGGAGGAGCTATATCTGGAGTTCAGCGTGATTTTGGACATTTGGGTATTGGCGTTGTGTATTTAGGCTATGAGTATAATTCCACAACATCGCAACTGAGCGTTGCTGATGCGACTTTGAGTGCTAATGTGGCGCAAGGTGGAATGGCGCACATTAAGCTACTAAAATCAGATGAAAACAAACAATTCTATCTCAAATCCAATCTTCGTAGCACTTTAACGCATCTTACAATCAACGCCCAAGAAAACAAAAACCTTTATGATGCAAGCACCTTTACCTACCATATCGGTGGCGCAGTGCGAGGGGGAATGGCGTATTACTTTGATTCTATGAGTTACATTGCCCCCGAGCTTGGAGTAAGCTATGATTTGATGGGAGTTGCTGGCTTTGAGATTGAAAAAGGCGCGCTAGCAAATGAGGTCTATCCAACGCACAATGTGCATTTACCACAACTAAGCGCAAGTATGAAATATTACAAAGCTATAGGGCAGTTTTATCGTTACTCAATTCTTGTTGGTGGACGGTATTCTCCAAACAACAAACCCACATTAAAATTCCAAAATGGTATATTTAGCGATGAAGCGAGAATCTACTTGCCTCTTTTTTATGCCAATGTCGATGCAAGCTTTTCACGCGCTATAAGTAGAGTAAGCGAGCTTGGCGTGAGTTATAATGGGCTTGCATATAATGGCGGTCAATCCCATAGTCTAAGCGTAAAATATGTAAAATGGTTTTAAAAAGGCGATGATTTTGATAGCATTGTCGCATATTTTGCGAAATTTGTGGTAGTATTGCCACATTTTGAGTAAAGGGCTTCAGTTATGGTTAGATTGTGTATTGGCGGTGTGCTTGTCTTTACTTTGAGCTTTGTAGCGTGCTTGCAAACGCAATATGATATGAGTGCTGCGCCTGCGTGGAACTTCGTCCCATCAAATGAATCGTATGCCCAAGCACAAGAGCCAAAAGAACAACCAAAACCCAAAAAGCCAAAACCACAAGAGCCAGCAATAAAAGTGCAAAAACCAGCCCCTATGAACCCCCCTCTACCAAAAATCGTGCAAAAAGCTCCAAAAGGCATAGGTGAAGTGGTGCGAATATATTATGTCAATGGCGAGCTTGCGTGGGAAATCCACTTCTTAGATGGCAAGCAACACGGGCTTACAAAGCACTTTTATAGTAATGGGCAACTGCGAGGAGAGCTTAACTTCACTCACGGCAAGGCAAATGGAGAACTTATACAATACTATTACTACGGCGCGATAAAAAGCGAGGAACAATATCAAAATGACCTTTTGGTGGGCACTTCTAAATTTTACACGCCACTAGGCGAACTCAAAAAAACTATCCGCTATGAAAATGGAAAACAAGTAGAGGAGCGAGAGATTCTCGCAAGAAATTGAATTAAATACCTGTGGTTGTATCGCCACATTTAAAACAAAAAAGCTGGCAATATGCTTGCAACCCCAAAAGAGCTGGTGGCAAAAAACTCTCACAATCGCACAAAAACAGCTCTAATGCCACTTTTTTTGCGTGCAAGCATCGAAGTGTATCAAGCGCATTTTGCCTGTTGGCTAAAGATTGCATAAACACTTTAAGTGTCTTTTGTGAAAAAATCCCAATGCACCTTATAATGCGCTTATTAGCGTTGATAGAATCTAATGCCTCGCTAAATACAGTAAAATCCCTGCCAATGCGCACATAAGGGTTGTTCTCATAACGCATAGCAACAAAAGCAATGGTGCGCTCAAAGGCGAGATTCTCATCACTAATGGTAAAGTTAGGCGAAGTAGTTTTCATCAAGCAAATCTTTAATCTGCTCTTTGTGGAGTTTTTCATTTGTAAGCAAGATATTTGAAAGTTTTGAAAGTAATGGCTTAGCATTGGCAAAGAACTCTTGCATTTGCTTTTTGGAATCTTCTAAAATCTCCACCACATCGCCACTCTCTGGCATAATATGTTTGCCCATTCCATATTGCTCACACATTTGGAAGGCGATTTCTTTTGCCTTATCTAAATCCTCTTTTGCGTTGCTAAAGCTTTCATTATATATCATCTCCACCGCCACGCTTCCAGAAAGATACATTTTAATCTTATTACTCATTTCTGCCTTACTTACAAGCTCTTTATCAATTTGCTTAAAACTCTCGCTAATGAGCGAAATTTTATCAAAATCAATATCCAACCAATACGCGCTTAGGGCTTTTGCGCTTTGATAAGTGGCTAGGATATTTTTTTCCTCCTCGCTAAAGCTTAGCACTTTTTTCTTGCCTGAGAGCACCTTATCTTTGGTGTTTAAAATATCTTCTTTTTGGATAACAAAACTCCCACGCCTTAGTGCGTTTAGCGCAGCTTCATTAACCAATGCAGCAATAGCCGCTCCGCTAAAGCCCACACACAAGCGTGCCACTTCGTTTTTATCAAAATCATATTTTTTGTTTTTTAAATACACTTCAAGGATTTTTTCCCGCTCACTTACATCTGGTAAATCCACATAGATTCTCCTATCAAAGCGTGCAGGACGCAAAAGTGCCTCATCAAGCACATCAATTTTATTAGTCGCGCCAATGACTATCACACCACTAGAATCTTCAAAGCCGTCCATTTCTGTAAGCAACTGATTTAATGTCGCTTCTCGCTCATCATTTCTACTCCCTCCACGCGCTTTACCGACTGCATCAATCTCATCGATAAAGACAATGCTAGGGCTTTTTGCCTTTGCCCTCATAAAGAGCTCTCGCACACGCTTTGCGCCCATTCCCACATAAATTTGCACAAAACTTGAGCCACTTTGATATAAAAATGGCACGCCCGCCTCTCCAGCCACTGCCTTAGCAATCATTGTCTTGCCAACTCCGGGAGGACCGATAAGAAGCACACCCTTTGGCAAAGAGATTCCCAAATCTTGGTATTTTTTGGGATTTTTAAGATAATCAATGATTTCTAAAAGCTCCTCTTTGACTTCACTAATGCCAGCCACACCTTTAAAAGTAACGACACTTTGATTTTTGGGCTGTAAAAAATCATTATCTAAAACACTTGGATTTTTTCCCCCAATCGTCCCACTTAAATTATTTGCGTTTATATCAAGCCCATTTATGCCATTGTCCGTGCTTTTGATTGGCTCTTTTGGAGGACGGGCAAAAAGCATTGAAATCGCCTTAACTATCACAGCAAGCCCAATAAAAATAAGCACAAAAAGCCCAACCTCATCTAAGAATCCTCCACTTTTTGGCTTCACACTCACGGCGATTCTTGGATTAAGCGTGTGCAAATCAATGCTATCCCTAGCGACTTTGTAGTTTTGGTTTTCCACGCTAAAATACATCATATCATCTTGCACAACCAGCTTGTATGGCGGAGTTCTCTCAATAATTTGAGCAAACTCATAAGGACTTAACAACTTCGTATCATCTCGAAAAATCCAAAACACTATAAGGAGTATAATCACGCACAGCGTTATGATAAAAGCGATAAGATTCTTAGATTTTTGCATAAGTGCCCTCTTTGCTGACTTCATATTCTCTGACTTCCACCCAATCACCGACTTTCAAGCTAACCTTAGGTGTATCGCACGAAATAATAACTCTATTAAAATATTGGTCTAAGCCCACGAAACTCACTCCCTTAGCACAATGACTATCAAAATGTGTGTCTTTGCGACTAGATTCTATCAAAACTTTGAGCGGGGTTTGCAAATGTGCGAGTTTTTGTCGTGCTTTTAGATTCTCTTGTGCTACCAAATTTTTAAGCAAATGCAATCGCTCCTTTGCTTCATCACCTTTGGTGGTGTTTTTCATCATACTTGAGGGAGTATTTACGCGAGGCGAGTAAATAAAAGGGTGCAAATGCGTAAGTTTAAATGTCTTAAAGTTCGCCAATGCTTCCTCCCATACTTCCTTGCTCTCGCCCGGATGGGCGACTATAAAGTCCGTGCCCAAAAAAAAGCCTTGTTGTTGCAAGTGGGCAAAAAGTGCTAAATCACTTTGCACGCGATTTTTACGATTCATTATCTCAAGCATTGTATTGCTTGTGTGTTGCAGGGCAATATGCAAATGTCGCTCTAACTTCTCGTGCATCGCTATGTCTAAAAACTCGCTATCTATTTGGCTAGGCTCTAAACTTCCTATTCGCACGCGCTTTAGCCCAGAAATAGTAAAAATTTCGCGCAACAAAGTAGCAAGATTCTCTTTTTGCAAGTCTTTTCCCCAACTCCCCACATTTGTCCCGCTTAAAATCACCTCGCTCACGCCGCAATCCACAAGTCGCCTAACTTGCTCTAAGATTGCGTGCTTAGGGAAGCTGCGCGCCTTGCCTCTCACGCTGGGGATAATGCAATAACTGCACGCAAAATCACAACCCTCTTGAATCTTAATAAACGCCCTTTGCTTGCCTACAAATGATTCCACAATGGTAGAATCAATGTGATTAGGAGCACTCTCTGGGTAGAAAAACCGCTCCTTTTGGCTTAATAGCGTGTTAATTTGCTCCTTAAGACTATGGGGAAACACCCCTTGCAACAAATTGCGCTCATAATTTGGTTGCCCTTTTGATTGCACACCACAACCTGTAAAAAAAATTTTTTTATCTCCGTTTTTAAATTTGTTAATATAGCCTTGCACGCCCGCATCAGCACCATTTGTAACGGTGCAAGAATTTATCACAATAATATCTGCCTCCTGCTCGCTTTGCACGCATTCATATTCCTTGAGGTTTGCTATCATTACTTGTGTGTCAAAGAGATTGCTTCGACAGCCAAAGGTTTTAAAAAATACTTTCATCATTTATCCTCAATATGTGTGTTGTTTCGCTTGTTTTGCAAATGGGAATCTATACTCCATAAATCGAGCTATCATCTTTTCTTTCATCGATAGGCTCAGGTGCGCCTCTTTTGCGTTTCTTTTTTGCCTCACTAAGATTAAGTGGCTCATAAAAGGGTTTGTTTCCTCGTCCATCGCTTCCTGTGGGCACGACTTTAGTCGTTGGGTAAGCGATATGAATGTCATCTTCTTGTAAAATCGCCTCGATAACTTCCGTTGAAATCGCGCTTCTAATGCCAAGCGTAGAATACGCATTTGCCTGATACCAGAGTGAAATTCGTATGCCATTTGGCTCTATCATACAATATGCCCGCGCCTCTAGATTCATATTGCGCAATGAGAATCTATCTTTAATGTGCTCCATTCGTTTTTTGGTTACTTCGGTGTATCCTTTAGAGTATTTTTTGGCAATCTCAGTGGCAATTTTTAGTGCTTTTTTATGGTTGCTATCAAAAGTAATGCTAAAATCTACCCCGTCCCATACCGTCTTAATCCCAGCGTGAGTGTAATTCGCAAGCAAGGTGGTAAAAATATAATTATTAGGGATAAAGATAATACGCCCTGCCCTGCGATTTTGTAAATATGAAGTGAGTGTTACATCTTCATAAATAGTAATACGCAATGCTGAAATATCAAGCACATCACCCACATATATTGCCCCATCTTTAATGACTTTTACCCTATCGCCCACATGCACGCTTCCGCCAAGCACAATGACAAACCACCCAAGCAAACTCATAAACAAATCTTTCATTGCAATGGCTAAACCAGCCGAAGCAAAACCCACAATCGCCACAGCATAAGTTACATTCTCCAAATACGCAAAAAGGAAAATAAGCCCGACAAGGCTTAGGTTAAAAAAATTGATGATTTTGCTTGCAGTATAAATGCGTTTAGAATCTGTGATATATTTACGCAATGCGACCTTCACAAAAAAAGCAATAATAAAGATAAATGCGATGCTCACGCCAATATAAATCATCTTAATAAATTGCGCTTTAATCTCGCTATTTAATCGCATAATAACATCTTCGATATTTTTAAAATACACTGTGTTAGAAGTCTTAAAAATCATTTGTGCGGATTGCAAGGATTGTATCATTTGCTCAATCTCGTTGCTTGCATTTTCATATTCTCTTTGTTTGCCTACATCTTTGGTGATAAGTTTTAGCGAAGAAAGTGTATCAAACTCCAATAAAACAAGATTAAGAAGTTCTTGGAGACTTTCCTCGCTTTGAGTGAGGGCGTGCTGGTTTTCTTTGAGTTCTTTGATAAACAAATATCCACTCACAATAAGTATAGGATTTGTGATATGTGGCTCATCTTTAATTTCTGGTGGCTCTAAAAGTTGTGCGTAAGGATTATCCGCATACACTCGCAGAATCTCGCGTTGTTTTTGAATGGTAGTAAGCGTGCCTTTGAGCTGGTTAATCTTAGAAACATCTCTTTTTTCTTTGGCTTCTTTGATACTGCGCTCTATTTGAGCAATATCACTCTCAAGCATATTGTATGTCTTAATGTTGGAGTATTGTTTAAACCACGCGTTGTTAATGCTTTTTGCTTCTAGGGCTTGGGAAGTTTGTTTGAGTGTTTTTTCTAAATCTTGCTCGCTTATAAAAAGTTTGTTATCTTGGTTTTGATTTGGCTGTTGGGGCTCATTTTGGGTGATATTAGGCTCAGCACTCACACCACCAAACGCGAGAAACAATGACAAAACAACAATTTTTATTTTTTTCACCGACTGCCCTTTTATCGTAAAATTAGAGAATCTTAAGCACTGCTTGCTTATCTATATCATTGCGCATACACACGCCACCTATATGATTTGGCAACACAAAAGTAATGGCACGATGTGTGCTCTTTTTATCCAAAAACAACCGCTCATAAAACGCTTCCTTTTGAGCAATATCAAAGTGTGTTGGTAAATTGCACGATTGTAGCAAACTTTTGATACTTTTTTCCTCATCTGCGCTTAATAAACCAAGATTTCGCGCTAAAGCATTTGCTAAACACATTCCAATCGCCACACACTCGCCGTGTAGATAGGTTGTGTAATGAGTGAGATTCTCAATAGCGTGCCCAAAAGTGTGCCCGTAATTAAGTGCTGCGCGAATCCCACTTTCTTTTTCATCTTGCTCCACCACTTTGGCTTTTATTTCAACGCTTTTGGCAATGGTGTATTGAAGATTCTCATAATCACTCCAAAACTCCTGCAAAGAGTGATTACACAACCGCTCTTGTAAAAACGCAAAAAAATCTTTATCAAAGCACACCGCCATTTTGATAATCTCTGCTAACCCTGCGCTAAACTCCCTGCTTGGAAGTGTTTGTAAAAAATCCGTATTGATAAACACGGCTTTTGGTTGATGAAACACTCCGATAAGATTCTTGCCAAAAGCGTTATTTACACCTGTTTTCCCGCCCACACTAGAATCCACTTGCGCTAAAAGTGTAGTTGGGATTTGGATAAACTCCACGCCTCGCTGGTAAATCCCACTAGCAAACCCCACCATATCGCCTATCACGCCACCACCTAAAGCGATGAAAAGCGACTTTCTATCTAAGCGATGAGTAAAGGCACTCTGCAAGATTGCCTCGATACTTTGCATATTTTTGTATTCCTCGCCATCAGGGATAGTGCAGACAAAAACTTCTTTTGCTTCAATCTTTTCCATAATCGCAGGCAAATACAACCCAGCAATTTTTGGGTTTGTAACAATAAGCACCTTGCCATTATGTGTAATTGGTTCTAAATCATTACTTTTCCCAATTTGCACGGGGTATTGGGCTGATGGTGTGCGTATAGATATGGTGCGCATTTATAATCCTTTGCCAAGTGGGATAAAAATCTGTGGGTCTCGCTCCAAACCAAGCGAAAGTCGATAAGAATCCATCGAAAGAAAGGAAAATCTCGTGCTTTTGGTAATACCCACATCAAATGGGAGAAATTGTAGCACTACTTCATCACTTTGTGCTAACAATACAATGGGATTTTGCGTGGAGGAATACAAAATTTCTGGCTTTGCATTAAAGACTTTTGCCACGCTTTCAATATGCGAGATAATATCGTGTTGATGGGCAGAATCTGGGTCAAAATCATAGAATCGAGAAGTGATATTAAGTTGCTTAGAAATATCAAACATCACCGAAGCAATGTTTTCGCTCTTTTGCAAGCCTTCTCCCACGATAAGAAAACTCTTTTTTACCTTGCTTAAGCGTTTTGCGCCTATTTTTAGCACGGGCAATGCGCATTGATAGAGTGCCTCTCTATTTTTTACAAGAGAAAAAATATCGCTATTTACCACAATAAGCCCAAGTCGCTTAGCAGAATCTTTTTGAATCTGCGCGCTTAGACTGCTTGTATTATAAATGATATTGACCTCTACTTTTGGACTTCCCTCGCCATTGATAGCATTAAGTCGCTCTAAAAACGCGCGATTAGTAGGATTTAACACTTGGATAACAAGACGATTGTTTTTAAGATGTGTATGGAGAAATAACGCATCTTCAATGCACACAAATGCTTCACTCTCACTAGAAATCGCCATATCAATATACAAAAAAATATCGCGTCCAAAAGGTGAGGGAAACTGCCCAATATCACTTTTTGCCAAACGATACACCTCAGAGAGCACTTTTGCTTCTCCAGCGACTAAGAGCACATCATTTGGCAAGACTACAAGGTCTCTACGAGACAAAATAAGCTCACCTAAGCGATAGATTCCCACAATTTTCCACTTTCTTTGCTCGATTGCACCAATATAGCGATAAGTAAAAATGCTGCCCGGTGGCACGGCGACCTCCATAATCTCGCCTTGCTCTAATCCAAAGCCTCTTGGGATAACAGGGACATTAGCAAGTCGTTGCGTAAGGCGGTTTGCCACCAAATTCTCAGAATCTATCACCACCAGATTTGCGTCATTTTGTCCATTTAAACGCAAATCTTCTCGCAAGAGAGTCGCGCTCTCTGTGTTGTCTTTAGTATGTATGGTAAATTCGTGGTTATTATAGAGCACGATACGCGTCTTTGGGCTAATCTCGCGGATAATGCGATAAAGCACAAATCGCTCTGTGGGATTCTCAATGATAATAAAAATATCTTGAATATCGCTACTAAAAACCTCGCTTATACGAAACTTTGAAGTATAATCAAGCAAATGAGATTCTATCACATCTGGCATTTCACTTGGCAAAGTGGCGCAATCTTTGGCAATAATAACATAAGGATTGTTGTCAAAATACTGACTCACAACCTTTTGAATGAAAATTTTTGCTACAATGCCATCTGCTAGAATAAGTGTTTTTTTCAAATTACTTTACCTTGAGAAAAAATTTACAAACTTTAAGTTTATTAAGAAGCGCGATTATAGCAAAATTATGCAATCTTAGTGCCCTAAAACTTATGGCTTTTTGTTTTGTTGTTTAAGGAATACGATGGACTTTTTTGTTGATTATACAGATTCTCACGCGCGCGCTGGCACGATGCGCCTCTCACACGGAGAGGTGCAAACGCCCATTTTTATGCCTGTGGGCACACAGGGCTGTATAAAAGCTCTTGATAGCAACGACATTGCCACCCACTTAAATGCTCCAATCATTTTGGCAAACACTTATCATCTTTACTTGCGCTGTGGAATTGAGAATCTAAACGCACTCGGTGGGATTCACAACTTTGCTAACTTTAATGGAAATTACTTAAGCGATAGCGGTGGATTCCAAGCATTTAGCCTTAATGATAATGTCAAAGTCTTAGAAAACGCCGTTGAGTTTAAATCTCACATTGATGGGAGCAAACATATTTTCACGCCACAAAAAGTGCTTGATATTCAATACGCCATAAATAGCGATATTATGATGGTGCTTGATGACTTGGTCGGGTTACCAGCACCGCTCTCACGCTTGCAAGATTCTATAAAAAGGACGCTAGATTGGGCGGAGCAGTCATTACACTATCATTTGGCGCAAAAAGCACAGGGCAAAGCTAAAAGCAATCATATTTTTGCTATCGTGCAGGGTGGCACGGACTTTGAGCTCCGTAAAATATGCGCCCAAGAGTTAAGTGCATTAAGCGAATTTGATGGGTATGCCATAGGTGGATTAGCCGTAGGAGAAAGTGCCCAAGAAATGTATGACACCATACAATCTTGCATAGAATTTATCCCAAAGGATAAACCGCGTTATCTTATGGGCGTTGGGACACCGCAGAATATCTTAGAAGCAATCGAGCGTGGGGTGGATATGTTTGATTGCGTAATGCCATCAAGAAATGCGCGTAATGCCACGATTTTTACCACTTTTGGCAAACTTAACATTAAAAGTCCGCGCTTTAAACTTGATACCACCCCACTTGATGAATACTGCCAATGCTACACTTGCACGAATTACTCACGCGCGTATCTACACCACCTCTACCGTGCTAATGAAATTACTTATCATCGCCTCGCCACTATTCATAATCTGTATTTTTATCTTACTTTAGTGCAAAATGCCCGTAAAGCAATCATCAATGGGGATTTCACGCGGTTTAAAAAAGACACACTTGCTCAACTCAACTCTAATGATGTGTAAAATATTTAAACAAGGGTAATGGTATTTTGTTTATATTAAATATATTATTACAAGATACAAGGAGTAACAAATGCGAATTTTAGATGAATTGCCGTGTAACATTGTAGCCTTTCCCCTAAGGCGAATGAACTTTATAAAGAAATGGGAAGATTTAGAATTTACCATTACAGAACATATAACAAAAGTTCTTTTGATAGTCAATGATAATGCGTGTAGAGTATGGCTAAAAGAGCTAGATTCTAAAGTAGAATTGCTCTGTAAACTTAAAACTAAGGGCAGAATCTCTAATGAGACCTACCAAGAAGAGATATATGAAAGATTATGCTTTGAAAATCAGCTAGGAATACCGGGCGTTATTAAGCGACCAATACGAGCATACATTCAAAGTCCAAGAAATAAGAGCAAAACCGCCTTAGTGCGAGAATATGAGATAGTCGAATTTGAGAGTGATATGAATGCGTTTTTGTATGAATTTATAGAAATAGCAAAGTTTTATAAAGAAATAAAAGGTGGCGACTACATCAAAGGCTCTTTGCAAAAAAGTAAAGTCATAAAGGAGATTGTAGCAAAGTATCGCAACAGAGCATATCAACACATAAACATTGATATGCTTGATGCGTATTAAAGCTACGCCCATTTTAGCGTGGAGTTAATCTTTAAAAGCTCTTTTTCGCGATTTTCCCAATTCGCATTAGCCTCTTGTGGGATAACTATGCGTGGAATCCTCTCTTTATACTTCAATGGCTCAATTTCACCAAGCTCTTCATCTTTTAGCGAGTTTTGCTTGCCGATAAATTTGCCATTGTAGTCCCAATTTTGCTTATAAAGCACAAACAAATCAACAAAAGAAGTCATTTTGACATAAGTCCTATCAATGGTATAAAGATACGCAGTTATTTCACGCAATGCGCTTAAAATGTTTGTGTCTAAAAAATGTGTGGGAAACTCATATTTATCGATGACTTCACCATTGCTTGTATCTATTTTTACAAATTCTTTGCCATCTTTTGAATACACATAACTGCAAAATTTATCTTGTGTGAGGTTTTGCATAAAAATTTTCAAATTAAAGCTATCGCGCAGACTTACAAAAAAATAGCCAGATTTTTTGATGTGCTCGCTTCCTTGACTTTTAGCAATAAGGCATTGGAAATTAAAAGAATACTTATCTTCTTCTTGGCTTAAAATGTTTTGTTCGATATACAAATCGCTTGCCTCGCAATGCTCGCGCATACTGCGTGCAAATGAAACATTTTCTTTTTGAATGCAGTCTTTTAGCTCAATAAAAGCATATTCGGCATTTTTCCTGCGATAGTTTTTAGCAATGAGTGCATTAAACTTCTTCATTGGGAAGTATTTCACTACCCCATCGCCATCATAAATACCCTTAAAGTGTGCTGGAATCTCAATACTTAGTCCGGGAACAGAACTAAAATTAACGCGTTTTGTCTCCATACTTACCGCCTTGTAGTAGAATCTCCTTATTCTTAATGCTAAGTTTAGCAGATTCTACGCATAAGATATACAAAATCCACATACATTTTTTGTGCCACTTTTACAATTTTTCTCATTTGCTTCCATAAAAACACATATTTTGTATTACTTTTCGTTTAAGAAAGGGCATTAAAATATTCTCGTAATAACCACAAACAATGATTTATTGAGAATCTACTTCCATAAAAAAGGAGCAACACAATGAAAAAAATTCTTCTTCTAAGCACATTTGTCTTTGGGGGCATTTATGCGTTTGAGTTTAAAGATGCCCCAGCTGTGCAAAATCGCAGTAATCCAGCAACCTCATCACAAACCATTCAATCTTATGCGTCTGCCTTAGGTGATGCGACTAAGGCTGTGGTGAATATCTCTACTCAAAAGCAAGTTTCTAACGCAATGCCAAATCACCCAATGTTTGATGACCCGTTTTTTCAGCAGTTTTTTGGAGACATATATGGACAGATTCCGCGCGATAGAATCGACCGCTCTCTTGGTAGTGGCGTGATTATCTCTAAAGATGGCTATATCATCACCAACCACCATGTCATCGAAGGTGCGGATAAAATTTTAGTGAGTTTTTCAGGGAGCAATAATGAATACACCGCTAAAGTCATTGGCTCAGATTCCCGAAGTGATTTAGCAGTAATCAAACTCAATAGAACCAATTTGCCTGTGATTAGCTTCGCAGATTCTGATAAAGTAATGGTGGGAGATATTGTCTTTGCCATTGGGAATCCATTTGGCGTGGGAGAGACCGTTACACAGGGGATAGTCTCAGGGCTTAATAAAAGTGGCATTGGCATTAACGACTATGAAAACTTTATCCAAACAGACGCTTCAATCAATCCGGGAAATTCAGGCGGTGCGCTGGTGGATTCTCGGGGTGCGCTTATTGGCATTAACACAGCCATTTTATCCCGCACAGGTGGGAATCACGGCGTAGGATTTGCCATTCCATCAGAAATGGTGAAAAAAATCGCTAAGCAACTTATCGAAAAAGGCTCTGTTACGAGAGGTTACTTAGGCGTGGGAATCCAAGATGTAGGAGAGGATTTAAAAAACACTTATGGGCGCAGAGATGGTGCATTAGTCATCAGCATAGAGCCTCAAAGCCCAGCAGCAAAGGCTGGTATGCTCGTATGGGACTTAATCATCGAAGTCAATGGGAAAAAAATTAAATCCGCCCAAGAACTTAAAAACACCATAGGAATGCTCCCTCCAAAACAGCAAGTAAGCATAAAATATATTCGCGAAAAGCAGGAGCGCACAGCGCAAGTAACACTTAGCGAGCTCACCGAAGAAAAACGCGCAAGCAACCAAACACCGCTCCCATCAAACAATCAAAGCCTAACGCTTTCTGGCATTGATGGGTTAAGCGTGGGGGAACTCACACAAAATGTGCGCAGACGCTATCAAATCCCAAATGATACACAAGGAGTGATTGTGGTAGAAATCAAACGAGATTCTCCAGCACAAAAAGCTGGATTTGAAGTGGGAGACATTATCTCACAAATTGAAGATAGCACCATTAGAGGATTAAACGACTTTAGTGCCGCCGTAGCAAAGCACAAAAACAAAAACAAGCGCATTTTGGTCTATTCAAGGAGTGGCACAAAAACTATTGTCATTAAATAAGCAAAATTATTGTAGAATCTATCTCACCAAAACTAAAATAACATAAGGGGAAATAGTGATTGAGAGCATTACACCCAAAGAATTAAAAGCCGTGCAAGACAAAATCTACGCTATTTGTGGTATCCACATTGACGATTCTAAAGCTTCAATGATGAAAAACAGAATCTACAAACTTGCCAAAGAAGTGGCGCACGATAATATTGGAGAGTTGCTCCAAAAAGTAGATAAAGATGAAAGTGTTAAAGAATGCTTTGTCAATGTTTTTACCACCAACAAAACGGACTTTTTTAGAGAAAGTTTTCATTTTGATGATATGTTAGACCGCGCGTTGCCAGAGCTTTTTCGCAATCAGCCAAAAATCAAAATCTATTGTTGTGCTTCTTCGAGCGGACAAGAGCCTTATACCATTGCACTCACTGCACTTTACGCTAAGCAAGTGTATAATTCTTCGGCTGATATTGAGATTGTCGCCACAGATATTGATACCCAAATGCTAGAGCTTGCAAAAAAGGGGGTATATGAAGTCAATCCTCAATTAGAAAAATATCCTAAATGGGTAGATTCTGTGTTAGAAGAGTATTTTGACATTGATGATATAAGCCCAAAAGAACGCGTAATGAAAGCAAAAAACAACCTTAAAAAAATCATAACTTTTAAAACACTCAATCTCTTTAATTCCAAATATCCATTTAAAAGTGAAGAATTTGATATTGTCTTTTGTCGCAATGTGTTGATTTATTTCAAAAAAGATGACCAAATTGCTATCTTAGAACGATTGTTTGATTTATTAAGACCTGATGGGACTTTTTATCTCGGACACTCAGAATCGCTCTACCATATCGCCAACACCACCGAACGACTTGGGCATAAAATCTTTATTAAGCGTAATGCTTAAGGACAGGCAATGATACCAGAGAGCGAAATACAAAACCCAAGCCAAAAGCTCCACCCCGATGTGCTTATGCCTAGCAAGCCGTGTAAGGATTTGTTGCGTCCTAAACTTATTGCCATTGGTGCGAGCACAGGCGGTGTGGAGACATTAAGCAGTATTTTTAGTGCGCTCCCTACGGGCTTGCCACCGATTGTTATCGTCCAGCACATTCCGGGCACTTTTGGCACTTCATTTGCCAAACGATTGAATGCAAACTCCGCCCTTGAGGTAAGTGAAGTAACCCAAAAAATAAAACTGAAAGAATCTTGTGCGTATCTCGCTGGTGGTGATGCGCATATATCTCTTGGCTATGAAGGCGGGCACTACACAGCAAAACCCCTAGAAGGTCCTAGAATCTCGCGCCATAAACCAAGCGTAGATATTTTGTTTCGTAGCACAAATAACACAGCAGGGAGGAATGCGCTTGGTGTGATTCTCACAGGAATGGGCGATGATGGGAGCATTGGACTAAAAGAAATGTTTGATAATGGTGCGCTCACTATCGCGCAAAGCAAAGAAAGCTGTGTGGTTTTTGGAATGCCTAAAAAAGCCATAGAAATTGGTGCAGCAAGGCTTGTGCTTGATTTAAATAAAATCATTGAAAAAATCATCGTCTTTAAAGATTATATGCATAAAGATGACGATGATTCAGGAACTTATGACATTTAATTGCTTAAATTATAAGGAGAATCTAATGAAATTTTTTAATGTGGTATTGCTTTTTGGGGTGTTTAATCTTTGTAACGCAAGCGTGATAGCAGGCGTAGCGATTAGGGTTAATGGAAATGCAATCACAATAAATGAGATTAAAAAGCTCCAACAAGAACTAAAAATTGGCAAAAAAGAAGCTATTGATTTGCTTATCAACGAACGACTAAAAGATGATGAAATTGCGCGATTTAAAATCACCATTGATGAGTTTAAGATTGATGATGAAATCACTAGGATTGCTACATCAAGTGGCATTACTAAAAGCGCACTTATCTCTAAGCTCGCTAAAGATGGCATAGGTTACCAAGACTATCGCGCTGAACTCAAAAAAGAGCTCCAAACACGCGAACTAATGCAAAAAATCCTCGCGAGCAATGTCAATATCACCGATGAAAATGAGCTTTTTGCCTACTATAACAAGCATAAAAGCCAATTTGAAGTGCCATCTAGCGTAAAAGTAATGCGTTATAGTAGCAATGATGATGCTCTACTTCAAAGAGCGATAAAAGAACGCAAAAAAAACTTTAGCGGTGTGGAAAAGCAAGAGGAGGAGATTTCCATCGCTTCACTCAACAACCAAATAGCCCAAATATTCACCTCCACACCAAAGGGGCAATTCACTCCTGTGCTCAATGCTGGAAATAATATTTTGGTGAGTTTTTTTATTATAGAAAAAAAGGGGCACAAACTAATGAGTTTTGAAGAGGCAAAGCCCCTAGTCAATCAACGCATAATGGCACAAAGAGAGCAAAGCATTATCCAAGAGCACTTTGCAAAGGTGCGCTCAAGCGCAAAAATCGTATATTTACGAGAATAGCGAATCGTAAAAGACTATCTCTTGCATAACAAATGGAGGCTCTATGCAATGGTATAAAGACCCGATTTTTGGTGTCATCTTATTGCTTGGAATCATCGCTTGCGCCGTTGGCATTGACCTCATTCGCAACAAATGGCGCGAAAAAAAACGGCTAGATTGTATTGACAATCTTAAAAAATCCTATGAATTTTTAGGGCTACAAGATGGCGTGGAGGAATTTTTAACCTTAAGCAACAACCCTATTCCAACTTTAGAATTCATCGCCAGAAGCTATACTAAAAGCGGACATATCAAAGAAGCGATAAAAATCTATGTGAGTATGCTTGAGCACACCGCGCATTCAGAGCAAAAGGTGCAGATTCTCTATGAGTTAGGCAACGCGTATATGAGTGCTGGATTTTTGCAACGAGCAAAAGAAGTGTTTTTAGAGATTCTCTCAATCTATCCACGCAACACAGAATCTCTTGATTGTTTGCTTAAAGTGTATGAACACTTGGGCGAACATCAAAACGCGCTCCACGCGCTAGATACACTAGAAGAAGTCTATGGGCAAAGCGAGCAAGGCAAGCAACCAAACACCACACAATATATGGATTATATCGCGCTTACCCGCGCATATCTGCAATGCTTGGTGATTTATGAGGGCACACAAAGCATTAGTGAAAAGTGCAAAAATCTCGTGCAAATAAAAAATACTTTTCCTAAACTTGAGCGCGTTATATTGGAATTATGCAGAGATTTAAGTATGGGGGTTTTCTGGCAAGAAGCAATGAAAGCAACCCATATAGAGAATCTTTTTGATATTTTTTGGAAAAGTGAAAAAAAAAGCGTGCCTTTTGAACACATAAAAAATCCACACATTCAAGCAATCTATCAAGCAAAAGGCTGGCTTAAACAGCCCACAAAAGACAATCTCACACATACAAGCCAACTCTCAAATACACAACAATTTCATTTAGAAACCTACGCACTCTTACAAAAATATTCAAAACACAAGGCTGGCTTGCGCTTTGAATATCGTTGTAATGAATGCAACCATATCTTGCCATTTTATAACGCGCGCTGTCCAAATTGTAACGCCATCGCAAGCCTTGAAGTCATAAGCAAACTCACCGAGTGCGACAATGAAACGCATAACCCTATATTGTGATGGCTCATCACTTGGCAATCCGGGTGCTGGAGGCTGGTGTGGAATCTTAGAGTTTAATGGCGTTCAAAAAATCGTGCAAGGCAATGCAAAGCTCGCCACAAACAACCAAATGGAGCTCCAAGCTGTCATTGCATCTCTCAGTGCATTAAAAGAGCCTTGCGAAGTGCATTTATACAGCGACTCAAAATATGTCGTAGGGGGGATTAACACTTGGCTTAGAAATTGGGAAGCAAAACACTTCAAAAAAGTAAAAAACCCCGAACTATGGCAAAAATACCTACAAGTCGCAAAGCCCCATACCATTATCGCGCATTGGGTGCAAGGACACGCGGGAGTGCCACTTAATGAGCAATGTGATGCTATCGCCAAAGCCCAAGCCCTAAAAGCCCAACAAGATGAGTAGATTTGCGATTGTCATCTATGGTCTTTATGATATAATGTCTGTGATTTTGCGCTAGATTCACGCAAAATGTAAGAATCTAGCCCTTTTAATCTAGCTTAAATCTAACAAAAAGGAAACAAATATGCCCCGCCCGCGCAATAAAGATGAGCTATTGCAAGCGATGCGTGATGAGTTTGCCAAGCTTTTGGGGCTTATCCAAAGCGCGTCTAACGATGTGTTGGAGAGGGATTTTGCCCGCCCACTGCGTGATAATGCACGCGATAAAAATGCCCGCGATGTGCTTATCCACCTCTATGAATGGCATACAATGCTAGAGGATTTTATCATCAACAATGTGGAGCGCGAGGGCGAAAGATTCACACAAAAGCCAGAGATTGCGCCATTTCTACCTCCCCCGTATAATTGGCGCACTTACCCACAACTCAATGTAGAGATTTGGCAAAAGCACCAAAGCACGAGTTTGCAAGACGCGCTAGATTCTCTACAATCAAGCCATAACAGGATTATAAACCTTGCCGAGCAATTTAGCAACGATGAGCTATTTGGCAAGGGGCATTTTAGCTTCACAGGCACAAATGCGCTCGCCTCATATATGATTTCAAGCACTTCTAGCCACTATGCGTGGGCGACAAAGCAACTAAAAATGGGCTTAAAAGATAAAACCTAATAACGCTAAAAGTTAGATTTTTACATTTTTCGCAATTTTTATCATTTGTTTGAAAAATTTGCGTTTTTCCCCTTGACTTAGAGTCGTGCTTGTGTTTTGTTATTTTTGGTTTGAGATTGCCACGATTTTGCAACTTTTTTCAGGTCGCAAATTCTCACAATGACAAACAGCATTGAAATTTTAAAATTTAAAGCAAGCAAATTCTTTCTCCCGCACGCGTTTTTTGCCTTAGTTGTCATATCATTTTATCGTTGCAAAATCCACACAAATTCTTTAATGGATTTTTGGGCGTTATTTTTGTGGCTTTTAAATCGCGGGTAATCGAACTCTATAAATTCCACACGCCCATTTTGTGCGCGTAAAATCCTCCATATATGTGGTTTTCGTATTGTATGCTAACTTTAGTATGTAGAATTATAGTATGTTTTTTAGTAGCATTCTAGGTATGAAACACGCAATTAACATAAAAGTTGGCAACAACATACGCAATATACGGCAAAGCAAGGGCTTATCCCAAGAGCAATTAGCAGACAAAGCCTGTGTGCATAGGACATACATAGGTATGGTTGAACGAGCAGAGAAAAATCTCACGCTTGTGAGTTTAGAAAAAATCGCTAATGCGTTGGGTGTGAAAATCAAGGAGTTACTATGAATAGCAAATACAATGAAATAGAAATGGCAAAAATTGTAACACATTACCAAAAAAGTTTTCAAAATAAAACCTTTGCCAATCCAAATCCACCAAATGATATTCTTATGAATTTATTTGATATTACATATTCACAAAAGCAAGAAAATATGCAATATTGGAATAGGGAGTTGGGCTCGGTTTGGGAAGAAATTACCAAAGAATTATTTAAGGCAAATCCAGCTTTTAGAGAGCCTGTCAGTAATGAGTTTGGCACTGACAAACCTGTTGATTATTTTATAGGCAATATGGCTATTGATGCAAAATATAGAATCGGCTCTGGGGATAGCGGAACTCTCAAAAAATTCAAACAATACGGTGCATTACTAAAACAAAATGGCTACACACCAATATTTTTAATCTTACGAGACGATAATTTACCAGCTGCCATAACAGCTGCATTAAATGGTGGTTGGACAATCCACACATATAAAACAACTTTTGACTTTATTGTTCAAAATAGCGGGTTTGATATAGTTAAAGAACTTGCCTTTCTCAAAACAAAGTATCTAAATTAGTGTTATCAAGTCTTCGCTTTGCTATCTCTATATAATTATTATTTATTTCGCAACCTATAAAGTTAATTCCTAATGATTTTGTAGCAACTGCTGTTGTTCCGCTTCCAATAAATGGGTCAATAACGATATTCTCATTATTTAATGGTGTTGATATTTCAATAAGTTTTTTTATCAATGATATTGGTTTTATTGTTATATGTTCATTGAAATCATCTTTTTTGTCTCGTTTATAATTTTCAAATACATTAGATAAAAAATTTTCACTTGTATTATCTTTGGTTTTTAATAGTCCAACACCATATTTATCTAAAGTATTTATATAATTATTTTCTAGTGGTTTTTGTGTTACAGATATAGCCTCCCAACAATTTCTAGTAGCACTATGCCATTCTTTCCAAGTTTCCCAATTCTGTCTATCATCTTTTTTCATTTTTAACGAAACATTCAATCCTTTTGGTATCCCACTATTTCTAATCCAAACAAATATATCCCTAGCATAAAAGCCCACATTTTCTAATGCAACTTGAATATGGGCAACAGTTCTACTGCTATTAAAAACAAAAGCATACGCACCTGGCTTTAATATTCTATATAACTCAGCCCCCCATTCTTCAACCCATTTTTGATAATCTAATATGTTGTCCCTATTCTTTTTATACCAATTTTTATTTCTTGTTCCTCCAGACAAACCACTCCCATAGGGTATATGCTTTACTAAAATATTGGGGTTATCTTTTGCCTTATCACACCTTCTATTTATCTCGCGAATATCCCATTTATGCCCAAAAAACTCATAATTATATGGTGGGTCAGTTACGCAAGTTGCTATGGAATTGGAGGGTATTTTTTTCATAATATCAATGCAATTGCCCAAGTGTATTTTATTGATAAAGTTTGATATATTGCAAGAATCTAGCGTTTGTGTCATATAAAACCTCGTTGAACAAAAATAACTTCAGTATTCTAGCATACAAACATTGAAGTTTTGTGCCCCAATCAATAAGATAATGATTCTCGCATTATCCATAAACTAGACAAAATCACAAATTTAAAACAATGCGTTGGTAGCCAAATAACAATAGAACATTTGCCACAAATTTGGTAGATTGTCTAGAAACTAACATTTGATTTGCCTAGTTTGTTTAATGTGCGATTCCATAATGTTTTTATTTCATTGCGAAAAACAAATATCACAAAAGCTAAAAATACAAAAAGTAATAGCTTATTATTTGTCGTATTTTCATTTATCCACGATTCTAAATTCTCTCTTATGTCAGCATAACCATTTGCTTGATATGCTGTAATATTAAATTCATTTTTGCCTTTTTTGCTTACTTTGCCATTAGAATCTTTTAGCTTGTGGATAAATATTCCAAAAATAGGCTTTTTTAGCTCTTTTGCCATTTTGACTTCGTATTTTACCCATTTTCTTGTATGTGTTTGCTCACCGATTAGCACGATTACGCAATCGCAATTTTGCATATTATCATTTATCCATTTTGCGATATTTGCATCGCCCTTGCGTTTGACTTCCTCCCACTCGTTTGGCTCACAGATTTTTTGGTTTTCCACAACGCCCATATTGCGAATCTGCTGGATTCGCCAACTATCTAACGCATAATGAAAACTATAAAAAACATTTTTCATATCACACACCACAATACAAAGCTAAAAATGCCTAAAAGCGCATAAAAAAGCCAAATTGATATTGATAAAAATGTGTTGAGATAAGATAACAAACCTTTGTGGTAATTGTCAAATGCACTCAAATCAAAATCTTTTATTTTGCTATTTTTCTTTATCGCTTCGCTATATAACGCACGAAATCGCCTCTCTTGCCACAAATAATATGAATCTAACAAGCAACAAATCACTAATGGGATAAATGTGATAGTAATAATGCGTGGATTTTGCGTAGTAGCATATATGGCAAAAAGCGCGGAAATAATGGCAATACACATAGCTTTGATTTGAAATGAGTTTGTATTCATTCTAGTGATGATGGCTTGGATAAATTCTAAAAATTTTAGTTTTTCTTTGGACATTTTAAATCCTTTTGTTTTGTGAAACGAAATTATATTATAAAGTGGATTAGTTAGCAATGATAGATTTTAGCGATTTTATTGCACCGCACGCCTATGATTTCATAGGCAAACAAAAACCGCCCATTTTCTATGATAGGCAAGATTCTAAGATTATCCACAAATGCGACAAACTTTTTATCACGCAAAAATCGCGTGATGATAAAGCGCAAAGTGCTAACTTTTGGTCGCTCCTCTGTGAGAATGTAGAGATTCATTGTGTGCCTTTTGATATTGCTTGTTTTGTGTCTTTTTGTGTTGGTTTTTACGCCGTGATTGTAGCATAGAAATGTTGTAGATTTTTTCGCGCTTTCTTGCATTTTTTTAGGCTTTTTTGCAAACTCGTTGAAAAATTTGCGTTTTTCCCCTTGACTTAGAGTTGCTATCAGGTTTTATAATTGCGACAAATTTAGCTTTTAAATTTTAAAACAAAGACATTATAAAGGAGCAAGTATGCAAAACACAAGCGATTCTAAACGGCGAGAGTTTCTCAAAACTTCGGGAAAAATCGCCCTAGCGAGTATGGCTATGACTTCAGGCGTTGCGCCCGTAATGGCGCATTCAAATAAAGGTGCGACAAACCAAAATCAAAACAAAGCAAAACCAAATCAAAAAGGAGCAAGTATGCAAACTATCAAACTTAATAACGGCGTGAAAATGCCAATTTTAGGCTATGGGACATATCAGATTCCAAATAATGAAGTGCAACGATGCGTAGAGGACGCGCTAAGCGTGGGCTATCGGCTCATCGATACCGCACAGGCGTATGCAAACGAAGAGGGCATAGGAGCGGCGATAAAAACCGCGCTAAATGGCGGAATAAAGCGTGATGAACTCTTTATCGAAACAAAGCTATGGATAAGCCACACAAACGAAAAGGACGCGCTAAAGGCGTTTGATTTAAGTTGCAAGAAGTTAGGCGTGGATTATGTTGATTTATACATTATTCATCAGCCTTATAATGATACTTATGGCGCGTGGAGGGCGATGAGCAAGCTACACAAAGAGGGCAAAATCCGCGCGATTGGCGTGAGTAATTTTTACCCCGATAAAATCACGGATTTTTGTATGTTTAATGACATAAAACCTGCGATAAATCAAATCGAATTGCACCCACTTTTTCAAAAAGTTGATGAGCAAAAAATCAATAATGATTTAGGTGTTGCGGTGCAGAGCTGGGCGAGTTTCGCAGAGGGCAAAGGTGAAATGTTTAGCAACAAAGTGCTTCAATCTATCGGGGAAAAATACGGCAAAACCCCCGCACAAGTCATCTTGCGCTGGCTAATCGAGCGTAATATCGCGGTGATTCCCAAAACTACGCGACTTGAGAGAATGAAAGAGAATTTCGCCGTGTTTGATTTCAAACTCACTAGCGAAGACAGGGCAAAAATCGCTAAATTAGACACGGGCAAGACGCAATTTATCGACCACAGAGACCCTGAGCGCGTGAAATGGCTGGCAAATTATAAGGCGAAATAAGGATTTGTAGCAAAGGAGGCAACAATGACAAATGGAGCAAAATCTATCAAATTTATCGCGCTATGCGTGATTTTAGGAGGTTTGAGTATGATAAATGCAGCAGAGCAAGAATTACTCAAAGCGGGGAGTTTGGGCGGATTTGAGGGCGATGATAAGATATTTAGCGGCAAAGTCAAAGTAACAATGCTTTTTAAAGACGCGCCTTATCGGGCGTTTAGCGGGGGATTGGTAGAGTTTAGCAAAGGTGCGCGCACTGCGTGGCATACCCACCCTGCGGGACAAACACTCATCGTAACACAAGGCACAATCATCACAGGTAGCGAAAATGGCGAAGTGCAAATCGCACATAAGGGCGATACAATCCTTTGTCCGCCAAATGTGAAGCATTGGCACGGCGCGACTGACAAGCAAAACGGCGCGCATATCGCCATCACAGGTGTGAAAAATGGGCAAAATGTCGTGTGGCTAGAAAAACTAAGCGATGAGGAATACAAATCCGCGCTAAAAAAGGTAAAGTAAATTTTGGAGTTTTTGTCATATTGAGGGATAAAACCGAAATATCTCTACCTTGTGATTTTTAAGGCTTTTAAGCCCAAAAATCTCTAGATTCTAGAATCTATGATTTTGAGATATTTCGATTTTGCAAAAAAATCGAAGGACGACAAAAATACATTGAAATTTTAAAATTTAAAGGAGTAAGTATGAATATTTTAGTGGCGTATTTTAGCGCGAGTGGGATTACCAAAGAAGTCGCACAGACAATCACAAAGGTAGCGGGGGAAATGCGGGGCGTAGAATCTTGTGAAATGTATGAAATCACGCCCACAACGCCTTACACAAGCGCGGATTTGGATTGGACAAATGAGCAAAGTAGAAGCACGATTGAGTGTAAGGACAAACGCTCGCGACCTCCTCTTGCGGGCAATATCGACATAGCGCGTTTTGAAGTTGTCATTATAGGATTTCCTATTTGGTGGTATAGCGCGCCACCTGTGGTGTTTAGCTTTTTAGAATCAAGCGATTTTGGTGACAAGATTATATTGCCATTTTGCACGAGCGGTGGGAGTGAGCTAGGCTCTGCGCCACGCGAGATACAAAAACTCGTGCCAAATGCCAAAGTCCTAGAGGGAGCGAAATTTAACTTCGGGGCAAACAAATCCACTATCCGCAAATGGCTAAATAGCGCGGGAATCGCGTAAAATCTAATGAAAGGAGCAAGTATGCAAAATCCAAACTCAAATCAAAATCTCACAAGCACAAAACGGCGAGATTTTATCAAAAATAGCGCAAAAGTCGCTGGCGTGCTTAGCGTGGCAACCCTAGCGGGAGCGAGCTTCAATGCGTGTAGCGATAGCGAAAGTGAAAATAGCAAGCCACCACACCAAAACAATGCAAGTAGCGATAACAGCTCAAACCAAAATCCCTCAAGCAAAGGAGCAACAATGAACAACACATATTCTACACCCACAATCACGCGCAGTGTAAATGGCGTAAATTTCATCAAAGTTGGCAACACAGACATTGAGATTAGCCAAATCTGCATAGGCGCGATGAGCTTTGGCAAGGCAGGGACTTTGCACGATTGGACGCTTGATGAGTCGCAAAGTGAGGCGATTATCAAACACGCTTTGGATAAGGGGATAAATTTCTTTGACACGGCAAATATCTACTCCGCTGGGACAAGCGAGGAATATTTAGGCAAAGCGTTAAAAAAACACGCAAGGCGCGAAAATGTCGTCATCTCATCAAAAGTGTATTTTAACGAGGGGATTTTATCGCGCAAGGCGATTTTGCGCGAGATTGATGGCACGCTAAAACGGCTTGGCACGGATTATTTGGATATTTATATTATTCATCGCTTTGACTACACCACGCCCATTTTAGAAACTATGCAAGCGTTGCACGATATAGTCAAAGCTGGGAAAGTCCGTGCATTAGGGGCAAGTGCGATGTTTGGCTATCAGTTTGCAAATATGCAACAAATCGCAAAGGACAACAACTTAACGCCATTTAGCATTATGCAAAATCACTATAAT
Source organism: Helicobacter sp. 23-1046 (assembly GCF_053654635.1). Lineage (NCBI taxonomy): Bacteria > Pseudomonadati > Campylobacterota > Epsilonproteobacteria > Campylobacterales > Helicobacteraceae > Helicobacter > Helicobacter sp. 23-1046. The sequence goes on along the minus strand of NZ_JBSIUS010000002.1, from coordinate 109,667 downwards.
TTGCTTTACCGCGAGGACGAGCGCGAACTAATCCCCATTTGCAAACAACAAGGCGTTACGCTTATGCCTTATTCGCCCCTTGCTTCTGGGCGTTTGGCACGAGCGGAGTGGAAAACTGATACGATTCGCAGCAAGACAGATAAAGCCGCAATGGGCAAATATGACAAAACGCAAGAGCAAGATACAATCATCGCAGGGCGCGTAAATGAGCTAGCAAAGAAAAATGGCGTCCCTATGAGTGTGATTGCGCTATCTTGGCTACTTGCCAAAGGTGCTGGCTCGCCTATCATCGGTGCAAATAAGACAAAATACATTGATGAAGCACTGCGTGCGATGAGCGTGAAACTAAGCGAGCAAGAAATCGCGTATTTAGAAGAAGCCTATATCCCGCACGAAATCGTGGGCGCAAATACGGAGACACAAGCAAGAGAAGCGATAAAAGGGCTGGTGAAATAAAGGGGGCGCAAAAATGGAAAATCTTAAAGAATTATTGGGTTTAGAGAGCGTGGATTTTAGCAATGAAATTTTTGCGAAAGATTTGCGTGGCGAGGGAGTGAATTATCAAAGCGAGGGCTGGGAGGAAATGTTTAAAGCGATTACCAATGCGCAAAAAATAGTCGCATATCTCAATGCTGGCTACCGCTCCCGCGAGGAAACGCTTGAGATTTTAAGCGAACTTTTTGGCTATGGGCTAGATTCTAGCGTGTGGGTTATGCCACCATTTTACACGGATTTTGGACGCAATATTACCTTAGAAAAAGGCGTGTTTATCAATACTTGTTGCACCTTTATGGATAGATGTGGGATTGAAGTGGGCGAAGGGACATTTATCGCGCCAAAGGTAAATATCGTTACCATAAACCACGATTTTGCCCCGCACAACCGCACTACGACATTTTGCAAACCTGTCAAAATCGGCAAACGCGTGTGGATAGGCATAGGCGCGACAATCTGTCCAAATGTCAGCATTGGGGATAACTCCATAATTGCAGCGGGTAGCGTGGTAACTAAAAATGTTCCTCCAAATGTCATAGTCGGTGGCAATCCCGCTAAAGTCATCAAAAATATATAAAAGTTTTGTATGAGCTATAATGCGCAAATCTTTGGCAAATGCAAGTTTAGCAAGACTTAAAAATCGCGTTTTAAAATTTAAATTTTAAAAAGGAGTAAGTATGCAAAATCCAAACTCAAATCAAAATCTCACAAGCACAAAACGGCGAGATTTTATCAAAAATAGCGCAAAAGTCGCTGGCGTGCTTAGCGTGGCAACCCTAGCAGGAGCGAGCTTCAATGCGTGTAGCGATAGCGCGAGTGAAAATAGCAAGCCACCACACCAAAACAACGCAAGTAGCGATAACAGCTCAAACCAAAATCTATCCAAAGGAGAATCTATGAACCTCACAAACACAGCAAAATTAAACTTAGAGCGATATTTTGGCAAAGATTTTGCCTTAGGTGAGCTAGCACAAAATGACGCAGAATTTTTAGAGCGATACGCAAATTTTGCCTTTGATGAAGTGCTTTCCCACACAAATTTAGAGGAACAAGAGCGACTTATGCTAACGCTTGGTGCGCTTATCGCCACGCAAGGAGTAAGCGAGTATAAAAATATGCTTAATGCTAGTCTCAATGCGGGCGTGTATCCTAGTGCGATAAAAGAAATCTGCTACCAAGCCACGCCATACATTGGAATGGGCAAGGGGCTAGAATTTATCATCGCTACAAATGAAGTCTTTAAACAGCGCAAAATCCCAATGCCTCTAGAATCTAGAGCCACCACCACGCGAGAAAATCGCGTCCAAAAAGGGCTAGAAGTGCAAAGAGCAATCTTTGGGGAGGCAATCGACAAAGGCAATGCCTCCGCGCCCGATGATGAGAAACATATCCGCAGATTTTTAAGCGGGCATTGTTTTGGGGATTTTTACACGCGAGGCGGGCTTGATTTGAAGTTTAGAGAGCTTTTGACATTTGTCTTTGTCGCAAGTATCGGCGGGGCAGACGCACAAGTCAAAGCACACATACAAGGCAATCTTAATATGGGCAATGACAGGGCTACACTCATTGCTACCATTACCGCGCTAATCCCATACATTGGCTATCCGCGTGCGCTAAACGCGCTAAGTGCATTGCCAAAGGGGTAAAATCTTGCTACGCAATTTTTTGGACTTTTTTGCAAAATCTTTGAAAAATTTGTGATTTTCCCCTTGACTTAGAGTTGGTATCAGGGTTTATAATTGCGACAAATCTCGAATCGAGATTTTCAATACATCATAAAGGAGCAAGTATGCAAACGATTCAAAACAAACAAAGACGAGAGTTTATCGCAGATTCTGCAAAAATGGGTGCGCTTGGTGTAAGCGCGATTTTGGGAGGCTCTGCACTCTTTGTAAGCGATGCAAATGCAGCCCAAACAAGCGGGCAAAATCTAGACAAATCCCAAATCATCGGCACAGATAAGGCAATAGCACAGGCAAAAAGCGGAGGGCGAATCCCTAGCAAAGGCTACGCAGCTTTTAGTAAGGATTTTAAATTCAAACCCCATACTTTCACGCGCCACCCGCTAGGCGAGAGAGACATTTTGATAGAGATTCTCTACGCTGGGATTTGCCATAGCGATTTGCATTCAGTCGCTGGCGACCACCACGCACCGACTTATCCCATAGTCCCCGGACACGAAATCGCAGGACGCGTAGTCGCAGTGGGGAGCAAAGTCAGCAAATTTAAAGTCGGCGACTACGCAGGAATCGGCTGTATGGTAAATAGCTGTGGTGAGTGCGAAGCGTGCAAAAGAAGCGAAGAGCAATTTTGCACCAACGCTAAAACCGTCTTTACCTACAATAGCAAAGATGTCTTTCACGGCAATGAAAACACCTATGGTGGCTACTCAAACAACTATGTGCTAAGCGAAAAATTTGCCATAAAAGTGCCAAAATCCGCACAGATTGAAAAAGTCGCGCCCTTGCTTTGCGCTGGGATTACGACTTATTCGCCTATAATGTTTAGCAAGGTAAAAAAGGGGCAAAAAGTAGCCGTAGCAGGCGTTGGCGGACTAGGACATTTAGCAGTGAAATATATGGTGGCATTAGGCGCGGAGGTTACGGGATTTGACATAGTCGATAAGCGCGAATCGGTGCTAAAACTAGGTGCGAAGCGATTTATCAATGTCAAAGATAAAGAGTTTAGTCAAATTACAAATGAATTTGACTTTATTATTTCGACTATCCCCTATCACTACGACATAAACGCCTATCAAAAAATGCTAAAAATGTATGGAGAAATGGCAATCGTGGGACTGCCATCGCCAAAAGATAATCCGCATTTAGACGCAAATGCGATGATTTGGCAATTTAGACGCAAGATTTATAGCTCACTTATCGGTGGCATAAAAGAAACGCAAGAAATGCTAGATTTTAGCGTGAAAAATAATATCTACCCTGAAATCGAGCTAATCCCCATAACCGAGCTCGACAACGCGTATAAAAAAGTCGCCAAAGGACAAGCAAACTTTCGCTTTGTGATTGATATGCGAAGTTTGAGTTAGATTTATGGTTGAAGTTTTTAAATAGGGAATTTAAAATAATGCGCAAAAAACTATGGCGAATCTTTAAATACACACTTGGCATTTTTGCCTTGCTGTGCGTGGCTTTGGTGCTTTGGTGGCTAAATATGGAGGGCATTTTTTTGAGTGATTTAAAAGACACAAAGGCGCGAATCGCGCATTCACCACATTTCATAAACGGCGTAGCGCAAAATTTCGAGCCAAATAAATCTAGCGAATCTAATGCAGATGATTCGCAAGATTTGCGCGAATCCGCCGAAAACAAATCCCAAAAGAAATTTACCAAACTATCTTTGCTTGAAATTTCAAGCGTGGAGATTCCAAGCATAAAAAGCGATTTAAGCGATTTGGCAAAAAGCGATAGTTTCGTGTGGTTTGGGCATAGCTCATATATGCTAAATTTATCGGGCAAAACGCTACTTATTGACCCTGTGCTACAAGATAATGCCGCACCACTGCCCTTTGTGATAAATGCCTTTAAGGGTGCGGATATTTACGCGCCTATCGAGTTGCCTACGATTGATTTTTTGCTCATCACGCACAATCACTACGACCATTTGAGTAAAAGCACCATTCGCGCACTCTCACCCAAAATCAAACACGCGATTGTCCCGCTTGGCGTGGGGAAATATCTCAAAGCGTGGGGGATTAGTGAGGATAAAATCACGGAATTAGATTGGGACGAAAATGTGGAATTTAGCGTGGATTTTGGGGTGTTGCGCTTTTATTGTCTAACGGCTAGGCATTATTCAAGTAGAGGTTTGCTTGATAGGGATAAAACCTTGTGGGCGAGTTTTTTGGTGGAGTATGGTGCGGATTCACACAAATCACAAAGCAAAAATCCGCAAGATTTGCGAGATTCACACTACAAAGATTCGACAGATTCACGCGAATCGCGCTATAAAAATTCGCAAAATTCACACAATTCACAAAGCAAAAAAATCTTTATCGGTGGCGATAGTGGCTATGGGGCGCATTTTGCAGAGTTTGGCAAACGATTTGGCACAATCGATTTAGCATTTTTAGAAAATGGGCAGTATAATCCGCAGTGGGGACAAATCCACACATTCCCTCACCAAAATCTACAAATCGCAAAAGAGCTAAACGCAAAAGCGATAATGCCCGTGCATAACTCTAAATTTCGCCTTGCACCGCACGAATGGAGCGAGCCTTTAGAGCAAATTTACACGCTTTATTTGCAGGGCAAATCACAAAATAATTTTGATTTTTTGCTTCTAACGCCACAAGTTGGGCAAATTGTGCCTTTGTGGAGTGAGTATAAAAAGGGCGATTTTAGCGCGTGGTGGCGAGAAGTAAATGCAAATCCAAAATAATTTGCAGATTTTTTTTGTTAAAATTTGCGATTCACTATTGACAGATAGCTACTATCATCTTTTATAATTGCGTTTTTAAAATTTAAATTTTAAAGGCGTAAAAATGGTAAATCTTAAAGATTTGTCGCAAGATTCACATAAATTCAACCAAAAAAGAAGCGACAATGGAATATTTAGAGTTAAATAATGGCATCAAAATGCCAATTTTAGGGCTTGGCACTTATGGATTACAAGGCAAAAGTGGGCAAGAGGCGATAAGCGAGGCAATCAAAATCGGTTATCGGCTCATAGACACCGCGCAAATGTATGACAATGAGCGCGAGGTGGGCAACGCTATGGCAGAATCTATTGCAAATTTTGGCATAAAGCGAAGTGAATTTTTTATCACCACCAAACTTTCAAGCAATATGAGCTATGATGAGACTTTTAGGCGATGTGATGAGTCGATGCAAAAATTGCGCCTTGAATATTTGGATTTATTGCTTATCCACGATACTTATAAAAACGCAGAGCAAATGTATAAGGCAATGGAAAAACTCTACAAAGAGGGCAAAATCAAAGCACTTGGAATCTCAAATTTTAAGAAAAATGATTGTGCGGAGTTTGTGAAAAAATGCGAGATAAAACCTGCGATAAATCAATGCCAAACGCATATCTTTCATCAGCAAAAGGCACTGCGAGAGGTGATGAAAGCCACTGACACAAGGCTTCAATCGTGGAGTCCATTTGTGGCTGGGCGTAAAGATTTTTTTCATAATCAAACCTTACTACAAATCGCACAAAAGCACGGCAAATCTGTGGCACAAGTGGCGTTGCGCTTTTTGGTGCAACAAGACATTATCACTATCCCAAAAAGCGCGAACACTACGCGACTGCGTGAGAATTTTAGCATTTTTGATTTTGCGCTTGATAGTAGCGATATGATGATAATGAGCGCGCTAGATACGGGCAAATCACAATTTGGTTGGGATAGTTAAAAGTCGCGTTTAGAATCTATAATTGTGCCAAAAACGCATTCTAAGTGGAGTGCTATGAATCTATTGCAACCTTGCACCATTAAGAAAATCAAACAAAATAATGCTATAATGCGCCAAATTTGACAAAAGGCACACAAAAATGCTTCAACTAAACATAAGAGAGTCGCTTCAAGAGATTGCGAGTTTTCTTGGGGGCGATTTGTATTACCACTCCAAAGTCCCCGAGCAACAATACAAAGAATTTAAACAAAAAATCAATCATTATCTCCCAACACTTATGAGTCAAAACGAGGATTATTTGGTGGCAAACGCGCTTACGCCATTGCTCCAATCACTAGGATTTAGCACGGCTATCAAGCAAAAATCACAGGGCAAAAGTGAGATTGATTTAGCCCTTATGCAAGAACATAATATCGCAGTGATTATCGAAGCAAAAAAACCAAGCAATGCAAATGAAATGATAAGCGCGGAGCATTACAACAAAAAGGCGTTGCACGAAGTGATTTTATATTATTTGCGTGAAAAAGAGCGTTGCTTAGAGAGTGGGGCAAGGTTTGAGATAAAGTATATTATCATCACGGATTTTTATCGATTTTTCATTTTCAAAGAGAGCGAATTTGAGAGATATTTATACAAAGATGAGCATATCAAAAACAATCTTTATGGCAAATACAAATCTTTGACAAAGCAAACGGATTTAAAAATAGAAAAAATAGCGCAAAAAACAAATGAGGATTTTTACAACGAGCTAAAAGAATAGTTAACTAGTGAGCATTTTAACGCAGAATTTAGACCGCTGTATTTGGATTTGCAAAAAGTGCTAGATTCCAAAGATTTAAGCGAGATTAAGCCCTTTGTCAAGGCGTTTTCGCCAGAATTTTTGCTGGAATTATATATCCACAAAAACGACATTAACGAAGCGTTTTATAAAGAGTTGCTTTATATTTTGGGATTAAAAGTCCTAGATGGGAGCAAGGATAAAAATAAAAACACCATTATCCCAAATAATGTAAGCGGGACACTCTATCACAACATAATCGATTCATTGCCTGATGAAGCAGATAAAACCCAAGAAAACATTATCTCACTTATTATTTTGTGGTTAAATAGAATCTTGTTTTTGAAACTCATCGAAGCAAATTTGGTGCGATTTAATCCCAAGCAAAATCAAAGCATAAACCCGCATAGATTCCTAAATATTAGAAATATAAAAGATTTTCAAAGTTTAGAAAATCTCTTTTTTGAAGTCTTTGCCAAGCCACACGATGAGCGCGATGTAAGTTCGCCATTTTTTGCTATGCCCTATCTCAACTCATCGCTGTTTAATCCAAGTAAAATCGAGCAAAATCTCATTCACATACGCGCCCTAAGCAACGATAAGCAATTGCTCCCTTACAGCGAATACAACAAAAAATCCAAAATCTCAAATGTCGCTAAAATCCCGCTTTTGCGCTACTTGCTAGATTTTTTGGATAGCTATGATTTTGGCAGTGGCGAGGAATACGAAGCTGACACGCTCATAAATGCAAGCATTTTGGGCAATGTCTTTGAGCGCATAAATGCGTATAAAGATGGCTCTTTTTACACGCCAAGTGCAATTAGCGCGTATATATGCGAGGAAAATTTGCAACAAGTCGTGGTGCAAAGATTTAATGAAGCAAATCCCAAATGGCAATGCAAAAATATAGCCGACATAGAATACGAAATCTACCGCGAAATCCGCCACGCTAGAAATACGAATGTCAAATCTACCCCACCCCAACCCCTCCCGCAAGGGGAGGGGCTTAAAAATGCCAAAAATTCCCCCTCCCTTGCGGAGGGGGACAAAGGGGGTGGGTTGCAATCCGTAAAAATAAAATCTCACAACGACAAAAACCCTCATAACGACAGAGAATCCATAATAGCAAAGCACATAGCCACGCTAAAAAGCGTGAAAATCTGCGACCCGAGCGTTGGGAGCGGACATTTTTTAGTCTCCGCGCTCAATGAGATGATAAAAATCTATTATGAGTTAGGGTTATTAGATTCTAGCATTTTAAGCAAAGAGTTGCATATTATCGGCGATGAGCTAGTTTTAAGCGATTTTACTTACACCAAGCCACAAAGCCCAAATGAGCCAAATCACAAAATCCAAAAAGCCCTTTTTAACTTAAAAAAATCTATCATCGAACATAATCTCTTTGGCGTGGATATAAATCCCAATTCGGTGGAAATCTGCAAACTGCGCTTGTGGATAGAATTGCTAAAAAATAGCTATTATTTGACAGATTCAAACGATGGATTCAACGAAAATCTAGATTCTACAATCCACCAAATGCAAACCCTCCCAAATATCGATATAAACATAAAATGTGGCAACTCTCTTATCTCAAACATAGACATAAATTTTAGCAAAGAAAAGCTAGAATCCCAGCTAAAAGCCCTGCTAAACAAAGATAGAAAACTAGGCGAATCCGATGAAGAAGTCGCCGAAATAAAATCCATTTTAGATGATTTGAAAATCAAATTACCCAAACAAATACAATCCTACAAAAACGCCACAAACGCGTATAAAAACGAAACAAACGAGGATTTACGGGGCTTACACAAACGCAATATAGAATCTGCCAAAGAATTTATTTTAAGCCTTTTTGTCAAAACGCACCCCGCATATCGAGAATTTAAAAGCACCCTTGCAAACTATCTAAAATCCTATGGCTATGGTGGAATCGACAATGCAACATTGCCAAACGCCAATCCAAAAGCATTGCAAGAAGCGCGTAAAAATCTAAACGACTACCTAATCGCGTTTAATTACCACAAAACACTTGGCATTACAAACGAGCCACGAGGATTTGTGGAGAGAGATTTTATCGCCCTGCTAGATTCTATGCGCTCTTATGAATCTATCTCAAAAGAGGCAAAATCATATTTTGAATGGCGATTTGAGTTCCCCGAAGTTTTGGATAAAAACGGGGATTTTATGTGCTTTGATTTGATAGTGGGCAATCCTCCCTATGGCGATTTGCTAAATAAAGCACAAAAAGATTTTTGCCAAAACAAAAAACTACCAAAAGAGCAATGGAAATATCAATACGCCGACACGGGCGATACTTACAAACTCTTTATCGAAAAAGGCTTTAACCTCATCAAGCAACACGGCAATCTTGCCTACATTGTCCCACTTAGCATTACAAGTAGCAAATCAAATATTGATTTGCATAAAATGCTTTTAGAAAACTGCGAGTTTATAAAAGTGAGTAGCTATGGACATCGTCCTATGAAAGTGTTTCCTAACGCCGAGCAAAGAGTCTCAGTCATTAGCTTTACCAAGACGCTTTCACCCACAAAACACCTAATGACGACAAAAATAAATAGACGATACACCACCCAATCGCTAAAAGACCTTATAGCAGCTATGGATTTTACAGATTCACTTGATTTTGTCCAAGAGGGCGCACTTTGCAAGATAGGATTGCCTATCGAACAATCCATAATGCAAAAAATCTACGCGCAAAAACAAACGCTAAAATCACTTATGAAAGGCAAAGAGAAAATCTATTATCGCACTTCGGGCGGTGGATATTATGATTTATACACAAGCTATTCCACGCAATCCAGCAAAGAAAAATATTTTAATGCAAAAAATGCAAAATTACTTGTGGCGTTAATGTCAAGCAATCTTTTTTGGTGGTTTAAAACCGCTTATTCTAATGGGCGAGATAGTTCTATTTATGAATTTGAGCGTTTTTCTATCCCAAAATTTAGCAAAGCAATAATCACAAAGCTAGAAAAACTTGCCACACGCTACGAATCCGACATAGAAAAAACACGATTTTAGCAATGGCGTAAAAACCTACAAAATCCGCAAATCAAAGCATATCATCGATGAAATCGATAGGCTAATCTGCCCGCTGTATGATTTGACACAAGAAGAAATGGACTTTATTATAAATTATGAAATAGAATTTCGGACGGATTAGAATCTAGATTTTAAAGCTGTCATTGCATAAAAATTTTTGGCACAAAATTTTTGGCGCAAGCATTTTAGATTTTGCTTATGCGCTTCTCGCCGTCATTGCCACCATTTAGCGCACGCGCTCTTTTAGATTTTTATACGCCTCGCAAGCCATATCCACGCCAAAATCACAGCCCCGCTTATAAGTTCGCAACGCTTCATTTGTATCCATTTTTACCCCCACGCCAGATTCAAAAAACCCTCCAGCACTTAGGCACGCACTTCCTGCGACTAGCTTGCCTTGCGTTACGCATTGTTGTTGTGTCCTTTTTGTGGGGTCTAGTTTGTTGATTGCCTCACATTCTCGCACAGGGTCGGCATTGCACGCTTTTAGCACATTTTTTAGAGCTTCGCGCATATCTTTTGCGCCCTGCCCATAGCCTTGCACTTGATACATTCCTAAGATATAGCACGAATGCGAATACCCCAAATCACAAGCCTTTTTGTAGTATTGCGATGCTTTTGTTTGGTTTTTTACCGCACCTTGCAATCCGTGATGATAGTTAAACGCCACTGAAACGCAAGATTGCGGGATATTCTCTTCACATTGCGCGATTTTTGTGAGAGCCTCTGGCTCTAGATTCTCACTCTTGGCTTGCTCTATTTCTTTTTCTAGCTCGCAACCATCGCTAAATCCATACTTACACCCCTTGCTTGCATACTCACTCGCCTTTTGTAAGTCTTGATTCTCGCTATGATATTGCATTAGGGCGAGATTATAGCAGCCCCCGCCATCGCGCAAATCACACGACTTGCTATACGCGCTTTTTGCTTTGGCAAAATCCACTTGCAATAAAATATGCTCTTTTTCATCTAAGGCTAGCCCATAGTCTTTGCCACTAAATTCTGCGATGGTGTTGAGATTTTCTTTTATGCCATATTTATACGCCACGCCTAACGCCCTGCACGCAAAGGCAGATTTTAGAGCGCAACCTGTTTTTGCGTATTCGTATAAAAGCATAGCTTTGTTTGCAGGGATACTAGCAAAGCTATTTTGCCAGATTTCAATAATCGCCACTTCGCAAGATTCTTTTGTGCTTAGGCTTATTTTTTTGCTTTGGGGGGATTTTAGGCAGGCTTGCCCGTATTTGGATTGCGTGATTTTTGCGTCTCTAAAATTAGGCAGAGGGGCTTTAGCACTCTTTTTTATCCTCTCGATATAATCCCACTCCACTAAGCCATTTTGCAAATTTACAATGCTAAAAATAAAGCTATACTCCACGCTGTTGATGCTTGATAGGGCTTTAGCTTGGCTTGAGATTCTCGCACTCAAAGAATACTTAGGCGGCAAAAGAGAGCCTTTTGGGATAATGTCGCCAAACTCGCTATTATTCCTCATAGCGCGGATAGAATCAAGCATTTTATCGCTTTGTAGCGCGTTGCCTGAAATGGCGTTGCTAAGGCGAAGTGTTTTAGAAGCAAGAATGTCTTTTAACACGGCGCGAGCGAGAAATTCTATATCGATTGGATACTCGCTTAAAGAGTTAAAATCTGAAATGGCAATGACTGCTTGATTAGCTTGCAAATCTTTTAGGAATGGAGAATCTTGCAAATCCGCGTTTGTAAGCGCGGCGATGGAGAGCAAATCATCGGTGTGTAAGAAAAATGGCGAAGATTCTTTGGTAGTCAAATGCGCTTCTTGCGAGGGAGATTCTTGCGTGGTGGCTTTGAGGGGAGAGTAACTTGCATTGCCACACATAAATGCCGCCACAAACATTAGCAAAGAAAAAAATCTCATAATATGCCTTTGATAAAGAAAATCGCGCAAGCGTAAAATCACGCAAAAATTGCGTTTTGAAAATTTATAAAATGATAGCAGGCAAAGATAAAATCCAAGCTAAAATCTGCGATTTTTGGTAATCTATTTAGGTATAATATTCAAACACAAAAGCAAGATTTGTATAAAATCTTGGCACAAAAATGATAAGAAATAATCCACTTAATTTAATCATTGAAAAAAAGCAAGTAGGATAAACTATGGATAAAAATGCAGGACATACAATCTTAGGCAAATACGAAATTATCAAAGAGTTGTCAAAAGGCGAGTATCAAACACAAGTTCTCGAAAAAATATTTATCATCAAGCGCATTCTTAAACAGCCTACAAACGAAGCAATTTACTCACATTTAGCACAAGATATTAGCACCATATCCCACAAAAATCTTGTCAATATTAAAATTGATGAGGACGATTTGTATTTCTATACCATAAGAGAGTGCTTAGATAGCGAGGAATATAATACTTTAAACCCACAAATTTTTAAACGAAATTATGGGACGGATTATGTCCGACTTATTGAGTGTTATTTGCAGATTTTTGAAGCGATAAAATATATCCACGCAAAAGGGCTATTTCACGGCAATATAAGCATAGATAATATCCTAGTAAATAGGGATAATTGCGTATTTTTATTAGATTTTGGCAAAGCTATTTTTATTTATCGCTTGGCAGTGATGATAAAACATTCCACGCACCAGAACAATTAGGGCAAATTGAAGCAAATATTGACATAAGGGCGGATATTTTCTCATTTGGATTATGTATGCTTAGTCTTTTGTTTGGGACTTTTGAGGATTTTAGCTTTGATGAGATTTATACAGTCCCTAGTGATTTGGATAAAGTCTATGAAAAAATTAGAGAATATGAGCTAGAATCTAGCGAAAATGAAATCTTTTTGCTTGTTATGAAAATGACAGCGTTCAATCCAAATGATAGAATCTCGCTTGATGATTTAGGCATTAAACTAAGGAAAATCTTAAAACAAAATAAGCAAAATTATATTTTTGAGTTGAACCTTTCTAAAGGCGTGATAGAAAAATATATAGAGATTCATAACGATGATGATATAACAAGTCATATAAATGAAAGAATTTCAAGCAGCAAGTCTTATTGGGATTTTGGCAACGATAAAAGCGGTGAGCGCGAGGAAATCAAAATCGCTTGTGGGGATTTGGTGTTTTGTTGTTCGGCTAAGGAGTCGCCATATTTGTTTTGTTTTTCTATATTAGAAAAACAAAAAATATTAGATGAACTCTATCGCAAAGGGTTAGAATTTGATAATGATTTTATTATAACCACGGGACGCAATCATAGCTATGAGTGTGATGACATACAAGATATAAAAGATGCGTTAAAAGAAAACTTTATAAGACAACAAAATCGCAATAAACGCCTTGAAATCGACAAAAAAGCTATCTACACAGAGGAAGAGCTACTTCGTGCCGAAAAAGAAACCATAGATTTAAAGAAAAATGTAACCCTAGCATTATTTAAGAGTTTTAACCGAGCAAAAGATACCATAACTTTTGAGTGTATCAACACTGATGATGAAAAGGATAAAGAGAAAAAGGAAGAATTAAATACAATTTTACAAACTGCCATATCCAAGCAGTTTAAAAATCTAAAAAAGGAGAAAAACAAAAACCAAGAGTTTTTAAGCAAAGCACGCGATTTTCAAAACGGCGATAGTGTTGTCATTGAGAATGCAAATAGTGAGTTGTTGGGAAATATTGCAAGCCAAAACCCAGCCAAAAAAGAAATAACTATAAAACTAGACAAATACGACACAAATAAAATTGATGAATCTAAATGGAAAAATAGTATCCACACTATTAGTTATGACTATCAAGTCGAGGAAAATCTGTGGATTAAAAAAGATGACGCACTATCTCTTTTGACATCGGGACAAACCACAATTCCCAATCTCCTACGAAAAATCAACGAGCCAAAAGAATTAAAAGAAAATGTTTTGGTGCAAATTGATGAATTTTTTGATAAAAATTTAGATGAAAATCAAAAAGAAGCCGTGATTAAGGCAATGAGTCTAGATAGTGAGAGTGAGATTTTGCTAATCCAAGGTCCCCCTGGCACGGGCAAAACTACAACTATCACAGAAATGATTCGTCAGATTTTAAAACGACATCGGCATTACAGGATTTTAGTCGCATCGCAAAGCAACCAAGCAGTGGATAATGTGCTTGAAAAAATCTGTGAATATGAAAATAAAATTTGGCGCATAGGCAAAGAAAATAAAATGAGCGATATTGCCAAACAATTTAGCGAAACAAAGGTGTTAAATAAACTTATCAAAGATAATAGAGAGCGAATCAAGGCAAATCCCATCAGTGATGAAAATCCACAGATTGATAAAAAGCTAAAAGAATTGCAAATGAACTTTGATAGGGCATTACAAACGATTACAGCAGAAATGGCCGAAAACAAAAAGTCTAACAACAATCAAAAAACCAAAAATGAACAACTAGCCACGCTATTTTTGAAAAATATTCGTCTTGTGTTTGGGACTTTGCTAGGTATTTCTTCGTGGAAATATTTTAGAGACATAGCTTTTGATTTTGCTATTGTTGATGAGGCTGGGAGAGCGACTTTGAGCGAACTTTTAGTGCCTTGCATAAAAGCGCGCAAAATCGTGCTTGTGGGCGACCATAAGCAGCTAGCCCCTGTGATAGATGATGAGGTTGCCTCAAATCTAAAAGATTTTACCAAAAAAGAAGTGGGGACTTCATTTTTTGAACGATTGTTTGAGAGGTTAAAGATAGTGCCGTATTTAGATAATTTTTGTCATAGGCTTATCTATAACTACCGCGCTGAGCATACAATCTGTCAGCTTTATAGCCAAGCCTTTTATGAGGGGGAGCTAAAAGAACCAGAAGCGATTAAGGACAAAAGAGCACATAATCTACCTTTTAAATCAAGTGCTGTGTGGATTGATACAAGCAAGCTAGATAATAGGGAGGATAGCCAAGTAGGCACAGGCAAAATCAATAAATGCAATGTCAAATGGATAGAATCCACGCTAAGTATATTGCTAGACCACATAGAAAAATCAAAACTAGCACACAGCATAGGAATCATCACGCCATACAAAGCCCAAGCACAGCTACTGCAAGATAGGACAAAACAGCTAAAAAACCGATATAAAATCTACTATCAATCATTAAAAAATGTCGAAGATAAAGACTTGCGCAATGGCTTTGATATAGGCACTGTCGATAGCTTTCAAGGAAGTGATAGAGATATTATTATTTATGATTGCGTGCGTTCATCAAAGGCAAAAAACAGCAAAGATAATAAAGAAAAAAGTGGTGCTAAAATCACCTTTATCGCTGATGAAAAACGGCTCAATGTCTCACTATCTAGAGCAAAAAAGCTGCTTATCATTGTGGGTGATATGGAGTTTTTGTATGGGGCAAGTGTGAGTGAGGGGATAAATCCATTTGTAACAATCATAGAATATATGCGCAAACATAAAGAAGACTATGAAATGATTGATATGAGTAAGATAATTGATAAGGAAAAATAATGGCTAAGAAAAAAGTGAAACCAGCCACACAACAACGCGAATTTACGGCAAAAATGGAGTTGCTTACACATAAATATAGTGATTATTACGCAAACACACCAACAAGCGAGATTATCACAAATGACAATGAAGAGATTGATGAACAAAGTGGTTTTGTTTGGTATGACACAAAGGAAGTGTTTTGTCCTGTATATAAAGCAAGAGTGAAATACCAAATCACTAAAATTCAGCCCATTCACCCCATCATCATCTCTATCTTAAATATAGTTAAAGAATTAGAAAAACTCAAAGGTATCAATGTTGCTAGCAAAATAAAAGAGATTACTCAGCTTGATGATGAAATTTATGGAAGCATCATAGCTGAACTTATTCAAAAAGGTTTGCTTACAGACGGCAACAATGTGCTTAAACTAACAAATATTGGCAAAGATACACTCAAACAAGAAAAAGAAAAAATTATCCGCGATAAAGTTGCTTTCGTGGCTTTTGATGGCATTTTTAACGAAGTGCTAGAAGTGGCTGAAAGAGCAGGGGATATAAATTTCGCCTACAAGCCAAACGAATACTCCATAGAGCTAAAACCGCTATTTTCTGCTCGTCCAAGAACGCAAAATTTATATGATGAATTTAGCGAGAACAAAACACTCTATCAAATCTTAACAGAGAATTTGCAAAAATTTGATAGTGCTAGTGATGATGAAAATGAAGTTGGCACTGAAATTAACAATATCCTTGAAGTGGAGGATACAAGGAAGTTTTTTAAAAGATACCTTTGTCTTTTTTACAAAAATGCCGATGAAAATGAAAAAATTCTTGTCCTTGATGAAAGAGATGAGATAGACGCAATAGCTACAAAACTTTTTGACAAACTTATCGCCACACAAAATTTCACCCCAACAAATCCAAAATCTGTCGCTTGCGAGGATAATGAAAATAAATTTAGGCAACTTACAAGCGAACAAATCCAAGAAAAAATAGAATCTGCACCTGATTTAAGCGATGGCAAGACTATCGAAGTAAGCGAGCATAAGAGGTATTTTATCTATGTGCTAGAAAATGCAAAAAAACACATTTATATCCAAAGTCCGTGGGTGCGCGATAATATCCTAAAAATCTACAAAACACACATAGAATCCGCGCTAAAAAGAAGTGTGAAAGTTTGCATAAAATACGGAATGAAACCACGAAATCGATTCGATAAAGTCGGCATTGATGACAAAGCAAAGGAATTTTTTAACGAGCTACAAGCAAAATTTCCACAACTTTTTAAACTTAAAACAGATAATAATCACTCAAAAATTCTAATCTGTGATGATGAGTTTATGCTTATAGGGAGTTTTAATTGGCTAAGCTTTGGTGGAGAAAATAAAGATGATAAAGAAAATAGAGGTGAAACCTCTACTGTCAATAAAAACCAACAATCCATTAAAAAAGAGATAGCTAAATTTAACTAGTGTTGATTTTTTGATTTTGATAAGATTTTGTGGATTGTAAAGGTATTAGTTAGGAAAAATGCTTTTGCAGGGCATATTAGAGAGCAAAACATTTCAAAAGGCATTTACATAAATGCAGGGAATGTGATGACAAACTCACTTCCCTTGCCTAGTTCGCTATGCACGGAGATTTTGGCGTTGTGGATTTTTGCGATGCGCTTGACTATGGCAAGTCCCAAGCCATTGCCACCTAGCTTTTTGCTCCGCGACTTATCCACGCAGTAAAATCGCTCAAAAACCCGCTCTTGCTCAGCTAATGCGATTCCTATGCCATTATCCACCACGCGCAAAACCACGCTATCACCGCCACTTGCACCATTTTTGCCATTTGCGCTATTTTCGCTCAAAGTTTTGCTCGTTTGTTCGCCATTTTCCCCACTCTCAACATCTTTCTCAACATTTTTCTCGCGCTCCACAATGATTTTTACCACGCCATTTTTGCCACTATATTTAATCGCATTTTCGCACAGATTATACACCATATCTTCAAGCAACGCAGGGATTCCCAAAATCTCTTGCGCCCCCATTTCGCGCCCTGCAAACTCGCCACGCTCCACAAACTCTCCACACTCCACAAACTCGCATTTTACCCCCTTTTCACGCGCCAAATTTTCAATACTTGGCAAAATCTGCTTTACCACATTTGCGAGCTTCACGCGCTCTTTTTGCTCGCCGTTTTTATCTAGCGCATTATCCAAAAACGAGATTTTCAAAATCTTATCAATCAGCCCCAAAAGTCGCTTTGATTCTGCGTAGATTTTAGCGATAAAAGCGTCTTTGTCGCGCTCTTGCACAAGCCCACTGCAGAGCATTTCACTGCTTGTGAGTATCACAGATAGTGGCGTTTTTAGCTCGTGGGTTACATTTGCGCTAAACTCCTTTCGCAACGCCAAAATATCGCGCTTGGCACTTTTATCAAAGAGCAAAATCATTATCGCCTTAAGGTTGTTTTTCACAAAAATAGGCATACAAATCGTGTGGCAAAAATACTCATTTATGCTGATTTCAAAGGCTTCATTTCCAGAATCTATACTATTTTGCACCGCATTGCCAAACTCACGCAAAAATGCAAAAATATTGATATGTCGTATGTTTGGTGTGAGGCGCAAAATCTGCAACGCCTTTTCATTGCATTGCGTGATATTGCCCGCGCTATCAAGGACTAAAAAGCCCTCATTCATATTTTGCGTGATAAGCTCAAAGCGCAGTTTGCCCTGCTTTATGCGCTTTAGTTGCTTTTTGATTTTGCCTTTTTGCTTGGAGATGCGCTGCATAAAAATATGCAGCTCGGTGTAAGGATTGGTGCGAATGGGGTGGGACAAATCGATATTTTTGATGGGTTGCAAAATTTTGCGTGCAAGCAAAATGCCAAGAGCCACGCTCACAATCGCGCTAAAAAGTAGCAGTGTCCCAAAAAGTGGCGCAAAATCTTTTAGCACGACAAAAAGCGAGTCTTTTTCCTCGCTAATGCGTAAAATGAGCGTTTGTGGTGTGGATTGAGCGTGAGAATCTAGATTTGCCTCCACAAAGTGCGCAAAATAGAGATTTTCTTTCAATTCTGAATCTGAAAGGCGCGCTGCCCTATCGCCCCTGCCTTGCAATAAATTTTGCACTTCCTCGCGCTCTAAGTGATTATCAAGGCTTGCAATATCAAGCCTATTATCAAAAATCACTTCTCCATTTAGCGCAATCACACTCACACGATAGGGCGAATCTAGCTTGTCAAAGAGATTTTGCGCAAGGCTTTGCTCTAGCGATATTGCGAGTTTGTTTGCGTATCGTTCTAGCTCGCTAAATTGCTCCTCTCTGTGTGCTTGGTGTAAAAACACCGCACTAATAAGTATGCTAAGAGATTGCACCGCTACGATAAGCCCAAAAATCCACGCCACAAGCCTGCGCGATAGACTCTTTGGCTTGTAGTTTTTGTGGGGATTTTGGCTAAGATTGTTTGGGCTATGTTGCATTGTGTGGGGGGTTTGGCTAGGTTGGTTTGGAGGATTTTTAGGATTTTGTGGGTTTATTAGATTTTGGGCGTCTTGGCTATAAGTGTTTTTGCTACTCTTTTTTTCAACGCGTTTATAAAACCTCATCAAAGCGATACCCCACAGAGCGAATATTGGTGATACATTTGCCATAAATCCCTAGCTTTGTGCGAAGTGAGCTTATGTGCATATCCACTGTGCGCGTGTTTTCCACGCTGTATCCCCAGATAGATTCGAGCAACTCATCTTTGCTAAAAATATTATTTTGGTGGGTAAAAAGTAAGAGAAGGAGCTCAAATTCCTTGCTTGTGAGGTGCAATGGGGACTCATCGACACTGATTTTGTGTGAGTTTGGCTGTATTTTTAGCCCTTTGTATTGCAAGATTTCGCCCTTTTTCATAGTAGTGTTGCTTCGGCGCATTAGGGCTTTTATGCGTGCGATTAGCTCTAGGGCAGAAAAGGGCTTTGTGAGATAGTCATCTGCGCCCAAATCTAGCCCGTTAATCTTATCATACTCGCTTCCTAGCGCACTAAGCACGATGATAGCCACTCCGCTTGTTTTTGGGTTTGCACGCAGTTTTTGTATCACTTCTAAGCCACTCTCATTTGGCAGCATAATATCACACACAAGCACCTTTGGAATCTCGCTCTTTAGGGCTTGATAAAGACTGCTCGAATCTTCAAAAATCATAGAATTTAAATTCTGATTTTTGAGCGCGTAGGCTACGAGCTCGGCGATATGCTCATCATCTTCTAAGATATAGATAAGATTTTGCCCGTTATGTGTCTTGTCTGTTGCGGGATTTTGCGTGTTTGGCAAAGTGTTTTGATTTTGGGTGTTATATTGCGTCTTTTTTGTCGCGGGATTGCCCTCTTGCGCGCTATTTTGTAGCCCGTTTTGATTATAGGCGTTTTGGGTTTTATTTTGCCCTATATTGTGCGTTAGCAGTGTATCTTGCGCCATTTTTCCTCCATTTTTTATGTTTTGCTTTTTTTTTGACATTCGTAGGATTGGTTGAAATTTTAGCCTTTTTTCTTATCCAAAATCTCTGGCAAAAGCAGATTTTACAAAGATTTTACAAAACCCTGTGTATTGCTCTTACATTGCGTTGTTATGATTTCGCTCGTGTTGGTTGTGTATTGCAATCTAAGCGCGATATATCGCGTTTGCTAGCATTTACGCAAACTTCGCAACATCTTAAAACAAAAAGGAGCAAATGATGAAAGCGATTGTAAAATTAACAAAAATCGCGCAAATGGTGGGCTTAATCGCCTTAGTAGCAATGTGTTTTGGTTTAAATAGCCTAAAAGCGGCAGAACAAACAGGCAAAATCAATGTTATCTCGCGTGAAGATGGCTCGGGCACGCGCGGGGCATTTGTGGAGATTTTTGGGCTTTTGGAGAAAAAGGGCGATAAAAAAGTCGATACCACGACACTAAAAGCAGAGATTACAAACTCCACCGCTGTAATGCTTCAAAGCATCGCAAAGGACAAAAACGCCATAGGCTATGTCTCGCTAGGCTCGTTAAAACCAATGGTAAAAGGCGTGCAAATCGATGGCGTTGAACCAAGTGTAGCAAACATTAAGATTAAAAAATACACGATTTCGCGTCCATTTAATGTCGTAACGAAGGGCTTAAGCGGAGAGAAACTCGCGTTGGTGCGGGATTTTTTAGACTTTAGCAAGGCAAATGCTGAAGTGATTAGCAAGGCGGGATACATTCCGCTCGATGTCAAAAAAGTAGCGAGCAAAAAGCTAAGTGGTAAAATCCAAAATGCCAAAATCGTAGTAGCAGGCTCAAGCTCGATTACCCCGCTAATGGAAAAGCTCAAAGAAGCCTATAAAGCGCAAAATCCAAGCGTAAATATTGAGATTTTGCAATCAGATTCTACCACAGGGATAAACTCTGTCCTGCAAGGAATCGCAGACATAGGAATGGTAAGCCGTGAGCTAAAAGAGAGCGAGCTAAGCACAGGGCTAAAAGCCGAAGTGCTAGCAATCGATGGGCTAGCCGTGATAGTCAATCCACAAAGCAAAATCACTAGCTTAAGCAAGGAGCAAGTCAAAGAGATTTTTAGCGGAAAAGTTACCAAATGGGAAGAAGTGAAGTAAGACTTTGTCGTTACTAAGCGATGACAAAGCGGGATTGCTTTGGCAAACAAAATCCCCCTCCCTAAATCCCTCCCGCAAGGGGAGGGACTTTTTTCTTCCCCGCCTTGCGAAGAGGGGGCTAGGGAGTGGGTGGATTGCCACGAAGTCGCCACTAAAAGCGCGACTTCTCGCAATGACGGGGGATTTTGTCATACTGAGATTTTGCTTGCAAAATCGAAGTATCTCTAAAGAGAAGATTCTAGAATCTAGAGATATTTCGCTTGCGCTCAATATGACAAATTATAAAAGCAGAAAAATTGACACAAACTAGGAATCCAAAATGCCAAAAAAGAAAAAAACGCTCAAACAGCAGGGCAAAATCTTGCAGAGATTTTTAGCCCACAAACATCACCAAAACGCACCAAAAGCAAAGCAATTTGCGCGTGAGTGTTGTAGCTTAGAATCCATAATGCGCGTAATGTTTGGCTTTAGCGCGATTGTGTGTATCCTCGCGGTTATTGTGATTTGCGTGTTTTTGTTTGGCAATGCGATTCCTACGATTTATCGCATAGGCGTTAGCGACTTTCTTTTAGGCGATGTGTGGCAGCCACTCAATGAAGTCTTTGGGATTTTCCCTATGATTGTGGGGAGTGTGTTCGTAACGGGATTAGCGATTGCCTTTGGCGTGCCTTTTGGGATTTTGTGCGCGGTGTATTTAGCGTATTTTTCGCGACAAAATCGCTATGTAACGCCATTGGTTGAGCTAATGGCTGGGATTCCTAGTATTGTGTATGGATTTTTTGGGCTTATTGTGGTTGTGCCGTTTTTCTCCCAAATCTTTGAGACAAATGGCAAGGGGCTTTTAAGTGCGTCTGTGCTACTTGCAATGATGATTTTACCCACCATAATTTTGGTGTCAAAAAGCAGCATTGAAGCGGTGAGTAAAAGCTACTTTGAGGGCGCAATCGCGCTAGGGGCGAGTGTGGAGCGGGCGGTGTTTTTTGTGGTGTTGCGTGATGCAAAAAGTGGGATTTTGGCAAGTGTGATTTTAGGCATAGGACGGGCAATCGGTGAGGCTATGGCGGTAATCGTAATCGCGGGGAATCAACCCGTGATACCACAAAGCATAAGCGATGGCGTGCGGACGATGACGACAAATATCGTGCTAGAGCTAGGATACGCAAGCGGGATTCACAGAGACGCGCTCATTGCTTCAAGTGCGGTGCTGTTTGTGTTTATCTTGCTGATAAACGCGTGTTTTTTGGCAATAAAGAAAAGGGCGTAGGGCTTACACGCTCCATTGTCATACTAAGAGCAAAAGCTCGAAGTATCTCTTTTTACATTCTAGAATCTAGAGATATTTCGGTTTCTAGCGAAACCTCAATATGACAATGTGTTTTTGTCATTGTAAGCGCAATGACAAGCAAAATCTAAAAAGGGGCGATTAAATGGGATTTAGAGACAAAATCGACAAGCAAATGATAGCCACCATAAAGGCGCAGGATTTTCTCTCGCTGTTTTTACGGGGGATTATGTTTGTGGGCGTGGGATTCACACTCGCCACAATCGCGCTTATCGTTGGCTACATTTTGCTAAAAGGCATTCCGTATTTAAGCGCGGAACTCTTTGAGTGGGAGTATTCGAGTGAAAATGCTTCGATGACACCTGCGATTATCAACACGCTTTTTATGATTGCGTTGTCGCTGTGCTTTGCCCTTCCTTTTGGAATCTTTGGGGCGATTTTCTTACAAGAATACGCCAAGCCAAATAGCGCGGTGGTGGGCGTGATAAACCTCGCTTCACAAGTGCTAGTGGGGATTCCTAGCATTGTGTATGGGCTTTTTGGATTTTTAGCTTTTGTCATCTATTTCAAAATGGGCGTGAGTATGCTATCGGGCGCACTTACACTCGCGGTGATGATTTTGCCTTTGATTTTAACCGCCACACAAGAATCGCTCAAATCCGTCCCTAGTGCCTACAAAGAGGGGAGCTTCGCGCTAGGTGCGGGGAAACTACGAACGATTTTTGTCGTGGTGTTGCCCTGCGCGTTAAGCGGGATTTTAAGCGGGGTGATTTTAGGCGTTGGGCGCATTATCGGGGAGAGCGCGGCATTGCTTTATACTTCTGGGAGCGTGGCAAAGGTGGCTTCTGCGGTAGATTCTGGACGGACATTAAGCGTGCATCTCTACGCGCTTTTAAGCGAGGGGCTTTATATCGAGCAGTCGTATGCCACAGCGGTAATCTTGCTTTTTGTCGTGGTGGGGATAAACCTGCTCTCAAACCTCGCAGTGAAAAAACTGCAAAAATAAGGAGAGAGAAATTGCATTGTCATTGCGAGCGAGCGCAAAGCGTGAGCGTGGCAATCTATGGCTTGTCATACTGAGGGCAAAGCCCGAAGTATCTCTATGCACATTCTAGAATCTAGAGATATTTCGGCTTTTTCAAAGCCTCAATATGACAATAAATCGTGGATACCAAACAAAATAAGGAGAGAAAAATGGGCGTGGCGTTTAAAATCAAGGATATGAATCTGTATTACGGCAATTTTCGTGCGCTAAAAAATATCAATTTGGAGTTGCAAGAAAATGAGATTTCTGCCTTTATCGGTCCTAGTGGCTGTGGCAAAAGCACTTTGCTAAAAAGCCTCAATCGTATGAATGACTTTGTGGAGGGTTGCAAGATTAAGGGGCAGATTTTACTCAACGACAAAAATATCTACAAAAATTATAATGTCAATTTGCTTCGCAAAAAGGTGGGAATGGTGTTTCAAAAGCCAAATCCATTTCCTATGAGTATCTATGAAAATCTTGCGTTTGGTCCCAAAACACACGGCATCAAGGACAAAAATAAGCTTAATGAAATCGTGGAGAAATGCCTAAAAAATGTCGCACTTTTTGATGAGATCAAAGATAGATTGCAAGATTCTGCTTTGTCTCTAAGCGGAGGACAGCAACAAAGGCTTTGTATCGCTCGCGCCCTAGCAATCAACCCCGAAGTGATTTTGATGGATGAGCCTACAAGCGCGCTAGACCCCATCTCTACGCTAAAAATCGAAGAGTTAGTCAAAGATTTGCGCACCAAATACACCATCATCATCGTTACGCACAATATGCAACAAGCAATGCGAATCAGCGATAAAACGGCGTTTTTTTGGCTAGGCGAAGTGGTGGAGTTTAACAAAACCAAAGTGATTTTTAGCGATGAAGCAAAAGAGAAAAAAACAAGGGATTATATCGCAGGGCGATTTGGGTAGGATTTGTGCTAAATATTACAACATAAAACTAATCGTTTAGTTTTTAATATTGCTAATCAAAAATCGCTCATCATAAATTTTTAACAAATCCCCAATAAACGAGTTAAAACCTATATCTGCATATTCTAGTTGAAAATCTTTGGAAATAATATTATCGTGTTTTAGCTCATAGCTATTATTGTAGAAAAATGGTTTTTGCGAATCTAGATTCACAATCATTAAACAACATTTTTCATATTTCCATAAATCTGTGTCAGCAGAATCTCTACCACTTATAGCACTAAAAAATGAGATATACTTTTCAATATTTGTCATTTTGCCTTCAAAACTTATTTGCTTTTTCTTTGATAACTCAAGGCTATATTCCCTAATAGGTATAAGATAAAATTCTCCTAAAACCATTTTGGGATAGCGCATATGCAAGTTAAGACTTTCAGCAAATGTCCTCTCAAAAAGTGTATCGGTATTTTTGGCTATGCTTCGCATTTGGGAGCGAATATTGATTACTAAACAATTTTGAGAGAACTCAAAACCGTAAATATCTTCTTTATTTTCAAAACTTAATGGTCCCCAATTTATAAGGATTTTGTCTTTAGGAATATTATTTGGAGTAACGCAAATATCTTGGTCTTTTTGCTTTAAAAAACCTGCTAGTTTGATTTCTGGTTTTGAGCTATGCAGAGGTGGAAAAATATTGTTTTCTGCAACGCCATTTTTAACCAAATCTTGCTTGATAATTTCGTGGATACAATTTATCGGTTTTTGCGACCGTATAATGTCGCTAAAGCCTTTTTCGCCATTTTGTAAAATGGCATTTTCAAGGTAACTTTTAAATTCTTGCAAAAAGTGATATACAAACATTACAAAACTACCTCATATTTATCAAGCAAAAATGTATCAATATCGCTTTGTTTGGCTTTTAGTAAAAATTCTTTTTCTTTTGAATCGAAATAAGGGATACTAAATTTTTCAAGGTATTTTTTTTGGTAGCAATAATATCCGCCCTCAATTTGATAACTTGTGTGTTTAATATAATACTCAACAAGACGAGAATTTAGCACTTTTTGTAAAATCTCTAATTCTATAATGTCATTTTCAAATACGGCATATCCATTGCAAAATAATGCTGTTTTATCCTCAATAAGCATAAAGCTAGGTTTTGCTCCAAAAGTGCTAAAAAGCAATTTTTTGCCATATTTATTTAGTCCCTGCGTGCGTCCATAAGCATACCAAGACACAGGATTTGTTTTGCCTTTATCTCGTAAATCTAATTCATATTTTCGTGCTAATAGATAGTTATATGTATTGCTAAATTTGTTTTGCATTGTGGCTTCATCTATAATCACAGCTACATTATTTTTGATTGTGTATGGAAATATAAAATATCCGTTTTGTTTTGAATTTTTAATCTCTGGAATTTTATAAATGGGTTTTATAAGCTGAAAATCTATAATATATTTTTTGCCATTAAATTTTTTAAAAAATATTTCCCCATCAAAATCCACTCGATATACTTCATCTTTTAGTGTGGCAATACCTGTATTTATAAAAGGTTTTAATACAAAAAATTGATTTTCAATTTTTTTGATATTTTCCTCCACGCTAAAATCTAAAAACCTCCATTTATCCGCAAAAATATCGTTTTTATCTAACATTTTGTATGTAATATTGTTAAGGCGATGTTGTATGTTGGAAGTTTTTTCTATGTCTGTATATTTTATATGATTGTTTTCATTGTGTGTGAGAGTTATGATTGCGTTATATGTCCTTGTCGGCTTAAAAATCATATTGTCTTTAAAATCAATCAACTCACAAAGATAAGGTTCTATAAAATCTCTCAATGTTTTTGCAGCACTAATGGTAAAAAAATTATTTGGCACAATATATGATAAAAATCCATTTGGCTTTAGAAATTTTATGCCTAGCTCAATAAATGCGTAAAAAATATTAAAAACACCACTACTTGTTGTTTTGAAGTTTTGTTTCAAAAATATTGCCTGTTGTTTTGGTAAAGAATGCGGATTTACATAGGGAGGATTGCCGATTATACAATCAAACTGCGTATCAAATATTTGATTCCAATTTGTCGCTAAACTATCGCAACACTTTATATTTATATCAGAATCTTCTATGTTTTCATTATGTAATAAACCCATAATTTTCAAAAGTAAAACCACTTTTTTGATATTTTCTTTATCAATATCTAGCCCAAAAATTTGATTTTTAATAATGTCTTTTATGCTTTTTTGGGTTTGTTTTTTTATTATCTCAATGGCAGATATAAGAAATATTCCGCACCCACAGCAAGGGTCTATGATTTTAATTTCATTTAAGCTATCAAACTTAGAAAAAGTTTCTTTGCAAATAAAGTCGGTAATGTATTTCGGGGTAAATATGATGCCAAGTTCAGTTTTTTTATTTTTATCAAGCAGATTTTCAAACAAAACATTAAGCATATCAAAGCAAATCGGTGTTTTATTGTCCCGCAAAATACTTACAATGGATTCATTATAGTTATTAGCAAATAAGTTTAGCTCTGTATGATTTAGATTTATTGTTTCAATAGCGTATTTGGCTATGCTTTTTTCTATATCGTCAATGGGGAAGCGTTGAATATTTTGCGATAATTCTCTATAAGCTAACCTTGCTGTCATTGTATTCCTTTGGAGTATAATAGCAACTTGGCATTATAGCAAAAATAAACTTAAACGCTTAAATCTTAAGCCAAAACAAAATTTCATTAGAGCAAATCACACAGATTTTGCAAACTCACGGCACAACCCACAAATACGAATTTGATTTCAAAGCATTTAGCACGGGCAAGACAGAATTTAGCAACCACAAAGAGATGATTTTTGTCTGCGAAGTGGCGAAATGCGACATTTTATAAAGAAGTCTGCCATATTTAAGCATTTGCTAACATATCTTAAAAAGCCAAAATCTCTAAATATAATTACAAAATTATTTTATATTGTATAAATTTGGACGAAATTGGAATATTTTTTGTTTATAAATGATTTTAAGAATGAAAAACTTTAATCCAATGGAGGGGATTTTGTCGCACGATAGTTTGAAATGGATTCTCAAAAAATCAATGAATATTGTTAGTTTATGTTTTGTAAATACTTTTGCCTGCGATATTACTCTAAGCGCACACACCGAACCAGCCAAAATTTTACACCAAATTGCCACAGAATGCAGTGTGAGCGTCGTATATGCGCAAGATGTAGCACTTGAGCTCCTTAGCACCAAAAAAATGGCACTAAAATTCCACAAAGCTAACTTAGAGCAAGTGCTGGAGGTGCTTTTAAAAGAAAACGATATACAATACGAACTTAACCAAAATGTGGTGAAGATTTGGGGATTGCAAACCAAAACCTTTGCGATTAACTATATTTCCACTGCGCGTGTAGGCTCAAGTAACACTGATGTCTTTTTCTCCCAAGATTCTCAAACTAACCTAAATAGCTATAACACCCTATCAAACTACTCAAACTATCAAAATGCGGGATTGCTACCCCAAGATTCTCAAGCGCACAAAATGGCACTCAACAAGGCTGCAGGGCATACTCTTAGCACGGGCAAAAGTGGGACAAAAATCTACTCCATTGATGAGATGGACTTTTGGGGCGAACTTGAGAATGAAATCTATAATATTGCCTATCGACCCGGAGATTGGTATATCCCTACAATCCAAAAGCCAAACGAGCAACAAAAAGACATTATCATCAACAAAGGTGCTGGACTTCTCACTATCACGGGCACTTCTACACAAATAAGCAGGGTGGAAAAGTATTTAGAATCCTTAGCGGTAAAAATGCAATCTCAAGTGCTTATTGATGTGAATATCTTTAATGTCGAGCACACAGATTCAAGCACTTATGGGATAGATTGGGAGCAGTTTTTTAACCTTACAAATCTCTCCACTCTTACACCAAGCAGTGAAAATGGTGCTAGCTCTGGCGTGCTTAGCGATTCTGGTAATGGCTATGCAATCAATATATTCTCTCAAGGGGTAAGCATTGAGCGTATTGTAGAGTTTTTACAAACTTATGGCAAAGTAGAATCTGTCTCTAATCCAAAAGTGCTAACCCTTAATAATCAACCTGCTATCATTAGCGTGGGGAGTGTATTGCGCTATTCTCAAAGCACCACTTATCAAACCACCACTCAAGGCACTTCTGTGCAAAATGCCTCGCAAGCCTATCCTTCAGTGTTTGCTGGAATCTTGCTTGATGTAACGCCTAGCATTCAAAATAATCGCATTATCTTAAAAATCAATCCCTCCATTACCAAGACAAAAGACAGCTCAGTAGAAAGTCAAACCACCGCGCTATCTGCACCGCCAAATCTCTCTACCAAGCACCTCTCTTCTCTTGTCGCACTCCAAGATGGACAGCGAATCGTGCTTGGCGGGCTCATTGATAAAACACAGACAAAAACCACCAAAAAACTTCCTATTTTAGGCTCAATTCCGCTATTAAAATACTTCTTTAGTTGGAGAAAAAATGTGCAAAACACCAAAGAAATGGTTATTGTCATCTCGCCAAAAATTATGAATCCAAGTGATAAGGTCGCACTAGATTCTGGGTTAGATGGATTTCAAATCCTCACTCCACTTATTCCAAAGCAAGAAACCATAGAAATAGATTCTACAATAAGTCAAACCCAGCATAATGAAGAGTTTGCTCCATTGCCACTTGAAGATGAAGCGCGTGAAAACGAGCCAAATGATGAATAAATGTGTATGAAAGTTTTAGAACAAATTGATTTTAACGCCTTTGGTGCGCTTGAATTTAGCTTTGTGGATAAAATGCGCTGTTTTGCTTATAACATCGATGAGACAAGCATAAAAATCGCGCTAGATTCCACAGGTGCAAAAAAACAACAAACCATTTTATTTCACTTGCAAAAGAAGTTTCCACATTTATGCGTTGAATGCGAGCAAATAAAGGACTTTTCGTTTTTTTACCAAAAGGCGAGGGATTATGCAAAGTTTATCGTGCTAAGCAAGAATCTGCGCTCTAGGCTTGCAATGCTTACAGATACTCCTGCAAATCTCTCATCAACCCCCATACCCAAACCACACAACGCAGAACAAAATAGCAAAGAAATTGTAGAATTGCTTGATTTTATTTTGTTGCACGCCTTACAATCACACTCTAGCGACATTCACATTGAGCTTAACGCCAATGGTGGTATCATTCGTAATCGCATTGATGGCATTTTGGTAAAAAGTTTTGAGCTATCGCAGGAAATCTTTGCCGTGCTTTCTGCAAGATTAAAGTTAGAGTGCAAACTTGATATGAGTGAAAATAGACGCTCTCTTGATGGGAGATTCTCTAAAGTCTTTAATGGCGAAGAATTTGACTTTCGCTTCTCTTCAATGCCAAATATTGGAGGAGAAAGTCTAGTGATTAGAATCTTAGCAAAGAGCGCGAAGGGATTACAAATCCATAAACTTGGCTTTGATACACCATCATTGCACCTTATTAAAAAAGAGCTATATAAATCAAGCGGTGTTATTTTGCTCGTAGGTCCCACAGGCTGTGGTAAAAGCACCACGCTCTATGCAATGCTTGATTGCATTAACGATAAAAGCAAAAAAATCATCACCCTTGAAGACCCCATTGAATACCGCATAGATGGACTTATTCAAGTCTTGCTTAATGAAGAATATAATTTCAGTTTTCAAAAGGCTCTACGCGGAGCATTACGCCAAGACCCCGATGTAATGATGATAGGAGAAATCCGTGATTCCCAAACGCTAGAATCTGCATTGCAAGCCTCACTCACAGGACATCTTATTTTTGCCACTTTGCACGCTAATGATACGCTTGGTGCGCTAGAGCGAATTTTAGCATTAGGTGGTAGGATTGAGACTTTATCGCAAAATTTGCTCCTTCTCATTTCACAGCGATTGGCACGCAAGCTCTGCCACCACTGCAAAATAGAAGTCAAAAAAGACTTTTATAATGAATACAACGAGCAAATATACGCAAGTCTTTGTGCTCATCTCACCCTGCCAGATACACTCTTTCGGGCTAGAGGGTGTCCGTATTGCAATAATAGCGGGTTTAGTGGGAGAATTTTGCTTAGTGAAGTGCTCCCCCAAAGTGAGGAGTTTAAGGCATTTCTTAATGGAGATAAACACAGAAAAATCCCTATGATAAGCCTAAAGCAAAGCATTGAGCGTGTATTAAGTGAGGGGCTTTGTAGTATTGATGAAATTTATAGAGTGTGCTAAGGCAGGCTAGCTATGTTAGAGCGATTTCAAAACATTACTCCTAAAGACTTGCATATATTTTTTACCCAATTTAGCGTGCTTATAGAATCTGGTATCCCGCTACTTGATTGCATTAGTGCCATTCAAAGTCAAAACAAAAGACTTGAGCGCATACTTGTAGATTTGCATACAAGCGTAAAAAGCGGGCTTAACTTAGGTGAAGCACTCTTGCGCCATAAAAATGTTTTTGGTGAATTTAGCTGTGTGATTGTCGGCATAGGGCAAAAAAGTGGGAATCTAGCCGTAGTGCTCAATACACTAAGCATTTATTTCCAAAAACGCGCACAAAATGCTTCTAAAACGAAGCAGGCACTTATGTATCCATTTATGCTTTTTGTGAGTATGATATTTGCGTTTTTTGCCATTATTTGGTTTGTGATTCCACCATTTGTAATGCTCTTTGAAGAGCTTGGAGTAAGTTTGCCTATTTATACAAGACTAATGCTTTGGGTGTATGATTTTTTCAGTGTGTTTGGGGTAGTGTTTGGCGTGGCTTTATGTGGGGGGATAGCTATTTTAAGTGCTTTATATAAAAGCAATGAAAATATAAGATTCGCTTTTGATAGTATTTTTTTGCGCGTGGTGTTTTTTGGCAAACTCCATAAATTACGAGAATCACAAGGTTTTTGCTTTTCGCTATTTTGTTGCTTGCAGGGCGCAATGCCACTTGATGAAGCCCTCAACTTATCAAGCGACATTGTCCAAAATACCGCGCTAAAGGCAAGGTTTAAAGAAGTGCTAGAGCGCATTAAAAGCGGGCAAAGCCTAAGTCAAGCCATAGTCGCGCTAGACTTGCTAGATGGGATAAATATCGCTCTTATTAGTGCTGGAGAAAAAAGTGCTAAATTGAGCGTTATGCTAAAAAAGGTATATGAGAATCTCCAAGAACAAATCAACGAGCAAACCGACTATGCCTTAAAAATGCTAGAGCCACTACTTAGTATTCTTATGGGTGGGCTCATTGTGCTTTTGGCATTAGGAGTGTTTGTGCCGATGTGGGATATGAGCGCAAATGTATTTTAGATTTTGGGCTTGTGAGCGACTTCTCTAAATGTTTCAAACACATCGCCCACAGCTACATCATTGTAATTTTCTAGCATTATGCCACACTCATAGCCCTTAGCCACTTCTTTGGCATCATCTTTGAATCGCTTAAGTGAAGCAATTTGCCCTGTATGCACCACCACGCCATCACGGATTAGGCGCACTTTAATGCCGCGTTCAATCTTACCATCTACCACCATACAACCTGCCACCGTGCCAACTTTTGGAATAGTAAAGGTTTCTTTGACTTCGGCTTGCCCTGTGTTTTCCTCTGTGATAGTTGGATTCATCATACCAGAGATAAGCCCTTGTATATCCTCAATAAGGGCATAAATGATAGAATAGGTTTTTACTTCTACGCTAAGTTCTTTTGCTTTTGCCTTTACGCTACCCGTTGGACGAACATTAAAACCTAGTATAAAGCTATTTTCACTCGCACTTGCTAAGCTCACATCACTTTCGGTAATCCCACCCACACCTGCGCTAATGATATTGATATACACCTCATCATTACTAAGTTTTTCAAGGCTTGTTTTAATTGCCTCAAGGCTTCCTTGCGTGTCTGCTTTGATGATAATTGGCAGAGCCTTAAGTGAACCCTTTGCCACCATATCTCCAAGCTCTTCAAAAGTAACCTTTGTGCTTTTGCTGAGTTCTTTTTGTCGCAAATATAAAGCAAGTTTTTGCGCGTATTGGCGTGCTTTCGCATCGCTCTCAACCACAATCAACTCGCTCCCAGCACTTGGCACTTCTGATAATCCCACAATTTGCGCCACGCTTGAGGGTGTGAGTGTGGTGATTGTTTTGCCCATATCATCACTCATCGCGCGGATTCTCCCAAAAGCAGTGCCAGCCACCACGCAATCACCCGTTTTTAGCACACCGCTTTGGACAATTACACTTGCCACAGGACCTCTTCCTTTTTCCAAACTACCCTCTAACACGATGGCCTTCGCCCTTCCTTCAAATCTCGCACGAAGCTCAAGCACTTCGGCTTGGATTAAAATAGTCTCAAGCAAAGAATCTACACCCTCGCCACTCTTAGCAGAAATAGGGATAAATTCATATTCTCCACCCCAATCATTGGGTGTAAATCCAAGCTCTGCGCATTCTGCTTTTAGTTTATCTGGATTGACATTTGGCTTATCCATTTTATTCATAGCGATGATAATCTGCACTCCAGCAGATTTCGCGTGGTTGAGTGCTTCAATAGTTTGGGGTTTGACACCATCATCAGCAGCAATGACAATAATTGCAATGTCGGTTACTTGCGCACCTCTTGCACGCATACTACTAAAGGCTTCGTGTCCGGGCGTGTCGATAAAGCTAATATGTTTGCCATTTTTTTCCACCATATATGCGCCAATATGCTGGGTTATCCCGCCTGCTTCCTTACTTGCGATTCGAGAATTGCGGATATAATCAAGCAATGAAGTTTTCCCGTGGTCTACATGCCCCATAATGCTTACCACAGGAGGTCGCTCTTTTAAGTTAGAATCTGTGGCACTTTCCTCATAAATATCCACCAAATCAGCCATTTTATCAATAATATTGATTTGTATATTGAACTCTTCTGCCAAAATTTCAATAGAATCTTTATCCAAAAAATCATTTTTTGTCGCCATTACACCCAAATTAAAAAGCACTTTTATCACATCTTTAAGCTCTCTGCCCGAGCGTTCGGCGAATTCATACACGCGGATTTCTTGCGGGATAGAAATCACACTTTGAAGCTCTTTTTTCTCTTCTTTTTGCGTGTATTTTTTAGGCTTTTTGCCTCCTCTTCGTATAGAGCCCTCATTCATCCACGGACTTTTGCGATGCACTTGCACTCTATCAGTGATGGCTTGCCTTATGCGATTTTCCTCATCTTCATCGCGCAGTTGTTGTTCGTTTAAATCAAGGAGCATAATTTCATTTTGTTCCTCATCTTCATCGCGCTCAAAATCAATATCTCTTTTAATGTCCATTGTATGTTCGCCATCGCGAGCCTTTTGTGGAGTAGATTTTGGCTTTGGCTTTTTGGTTTTTGTAGCATTTTGGGAATCTTCAGTTTGCCTAAGAAGCTCTTGCGCACTAATAAATACACTTTGCTTGGGCTTTGGGGTTGGCTTTGGTTGGCTCTCCTCTTGTGCTTGATTTCTACGCACGATACGCAACCCTAGCGGGGTTGGGGGACGCGAGCTCTTCTCTTGGGATTGCTTTTGCTCTTGTTGGGGGTTGGATTCTACACTTTCTTGTTCTTGGGCTGGCGTGGTTGTCGTTTTTGGAGATGTTTTTTTAGTTTTACTCTCCTCGTCTTTGGTTGATTTTTTTTCTTTTGGCGTAGATTTTTTGGGAGTTTTTGGTGATTCTTTTCCTTTGGGTGAATCTGGCTTTTCTCCTGTCATAAGAAAATTGAGTATCACCTCTGCCTCTTGAATGGTAACTGAAGAAGAAGCTGTCTTTACATCAATCTCTAGTTCTTTTGCCGCTATAAATGCGTCTTTGGCACTTTTCCCAACTTCTTGCCCGATTTCGCTTAATCGAACCTTCTCAACCTTTGCCATATTCTCTTTACTCCTACAAATCTAAATTGCACTTCATTATCGCTCAAAGCTAAAATCTTCGTTTATTGCTTTGAATCGTTTCATAATACTTTTAAGTGTTTTTGGTGCGCCCTTGCACGATTCACACACATAAAAACTCCGCCCCGCTCCACTAAAAAACCCTATAATGGATTGATTTTGTGCGTCCTTTTTTACTTGCAATCGACAGAGCTCGCTTTGATGAAATCTTGCCTTACAAACCACACACATTCGCACTTGTTTTGCCATTATACCAAAACCTTACTAAATTTACACTTTTTGCACTCTTCGCACACCCTCATTATCAAAGCCTAGCTCTAAAACCTTGTATTTAGGGAAATGCTGGGAGAGAATCTGTGCTAAATGTTTGCTTGATTGAGCGTGGCAAATACTTAAAATTGATGAACCAGAACCACTTAATGTGCTTAAAAGCGCGCCGTTTTGCAAGGCAATGCTCTGAATCTTAAACAAAATTGGAAAATTTTTCATTCTAGCGTTTTGATGAAGTTTATCGCGACTTGCGATGGCGAGTTTATCCCAATCGTGCGTGAGAAACGCCGCACTTAAAAGCGAAGCGTGAGAGAGATTAAACACACAATCTTTGGCATTGTAGAGTTTTGGAAGGGCTTTTCTTGAGAGTTTGGTATTCATACTTTTATTAGGCACGACAACCACCGCGCGAATCTCGCTAGGAATAGGCGCGTGAATATGGACAACATTTTGTCTAAATTGGATTTTGGTCCTTCTGGGAAGGTCATTGTATTCTAAAATCGCTACATTAAATCCCCCAAATACAGCGGGAGTAACATTGTCTGGGTGTTTTTCATATTCTATGGCGATATTGAGAATCTCTTGCTTATCAATGGGACGATTCATAAACAAAAAAGCCGCATAAATCGCACTAACAATCACTGCGGAACTAGAACCAAGCCCACGCGCCACAGGAATCTCGTTATGAAATAAAAATTTGCATTCCGCCCTTACATTATATCGCGCCAAAATTTGATTAAAAATTTTTACAAAGACATTGTGTGTTCTTAAATGTGTAGAATTTTTGCCCTCGCCCGTTATTTGCACGCTCGTAATCACAGATGGTGTAATTTCAATCGTGTTATACAACCCTAAGGCTAACCCCAAACTATCAAAGCCCGGTCCTAGATTCGCACTTGTGGCAGGCACAATAATTTTTAACATACGCTCCCCCTACAATCACACAGGTGGCAAAATATAAAGTGGTTCATTTTGCCTATCAAAATCTTGTGGATTAAGCACTGCTGGCAAACAAAATCCATTTTGTGCGAAAGAAACATTGCTATCGCTCGCACTCTTAAGCACGATTTTACCATTTTCTTGCATAAAATAATTTTCCCCAAAAGCGTGGATAGGTGCATTATCATTAAAATAAAAACTTTGAGTGCTAAAAAGCGCGTATCCTTTAATAACGCTCAATGTGTGTAAAAAAATATGCGTGCTTTTAAGCGCGCTATATCGCCCCGGTCCCTTGGCATAAAAGATAGAATCTATAATTATATGAGACGCAAAAATATCGCCAAAAAGACTATTTAGCGCGGCACTTGTGTGTCCTTGTATTTCGTAGTGTTTTATGAGTGTATTATTTTCATACAAACCTGCTATGAGTGGAGAGTTTATACTTATTAACACCAAACTTGCCATTATGATTCCTTATTGTTTAGAGTCCTTGTGGATTTTCTTGCGTAGAATCTTGGGGCTGGGGCTCATTTGCATTGTCTTGCTCATTTTCTGATTCATTTGACAAAGTGCTTACATTAGGAATATCTGTATTTTCATTCATATCAATTTGTGGCACATCTGGGCTTTTTGGAAGCTCATCTGGCTTTTTAGCGTTTGGGTTGCGTATTTTTTGTGTAATGGCTGCGGCTTTTTGGTCGTCCATTTTAGCAAGGATTTTTCCCATATCTTTAGAATCCATATTAGAGAGGATTTCCACAGCCTCATCTTCGCTCATTTGCGAGATAATTGCAGCGGATTTGGCGTCTTTCATTTGGATATAAGTTTGGATAACTTTATCATTGCTGACTTTTTGAATCTTCTCTAGCAATTCCTCATTGCGCGCTATAAGCTCTTGGACATACTCTTCTCTTGCTTTCATATCAAGACTTACTTGCTCACTTTGAGCTTTGAACTCTGCTTGGGCGAATTCCTTTGCCTTTTGGAATTCGATGATTTTTTCATCAATATTTTTTTCTTGAGCCTGAAGTTTGCGCGCCTTTTCGTCTAAAAAGACTTGGGTGGCATTTTGCAAAACTTGCAATGCTTGTTGTCGCTCATCAATGGCTTGCAATTCTTGTCGTATTTCACCTTTGCGTTGCTCAAAGATTATATTGCAATCAAGCAAGTTTGTGTTATTTGCAGGTGCGCCAAAGACACTTGCGCTCGCTATCCCTAATAATCCTATGTGCTTGATATAAGACCTCATAATATCCCCCCTTTTTTGCTATACAGTAAAATAGACATTTCATCATTTGCTCTTTGCTGTGATTTTTTTTGTTTTTTCATTTTGCGCTCCATTTCCCTTGTCTCAAGGTATTGCATTTTTTCATATTCGATATTAAGCACTCTGTATTCTTCTTGTAGGACTTTTGTTTGTGCCTTAAGATTAGCAAGCTCGCCAAGCAAAGAATCTAATTCAAGCAATAATGTATTTTTCGTATAAGAAATTGCTTTATACGCGCTATATTCCCCAGATTCTGGGAATCTAATCATAGCGATTTCGGCATTAAGCGCATCAATTTGGCCCTGCGTTTGATTGATAGCAAAAGTATTTTGCATCATTTTATGTTCGTGGTTGGTGAGTGCGGTTTTTCTCATATCCACTAATGGTGAGTATGGTGTCCTCATTATACCTCCAAATCTTTTAATGTTTAGATTGTAATAATATCTTCTCTCTCAGGACTTGTAGAGATAAATGAAATTTTTACCCCGATGAGATTCTCTAAAAATGCAATATATTCTTTCGCATTTTTAGGAAGTTTGTTAAACTCTCTAATGCCCTGCACGCTATCCCAACCGCGTAATTCTGTATAGACGGGAGTAATATCGCTAAAATCTGTGGGCATAGAGTGAATGTGCTTGCCATTTTGTTGGTATGCCGTGCAAACCTTAATAGAATCTAACCCATCAAAAACATCAAGTTTCATCACAGCAAGTTCATCACAACCATTGAGCCTGCAAGCATACTTCACCGCTAAGGCATCAAACCACCCACAACGGCGTGCTCGCCCCGTAGTCGTGCCAAACTCTGCTCCCTTAGAGCGCAAATACTCGCCATCTGCGCCCAAATCTTCGGTTGGAAATGCCCCATTGCCAACTCGCGTGCAATACGCCTTTAC
The DNA here is from genome assembly GCF_053654635.1 of Helicobacter sp. 23-1046. NCBI lineage: Bacteria > Pseudomonadati > Campylobacterota > Epsilonproteobacteria > Campylobacterales > Helicobacteraceae > Helicobacter > Helicobacter sp. 23-1046. The sequence continues at coordinate 72,390 of NZ_JBSIUS010000002.1, read as the reverse complement.
AATCCCAATAACGCGCTTTAAGTCCTTTGGCGCAAGACCGCTCCCACTACACGCCCCTGAAGCCAAAGTGTTAGAGCTTGTTACAAAAGGATAAGTGCCGTGCTCTACATCAAGCATACTCCCCTGTGCGCCTTCACACAGAATCTTTGCGCCACGGTCTTGTGCCTCCCATAAAAGCTCGGTGGTGTTGCTCACAAGCGGGGTAATTGTTTGCGCATACTCACGCAATTCTTTCATAATGCTATCCACGCTAGGCAAGCTAAAATTATATGTTTCTTGCAACAACGCATAATCATTAACGATAATTTGCACTTTTGCTTGTAACACTTGCGGATTGTATAAATCAATGACGCGAATGCCATTTCGTGCGATTTTTTGCGTATAGGCTGGTCCTATGCCCTTACCCGTAGTGCCAATAGCGTCTTTTTGCTTAAAAGACTCTTTTGCTTTATCAATCACTTCATACATAGGCAAAATGATATGCGCCTTATCACTTATAAACAATCTCCCTTGTAACTGCTCTATGCTTCCAAAATTTGCCATTTCTTCACAAAGTGCTTTAAGGTTAATCACCACGCCATTGCCAATGATATTTTTACAATGTGGGTAGAGAATCCCTGATGGCATTAAATGCAGGGCGTATTTTGTGCCATTATAAACGATAGTGTGCCCTGCATTATGCCCGCCACCACAGCGCACGACATATTCATATTCTTTAGCGAGCAAATCTACAATCTTGCCCTTGCCCTCATCGCCCCACTGAATCCCAACAACCAAATCTGCCATACTTCACCTCTAATCAATCTTTAAAAGATTCTCTACGACATTATCCGTATAAATCGCAAAACCACAAGATGGCGTATCTGAAATCACATAACGCCCACCAATAACAAGAATCTGGTTATCTAAAAACATTCTATAAAACAAATCCTCATAATATCCTCCCGGCGCATACAACAATGGAGAAAAAATAATGTGCTCATAAGTGCAAGATTGCACGCACTCAAGCATTGATTGCAATTCATTGGTAAGGAAATTTGGCACATTGTTAAGGCACTTTTGAATGTCTTGTTTGCTATGCACTTCTACAAGCTCTTGGAGAAAATGTGCCTTTTTGGCAATAGATTCTATATTTGGCGAGCTAAAAAACTCAATATCCACATTTAAGTGTTTAGCGCAGAGCAAGGGGATTTTTTGATTACAAATTTGCAAAGTAGGGTGCAAATCAAACGCACTAATGATGTTTGTAGAAAGCTCAATAATGGGCGTGAGCGATGTAGATTCTAAACTTTCCGCGCCAATTTGATGGATTTCTGTGGTGGGATAATCATACACAGGCTGGATATAAAACCATTTTTTATGGCTTGAGCTTCGTGCGATACGCTTGGTAATAAGGCGCATCGCATCAATGGTGCTATCATAACGCAAAACAATTTGATGATTTTCCTCCCCACTTATGCGAATCATATCGCGATTTGAAAAATCATCTTGATGGCTTAGAAAGCTAAAAGTAGGCGTAGCAATCTCTTTGTAATCTTCTTTATGTAGCATTTCTACCGCTAAAGATTCTATATTGCGCTTAATCTTTGCGGATTTGCCAAAATACAACTTGCTACCCTGAGGCAACTCGTGCTCTAAAATCATTTTAGTTATCCTGTTATTGTTTTGTTGTTCCAAAATCTCGCATTATAGCACAAAATCTCTTTGCGCTATAAGATTTAGGCTTTAGGCGAGCAAGATTTACTTTAATATTTTACAATCCAAGCCCATTTATTGTAATGCAACTCTACAACATTGAAACAACAAAGGAATATGAATGAAAAAAAAAGTGGCACTTTTAATGAGTGGCGGTGTAGATAGCTCGTATTGTGCGCATTTATTGCAAGAGCAAGGCTATGAGGTAATTGGCATTTATCTAAAATTGCACGACAAAGAGGCAAAACACCAAGTCTTTATCGCAAACTGCCAAAAAGTCGCTAAACATTTGGGGTTAGAATTTCATATTATCGAGGCACAAAGCGAGTTTAAACAAATCGTATATGAGGAATTTATCGCGGCATACAAGCGAGGAGAAACACCCAATCCCTGCGCTATTTGTAATCCACATATCAAATTTGGATTGGCTTTTGAAAAAGCAAAGGGCTTTGGTGCGGAATTTATCGCCACAGGGCATTACGCGAGAATCTGTGATTATAATGGTATAAAGAGAATCCAAAAAGCCTTTGACTCCACCAAAGACCAAAGTTATTTTCTCTACGCGCTCAGTCAAGATTCTATAAATTCCATTATCTTTCCACTTGGTGGGCGTAAAAAAAGCGATATTAAACCCATTGCGCTAAAAATGTTGCCATTTTTAGGCACGCTTGAAACTTATAAAGATTCCCAAGAAATTTGTTTTGTGGAAAGTGATTATATTGATATACTAAAAAAATACGAACAAGTCGAGCAAACAGGAAAAGTCAAAAACGCTAAAGGCGAAGTAATCGGGGAACACAAAGGCTATATGCAATACACTATTGGGAAGCGCAGGGGATTTAGCGTCTTTGGCGCGCACGAACCACATTATGTAATGGATATAAATCCACAAACCAACGAAATTATCGCGGGCACAAAAGAGGAGCTCAAAATAATGCGCGTGAGAGCACAAAATCGCTCCTTGCCAAAAGACTTTAGTGGCGGGGAATACGAAGTCAAAATCCGCTATCGTAGCGAACCTATAAAGGCAACATTGCACCTTGAAGATGATATTATCACTGCAGAGCTACAAGAACCAGCCTTTGGTGTAGCAAAGGGACAAGCATTAGTGGCATACGATGGAGAAGTGGTGCTTGGTGGTGGTGTGATTGTTTAGATTCTCATATTATTCTACATTCCAATCAAACGCCCTACCTTGTGTGGCAGACAAGTATTGATTTGCTTGTAAAAACACTCCACTGCCAACAAATCCTTGTGCCAAAGGACTTGGGTGTGGTGCGGTAATGATACAATGTTTGCTTGCATCAATGAGCGTGGCTTTTTTCTTAGCATAATTCCCCCACAGCAAAAATACAACGCCATCGCAGTGAAGCGAAATCGCACTAATCACGCTATCACTAAACCCCTCCCAACCAAAATGCTTGTGTGAAGTGGGCTTGTGTGCCTCCACGCTTAAAATGCTATTAAGCAAAAATACACCCTTTCTTGCCCACGCGCTTAAATCGCCGTGTGTTGGAATCTTAAAGCCCACGCTTTGAGCGAGTTCTTTATAAATATTTTTAAGCGATGGTGGTGGAGGCAAAGGCTTTGGCACACTAAAAGATAATCCCATTGCTTGAGGGATTTCACAAACATTATGAGAATCTACGCTAGACAAACGCACCCGCACACTTCCGTGATATGGGTCTTGCCCTAAAATAACGATTTTTATGTCCTTAGGGAGTGTAAGGTTGAAAGCATTAAAAGTAAGGTTTGGTGGTGGATAAATGGTTGCGCCTGATTGCAACGCTTGATAATAATGCGCTCTAATGCGCTCAAATTCATCGCTTTGCAATTCTTTGTGAAGCAACTCTTTCCATTCATTGGGCAATTTTATAGAATCTAGGCGCATTTGTTTAGGTTCTATTCGCACCAATGGGTTATTCAATAATTTTTGGCACGATAAAAAATCCATCTTTGGCGTGCGGGGAATGCGCCAAGACATCTGCTGCGATGTGGGATTGCACCGCTTCATCCGCGCGCAATGGAGTATTTTTGTCCTCTTTTTGAGTTTGAGAGAGGACATCTACATTATTGAGATTCTCTACAAACTTCAAAATCTCATTAAGCTGAGATTTGACTTGCTCTTTTTTCTGTGTGCTAATCTCAAGCATCCCCAATCGCTCTAACTTAGCAAGCAGTGTGTCATCGATTTGCATATCTTAGTTGCCTTTTTGTTCTTTGCGATAGGCTAAAATCATCGCATACGCCTCATCTTTTAATCGCAACTTTTGTTTTTTTAACACTTCAAGCTCCATATCTTGGAGGACTTCCTCGCCATTTTCAATCTTTGTGATTCTATCATCAAGTTCATTGTGCTCATCAAAAATCTTAGCAAAATGTGCATTGTTGGTCTTTAGCTTGGTTACCTCATCTCTATATTCGTGAAACATTACGCACTCCTTAAAAAATTTACCATATTGTAAAATATTTTGGCAAAAAATATCATAAAAACGCTACTTTTTTAGCACAATATGTCGGTTTATGATACTTTGTTGTGTGGTGGTAATGGGATTTTGCAAGCTTACAAAAGTATCAAGCAAATACACGCCATCATAGTCGCTTATCACTGCTTTGGCTGTGTAATTGTGAGGAAACACAAATTCTACATTCTTGCACTCATCAAAACCAAAATTGTCTAAGCAGTTTAAAGTCGCTTCATAAAGGGAGTTTTCATACAAATCAAGCTGTGTCTTAGCGTGAATATGAGCGATAGGCGCAATAGGTGAATACAGCACCACAAACCCCACACACATAGAAACAAAAACAAGGACAAATACCCCATAAAGCGTGGAAAACGCCCTTTTGTGTGTGCAGTGCCATTGATTGTGTGCCATCTAATGCCTTTGGTTATAAACTTGTGATTTGGGCGTTAATGATACTTCCACCCTCAAAGCATTTTTGAGCAACACAGAATCTAAAGTGCAAAAAGTTTGAGGGCAAAAGTGTCAAACTAAAATCACTCACTCCATTGAGTAAAACTTCACCATTTAGCCAAAGTGTGTTAAGAGAATGGCTCAAATGAAAATGTGGAGATTCTAAAGGTAGGGCAATTTTGCAATTCTTTGGTGGCGAGGATTTTAGCGTAATAGCATTTTTAGCGACACTAACTGCGACAATTTGGGTGATAAACTCACTCATCGCACCTGTAGAATCTCCACACACAAACAACATATTTTCATCAACACTAAAAGTATGCTCCGCCACACTAGAAGCAAATATCGCTGTCCTATCGCTAATATGAGCGATTTTTAGCGGTATACTTGGCAGAAGCGTCCCATTTGTCATTTTTGCCTCGCTAAAGGTTTTATCCCCATAACCAAAGAGTTTTTGCGTATTTGGGATATAAAAACGCGCCTCGTTATGCGTGATATGAAGCCCCACACTTTTAGCAAGCAAATTTTGTATTTTCAAAATGGCGATGTGAGAATCTAAGACATTGCTAAGTGAGCCTTGAGCGATAAAGCGTGTGAAATTTAGCGATACACTTGCACACACAACGCCTATAATCCCAAAAATTATGATGGCAAAAAGCATTTCTATGGAGAGTGAAGCGCGAAAGCGCGAAGCACAAATAACATATTTGGATTTGGTTTGGCGAGATTTTTGCATTAGCGCACAGAAACAATGTGTAAATAAGTAAGCGAAATAGGAAGTGCCAAATCCTGCCTCCTTAAAGTGTGTTTTGAGAAAACAAAAGTTTTATTCGCGCTATGAAGCTCCAAATTACTCGATGGGGTATTTAGGATTTGTGGATAAAGCGCACCGCTTGCAAGACTTGCTTGTGTAATGGCAAACTTATGAGACATAAATGGCGCGAGCGCGAAGCAAAGACTTAGGGCAAAAGCACATAAAACAAGTCCTTGCAGAGTCTCAATCAAAACAAATCCACTCTTAGAATCTTTAGACGCAAGGCTATGGCGCACCCTCATTTGAGAATCTCCACCTTTGTCGTAAAAAACGCATTGAGTGTGTCCGTGTGTGGGACACCTTGCAATGGCTTTTTGGTGAGTTGCACGCTCACTTCCATCGTATAAACACCACTTTTTAGCAAAAAGATGTCATTGGGAGCAAACTCATATAACAAGGGTGTTGTCCCACTAATACTTTGCTCATCAAAGCTAAATGTGCTCATATCTGTAAAACCTTCAGATAGTGAGCTCAAATGCACTTTCACACTCGCACTCTCAAAATCGCTAAACTCTGCGCCTTTAGGAATAATCTCTATCACGCACGGATTTGTGGGGTGAATGCGAAAAAACTCTGGCGTGTGGTTTGAGATATTTGGCGTATTTGCCTTATCATAAGGATTTTGCAATGCTATGGTATCTCCACCTGTGCTAAAAGCCACGCTAGCAAGATTCTCAAAAAATCGTTGTTCTCTAAGGACATCGTTGATATGTTCATCAATCACGCGCTTATTTTCGCCAAATATCCGCTCATCAACCACAGGATTTTTCACAGCAATCCACACTCCCACACTAATAATCACCATACCAAAAACAATAATCCCAACAATAGCAATAGGCCAGTAATTTTTGTTCATTTTTTTCCTTTATTTTGAGCGAAACCTTGAGGTAATATACACAAATCCAAGCGTGCCTAGCAAAATAAGCAACATAACATACATACTTACCCTCACAAAATCTCTGCTTCCACTCTCATCTCGTGGCATATTAAACTCCAACTTCACATCATAATGACTCGCAATCAAATCCGCCGCTTCGCTATATCCATTGAGCATAATCGCCGAAATACGCTTAGAATCTAGCTCCTCGCCCTTTTGTGGTAAAAGCGGTGCCATATACTCAAAATACAACGACTCATCATTAAAGAGTTTGGGACTTTGAATAATATCGATTTTTTTCTCATCGGCAAAAAACAAAAATAACGCATAGGGCTCTTGCAAACTTAAAGAAAGCAAATTGGTAAGATTCTTTCGCGCTTGAGAATCTTGGGGTGCATTGTCTTGATAGTTTGCGCTTGGTGGGAAATCACCAAAAAATTGTGTTTGGAGTTTTTGCAGTGTCGCGTTTGTGTCAAGCACAAGAGCAATTTTTAGCACAAAACCCGTTTTTTGGTAAAGTTCCGCGCTTAATCGCTCCACAAAATCCACGCTCTTTGGCACAAGTAAGTTGTCAGGATTAAAGACAAAAGACTCGCTACTCTCTCCCTCATCATCAATAAGATACTCATCTCTAGGCATCGAAGTGCCATTTAAAATATGTGGAAGTGTGTTTGGAGTAAAATCCCTGCTTAAAGAAGCGAGATTCCCATATCCAGCAGAATCTAAAGGGCGCATAGAGCTATCAGTCAATCTATGTTCCGCATCTTTGGCACTCAAGAAGAGTCCAAACGCGCAAAACACCAACAAAATAACTCTCAAAGCCCAACCTGTGTTAGATTAAATGCAAAAACAACTCAGGAATAAATGGCATAGCAATCGTTGTGAGCATCATTAAAATAATGAGCGCAGCGAGTAATTTTTCTATTAAACTAAGTCCCATAGGTTACTCCTTTACATTTTTATAAAAGTCAGCAACATTGTTGCCTCGTTCTTTTATATCACTTTGATTCTCTATTTTGTAGAAATTTGTCGCCTGCTCTTGTTGTGTCAAAATCGCACAAGTCCCTAAAAAAGCAACGACACTTAGCAATACCACAACCGCCAAAGCAAATCCTGCCAATCCGTTTAATCCAAATAACTTATCCATCATAGCCTCCTTAATTATTCGCTTTCAAGCGACTGAATGAATATATTGAGTGCCTCTACTTGCTTAGGTGCAAAGTTTGCATAATCATAAGAAGGCATTATACCGATGTTGCCTCTTTTTCCGCTCTTTAGCACTTCTTGCAAGAAAGTTTGTGAGCCATACTTGGTCAAATCCGCTCCAATCATATCGCCCTCTACTCTACCTGTGCCATCTGCAAAGTGGCAAGATGCACAATTTTCTTCATACACTACCTTGCCTTGCTCTACAAGCTCTGGATTCTTAGTCTTTTTAATGGCAGAAATTTCTTGCATAATATACGCCGCCACAGCCTTAGCGTCTTTGTCTTCTATGAAATCAAGTGCCGCCATTTCCATTTCATCTCCATTATCATTGAGAAGTCCCTTGCTTCCCATTTTTATGGTGCGAACAATTCCTTCTTCTTTGCCCCAAGCGGTAAGGTTTTGTGCTTTATTATCCATTCCATCAGCATTTGGTCCGTGGCACTCCACGCATTGGACTAAAAAGATTCCCTTGCCCATTTCTTTTAGCTCATTGGTATCAAGGCTATCCCATTTACTCGCATAAGTAGCATTATGTTCTTGCACTTCTGCGTTATACTGCCCGATTTGTGAGAAGCTCTTTAGTGGGTAACCCACAAAAAAATACCAAAATGCCCAAATAAGCACACCTATAAAGCACGCTACCCAACCGATTGGTATATCGTTTGTGTATTCGCCGATTCCATCCCAGTTGTGGTCTATCGCCTCGCCTTCGCTTTTCATATCTTTGATTTTTTTAAGATATAAACCAAAAATTACCACCGTTAGTATCAAAATGACCGCTGCACCAAGTAGTGCTAGGGCATTTACATTATCACCTAAATTAAACCATTGCATTTGCTTCCCTCCCTTACTTTTTTGTCTCTCTAGATTCTATGAGCGCATCACTCAAATTATCTTTAAGAGCTAGGTCTGCGTATTTTTCATAATCTCTCTCGCCTTTTGCCTGTGATGAATACAAGTGATAAATGTAGCCATACAAGAGAATCACAAAAAGACAAGAAATCCCTGTATAAAGTTCATTCGCATACTTGGTAATAAACTCTACAATAACACTTTGTGTATCCATAACAAACCCCTATTTGCTTGGTGTTCTGCGTTTTTGGCTAAGACTATTCATATAAGCAATCAACGCGACAATCTCTCTTACCTCGCCATTTTTATATGCTTCCTTAACCTCAGAACTTACCATTTCATCGACAACCACTCCTGCCTCTTGCATAAAGATTGATTGCGCCTTGCCAAGTGTATCTCTCTGTCCTTTGATATACTCATCTGCGCCAATTTGCACTCCACCTTCAATGTCATAAGGCACTTTGAAAACAACTTTTTGTGTATAAGCCTCAGCAAAAGCTGTCTCAAAATCAACATTTTTGCTATACAAATGCTTATATGAAGGCATTATCGAGCCAGCTACACGAGAAGTAGGCTCCCACATGTGTCCATCGTGCCAATCGCTTGACTTTCTATCGCCGATTCTATGTAAATCTGGACCTGTGCGCTTTGAACCCCAAAGAAATGGTCTATCATACGCATATTCTCCGCTAAAACTCATCGCTCCATATCGTTCAGTCTCTGCTCTAAATGGACGCACAAGCTGAGAGTGGCAGTTATAGCAACCCTCCTTGATATACACTTGTCTGCCAGCAGTCTCAAGCAAACTATAAGGCTTTAATCCCTCAATAGGTCGCGCTGTCTTAGCAAAACCGGGAAGAATCTCCACCAACCCAGCGATAGCAAATACCGCCAAAAAAGCAAGCGTAAAAAAGAATGGATTTCTTTCTAAAAAACTAAACATCTTCAACCTCCCTCATTTTAAGCTGCCATAGGCGTAGCATTCGCCGGCTCTTTATCTAGGATTCTACCTGAAGTCATTGTCATCAAAATATTATAGATAAACACAATAAAGCCAATCAAGTATAAAGTCCCGCCAATAGCGCGAATATAGAAATATGGCACAATATCACGCACTGTATCAATAAAGCTATAAATCAAGCTTCCATATTCATTTGAAGCTCTCCACATCATACCTTGTGTGATACCTGCAATCCACATACTTGAGAAGTAGAATATAATGCCTATGGTCATTATCCAAAATTGGAAATCAACAAGACCTTTTGAGTAAATCTCTCGCTTGCAGATTCTTGGCACCATATGATACACCGCCACAATGATAGTGAATCCAACCCAGCCAAGTGCCGCATCGTGCACATGCCCGATAATCCAATCTGTAAAGTGCGCGAGCGCATTCACAGACTTGATAGATTGAATCGGTCCCTCTAGCGTGGTAAGCATATAAAATGTAGAAGCCAAAATGAGTAATTTAATAATTGGAGATTCTTTAATTTGATGCCATTGCCCGCGCATTGTTAGAAGCATATTGATTGCCGTCCCCCAAGAAGGCAAAATAAGCACCACAGAAAACACCGAACCCAAAGTCTGAATCCAATCAGGCGTAGTAGAATAAATCAAATGGTGTCCGCCAGCCCAAATGTAAATAAACATAAGTCCCCAAAATGAGAATAGCGTAAGTTTATAAGAGAATACTCTTTGTCCAGATTCTTTAGGAAGGAAGTAATAAATAATCCCGATTATCCCCGAAGTAAAGACGAATGCCACCGCATTGTGTCCCCACCACCATTGCACCATCGCATCATTTGTCCCACCATAAAATGAGATAGAATGGAAAATACTTCCAACCCCAGCGACAAGAGCTGTTGGGACAGCGAGGTTATTAAATATGTAGAGCGTAGCGATTCCCACAAATGTAGCGATAAAATACCACAACGAAATGTAGATAACCTTTTCGCGTCTTACTCCCATACTACCAAAAAGGCTAATGCCCCATAGCACCCATACGACAACCACCATAATATCAAGTTGCCATACAAGCTCTGAGTATTCTTTAGATTGTGTCAATCCTGCGAATAACGAAACCACTGCTAAAGCCATTAGCACGATATACACCCAAAAGTGCAAAAGTCCAACAGCACGCAAGAATGGGTGCTCAAGGTAGCTGATTTTAAGTGTTCTTTGCCCTAAATAATACCACGCCGCCCAGATACCGCTAAGCGTGAATCCATAAATAATCCCATTTGTGTGTAATGGTCTTAACCGCCCAAAGATTCCATACTCTGAAGCCAAGTGATTGAGCTCAGGGATAGCAAGTTGAAAGGCGATAATCACACCAATCAGCAAGCCCACAAACCCAAAAATAAGCACAGAGAATACAAACAACTTTGCTATGGAATAATCATATTCTAAAGCATTTTCCTGCATATCCACTCCTTAATTTGTGATAACCTTGTATTGTAACACTTTTTCTATAAAAGTAAAATAGAAAAATATCAAAAATATCAAAAATATTAGACAAAACCTCGTCCTACGCGTAAAAATTTCTCTACACATTATGAAAATATGGAATGTTTTTTGTTGCATAAATCAAAATATAGTAAAAATTATGGAATAAAACCATTAAAGAATCTCTCTGGATTCTCAAAACTCTATAATTATCATAAGGGTAAAAATGCAATTTTTTAACACCAAGTGGCAACTCTTAAGCCCAAGAGAACAACACTTAGCTTTTATTTGCGTGCTTTTGGTGTGTTTTAGTATTTGTTTAGCTTATCTTATAACCCCGCTACGAGAGCAAAATACGCACACCAAGATTCTTATAACACAAGCAAATGAGGACACCCAAGCTCTGCAAAATATCTACAACGAAGCTCTGCACTCACAAAGCTCTATCCAATCTAGCAAAACTCTAATGATAGATAAACTTAATGAATCTAACGCAATCTTGCAATCCTTAGCACAAAACATCTACACACCAAACAACACCATTTTTGAGAATCTTGAGACTATCATCACGCTCGCCCAAAATAGCGCACTTAGCATTCACTCCGTGCAAATTGAAAATGAAGCACTTGGCATTATAGTGTTAAAAGGAAGTGGCGAATTTGGCGATATGGCAAAGTTTATTATTGCGCTTGAGAATCTAAGCAAACAATATATGAGCCTTGATTTTATCGAGATTGGCGCGCAAGATTCTTTAGTATTTGAAATGCTTATCCAAGATATGAGAATATAGGAAATACAATGTGGTATAAAATTTTTCTAGCAAGTGCGATGTGCGTTAGTATGAGTTTTTGTGAAGACTTGCAAATCGCTTGCGATAAGGCGTGTGCGCAAGATTTGGGTAAAAAACTTCAAAACACCAAAAATCCAAAAACTATCTCACACAATCCTTTTACAAAGCAAGAAATAACAATAGCGGATAATGATGATGAGCAAGAAAAAGCAAGCGTGTTGGTTTTAGAGGCAATTATGAATAAAAGGGCTCTTATTAGTGGCTCTTGGTATCCTGTCGGGCAAACTCCACATTTTGTCATCTTGCATATTGCGCAAGATTCTATCACTATTAACAAAAACGGGCACAATGCGCGTATCAAAATTTCAGAACAAATCGGGCTGTAATGGCTAAAGATTCCACCCAATCAACCCACAGCACACCATTTAGCCAAACACTCGCCAGAGTAAAAAACTATGGCAAATCCATTCGTCTAAAAAAGGATTTTACCCCTTTAGATTCTCATTTGCAAGCGACAAGCAGTCCAAAAGTGCAAAATACAAAAGAACAAAAAGTGCTTAAAGTTTCGATGTTTAGCGCATTGGTGCTGGCAATCTTTGGCATTGGTTTTGGCATAGTCATAAGCTCACTCTCCATAATCTTTGATGGATTTGTCGCACTTATAAGCGTGGGGCTTGGTGCGCTAAGTGTGATTACCTCTCGCTACATTTATAAAGAAGATGATGATATATTTCAATACGGCTATGTGCGCTTTGAGCCAATGGTAAATCTTTTTAAATCATTGGTGCTTATTTTTGTGTGCGTGTTTGCTTTTATAAGCTCGCTTTCTAGCATATTTGGTGGTGGATATGAAGTCGATGTAGGCGGAGCGGCGATATATGGAGTGTGTGCGTTTGTTTTTTGCTTGGCGTTATTTATTTATACACACATTGCATACAAACACTTAGAATCTGATTTAATTAAGGTGGATAATATTGAGTGGCAAATTGATTGTGTGCTTTATCTCGGCGCGATTGTCGCCTTTGGTATGGTTTGGGTATTTTTTAGTCCGCTTGAGATTCTACACACAACAAACCTCAAAGAATCTCGCTCGCTCGCAAAATACATTGACCCCGCATTGCTTTGCGTGCTTTCAGTATTGCTTTGCGTGAGCCCCACTAAAATTGCCATCGCAAACTTTAAAGACCTAATAATGGTCGCGCCAAAAGAGCTTGATGAAAAAGTGAGTGCGGTTATGGAGCATTTGAGCGCAAAATATGGCTTTAGTGATTATGACACACACACGGCAAAATCAGGCAGATTCTTTATGATAGAGATAAATATTTTGGTGGGCAAAGACTTTAATGTCCCTGTGGCGCACCTAGATGCCATTCGCGAGGAAATAGAGGCAGCCCTTGCGATTCCAAGTTATAGAATCTGGCTCTCTGTAAGCCTTACCACCAACCCCAAATGGTTGTAGATTGCTATGATTTTTTTTGCGTTTGATGTTTTTTGCGGATTTGACGCTCTTTTGCCAGCTCCTGCATATCTTTAGCCACATCGAACTCATCGACAATCTCTTCACCAAGCAACGCCTCAATCACATCTTCAAAAGTTACGATTCCAAAAAACTGCTCATATCTATCTTGCACGACAAACATTCGCCCGCGCTTCACCATAAACAAATTAAGCAATTTTGTTACGCTTAAATCATCAGGCACAATATCCACAGATTCCATAAACTCTGATACAAGTCTTTTTTGCCCGCCTTCCAATGCGATAGTGAGAATCTTTTGTGTCGAGACAATGCCTACAATAAACTCGCTATCTTCCTCAAATACAGGGATATAAGAATATGGCGTGATATACTTTTCATTGATAACTTTTTGCAAGGTGTCATTAGAACGCAGAGCAAAGACGACTTTGCGCGGCGTTAAAATATCCGCCACTTGCATATTTTGCAACGCTAGCAGATTCCCCACCATATCGCTCTCTACCTTGCCAAGCGCACCGCCCTTATTGCCAATTTCACTCGCCGCGAGGATTTCATCACGGCTTGTGCCATCTTTTGCCCCAAACGAAAACACGCGCATAAGAAACTTCGCTATATATACAAATGGAAAGGTTACCTTGCTTAAATAATAAATGCACACCGACACAATAGGCACAAGCCTTTTCCAGTAAATCGCCCCAAGTGTTTTTGGGAAAATCTCCGTTACATAAATCATTACTACCGCGAAAATGCTCGACCCGATAAATTGCCACTCCTCACCATAAAGCTCGGCAAGCTCGATTCCTATGCCTGTGCTTGTCGCCGTTACCGCAAAGGTATTAAGCACCAAAATCGCACCCTCTGTCTCATCAATATTTGCCTTTTGGTATTTTAAATATCCGCCAATTTTGGGACTTTTTTTGGCATAACTCTCTACAAATGATTGTGTGGTAGTTAAAAACACTGATTCAAAAATAGAGCAAATGAAGCTAAAAACGATTGCCACAGAGCAATATATGATTAACAAAGTCATCGCTTGCACCTCACTTGTCGTCTAAAATTATCATTATAAACTCTCACGCCAATCTCCTTAATGCTTTTGCAAGTCGCCCACACCAAGCACGGCATTTATCGCATCTTCTAAACTTACCACGCCCACAAACGCACCATTAGAATCTGTCGCGCTCGATTCCACCACGCCAAACAAATGCTCTCGCTTCATCACAAAAAGTCTAAGCAAAGCTAACACAGGCATATCTGCCTTAACTTTGCGCATTGGTTTGGCGATGCAATCCAATCGTTGCTCACCATCGCCATTAAGATTAGCGTGTAAAATGCGCTTGCGATGAGCAAGTGTAGAAACGCTCTGTGCGCCGTGCTCATCATAAGAGACAAGAGGGATACGCGAAAAAGTCCGCTTATTAGATTCTACAAGGGCTTGTTTTAGGCTCGTATCAGAACCTAAACTAAAAACAAGGCTTTTATCAGTCATTATATCTTTTGTGTAAAGATTTTTTTGCAAGATTAAATGCTCTAACACATCCATTTCAAGTGCGCTAAGAGAGCCACTTTTCTCCCCCATTTCCATTAGAGCGAGGATTTCATCGCGACTCATTTTTGTTACATTATCCTTGCGAAACAAAAATGTAATCCCACGCGAAATATACACAAATGGGAAAGCGATATAATACATTACTATTAAGGGGTAACAACAAGGCAAAATGAGCTTTTTCCAATACAACGCGGATAAGGTTTTGGGGATAATCTCTGCGACATACAAAATACTAAGCGTCATAATAATCGCCACAACCCCAGCCCACTCCTCATCAAACACTTCCATAGACTGCGCTCCCACCGCTGCCGCCCCGATAGTGTTGGCAAACATATTGATAACAAGCACTGCGCCCACAGAATTATCAATATTTGCTTTTAAATGTTGTAGGATTTTGCCACTTCTGCCCCTTTTGGCTGCAGATTCCACAAATGAGGGAGTAGCTGAAAACAACACTGCCTCAAACACGGAACAAGTCGCAGAAACAAACACCGTGAGTATAAAATAAAAAATTAGCAAGCCCATTTAGATTCCAAATATCCCAAAGTATTTGTAATTATTGTAAAGTATTTGTAATTAAAAGTCTCTTATATTTGTAAAATATTTTTGTTGTTTCGTAAAATTTTCTTTCCAACAAATACCTTTTGTGTAAAAATACACAAATGCTTGCAAAATACGCTATAATGCGCGGGAGTTTGTAAGCCACCTTTAGGAGAATACAAAATGAAAATTTTAGTTTTACAAGGTCCAAATCTCAATGTTTTAGGACATAGAGAACCCCACATTTATGGAAATGTAACTTTAGAACAAATCCACGAGAATCTAAAAAATCAAGCACAACAAAATAATGCGCAAATAGAATTTTTCCAAAGCAACTTTGAAGGAGAAATTATTGATAAACTCCAAGAGTGCATAGGCGGAGAATATTCGGGTGTGATTATCAATCCAGCTGGCTACTCTCACACTTCTATCGCCATCGCTGATGCTATCGCATCTTGTGGTGTGCCTGTGGTGGAGGTGCATATCAGCAACATTCACGCTAGGGAGGATTTTCGCACTAAAAGTGTTACTGCGCGGGTGTGCGCGGGTGTGATTACAGGATTTGGTGCATTTGGGTATCATTTAGGACTTATCGCGCTTTTTCAAATCCTTAGCGAAATCGCTATGATAAAAGCCCAACAAGAACAACAAAGCAAAACCAATCAAGGATAAGTGTGCAAAACTACTTTACCCAAGATGAAAACGCTCAATATTTTGAAACAAATTTTAGTTGTGATAACGCCATTATCTTGCGTGCGGGAGATATACGGATTTTTATTACAGATTCTCGTTATGCCACAGAAGCAAAGGAATGTGTAAAAAAAGGTGTAGAGGTTGTAGAATCCAAAGAATTGGGTGCAGATTTTGTCAATATGGTAAAAAAATTGGGGATAAAGGAATTGTATTTTAACCCCAATGAGGTGAGTTTGAGCTTCTATAATTACATTGCAAAGCTTCTTTATACGGGGGTTTGTGCAAGCGAATGTGAGCTAAAACCCGCGCCAAACTTCCACCAAAAACTCCGAATCATTAAAGATAAAGAGCAAATCGCTCTTATCGCTAAATCCCAAAAATTAAACCGCCACGCCTTTAGGGCGTTTTTTGAGTTTATCGCCAAATCGCTTGATAAAAAACGCCATTTAAGCGAACGCGAAATGCACTTTTTTGCCTCAATGTTCCTAAGCCATAAGGGAAAATATGAGCTCTCATTTAATCCCATTGTCGCGCTCAATGCCAATGGTGCAAAACCACACGCGCTCCCCAGCAAAAAAGCATATTGCGAATCTGGCGATTCATTGCTCTTTGATGCTGGAATCAAATACAAACGCTACTGCTCAGACCGCACACGCACGATTAAAATCGGTGAAGCAATACGCTTTGGGAAGGAGCAAAAATTCAATAAATCCAAACACCAAAAAATCTATGACATTGTAAGAAAGGCTCAAGAGACTTGCATTAGCAAGATTCGCGCTGGAATGAAAGCAAGCGAGGTCGATAGGCTCGCTAGAGATGTGATAGAAAATGCGGGCTATGGAAAATACTTCCTCCATAGCACAGGGCACGGCATAGGGCTTGATATTCACGAGCTTCCCATTATTTCATCGCGTTCAAATGATATTATTGAAAATGGAATGGTTTTTTCTGTCGAGCCGGGAATCTACTTAGCTGGGGAATTTGGCGTAAGGATTGAGGATTTGGTCGTGATAGAAAATAATAGGGCACAAGTTTTATAAGCCAAGACACAAAATGCCAAACACACCCACTCAAAAAACTCTCACCCATATTTTGACGCACAACGATTATGAGGCACTTAGCACATTTATGAGCGCAAATAAAACAAATAATATGGAATTTTTTAAGCATTACAATCCCGCGATATTTACCAAACTCTCAAAACCTCCAACCACGCACAACCTTTACTTTGATGGTGAGAATTTAAACATTATAAACTTAGAGCCTAATGCACGGGGCGATAACTTTGTATATCCCATAGAATCCAACAAACACACGATGATTAGCACACAATTAGAGCTTGGGATAAATCCGCTCAAAAATCCCAAATTTGCCTGCTATAAAAATTTCACGCTCCACAAACTTGATACAGCCAAGATTCCATTAAATGCGCAAGTGTGTAATGCCATTATTGATTTAGCACACACATATCGCGGAGGGGATTACTGCTTGCCTGAGAATCTTCTGCCTTGCACGACTATTTTTGGCGCGCTTGGTGGAATCTTTTTGCAAATCTTGCTAGAAAGAGGTGTGTGGTTTCACTCGCTTTTGTTGTTTGAAGAATTTGTGGATATGTTTGGCATTATGTTGTATTTTGTGGATTTTAGATTACTCTTTTCTCGAGTAACTGAGCGGGCGTGCTATATTTTTATCAAAGATTTGATACATAAAGAATTGCTTTTTTCTTTCTTTGCTTCGCACAAAATAAGCAACAATCTTTTGCGACTTGAGCTTAATCTTTATGAAAGTCCAAAAATTAACCTTGCTAGAGCGTTGGTCGAAGAATCTCACAAAGTAAATGCTAGAGGCTGGGGGAGTTTTGATGATGAAATGATAGGCGTGCGTAACACCGCGCACAACCTTAGCAAACACTATCGTGTATTGCATTTGCCAAAGCGACTTAATGTGCCAATTTGTGTGGTGGGAAATGGAGCAAGCTTAGAATCTCTTTTACCTTTTATTCAAGCCAATGCTGATAAAATGATAATTTTTTCGTGTGGGACGGCTTTAAAACCACTTAAAGATTATGGGATTGCCCCAGATTTTCAAATCGAAATTGAACGCATTGAATATTTAAAGGGTGTTTTGCAATCTGCCCCCTTAGGCGATACTCCGCTTTTATGTGGAAGCATTGTCAATCCAAGCGCACTAGAGCTTGCCAAAGAATCCTATATATTTATGCGTGGTGGCGGTGCAGGAGCATATATGTGCAAATCACAAAGCGTTGTTGAATTTAGCGCACCATTTGTAGGAAACGCTGGCTTTGCGCTCGGGGCTTTAATGAGTGAAGAGGTGCTTATTTGTGGATTAGATTGTGGCTACATACAGGGCAAGACAAAGCACGCCAAAGGCTCGATGTATGGCAAAGAAAGCGCAAAGATTCCAAATAGTGCCTTTGAAGTGAGGGGAAATGGAAATATCAAGGTGTTTAGCGATGCGCTTTTTTCCTTAAGTGCGCAGAGTATAGAACGCGCCATTAGTGTATTTGCGCCACGATTGGTGCTAAACTTAGGCGATGGTGCGTATATCAATGGCGCAAAACCCTGCAAACCAAATGAGTTTGAGTTAAAAGAAATTGATAAAAATAAAGCTCTTGGCGAATTAAGGGGCTTTTTTTGTGCAGATTATGACAAAGTTTTTACACAAAGAGATTTTTGCGCACAGGCTGTGCGAGACTTTATCGAAGAGACAAAAAACGCATTTAACACCCAAATTAAAGACAAAAAAGAATTATTTGAACTTGTGGATTCTATAAATATGCGTGTTTTAGCAAAAAGCAAACAAGATAGTTTTGTAGGGTTGCTCTTTGAGGGGAGCATAGGGCATATCCTCCAAACACTTTTAGCAAGCGCGCTTACCTTACAAGATAGCGATGTAAGTGGCTTTTATAACAATGCAATAAAACTTGTTAGGCGTGGGCTAGATTCTATGGTGGAGGAATATGAGGTGTTTTGTCAAAATGCCCCTAAAAATATTACTTAACCAACCAAAATAATACAAGCGCGATAGAGAATCTATGCAAAAAGCGCAAATTTAGATACAATCTTGCCTTTATTTTATACTTTTGGATAGTGTTTGGAGGTCGCAATGAAAGCTCAAAACAAGCAGTTACGACATTTTTTGCGCATTAGTGATTGCACGAAAGAGGAAATTTTGCAAATCATTGATGTGGGATTGCGCATTAAAAAAGAATTTTTAAATGGCAAACAAAAGCCATATTTAGAAAAAAAGATTCTCGCTATGGTGTTTGAAAAGTCCTCTACGCGCACGCGTGTAAGCTTTGAAGCTGGAATCTATCAACTTGGCGGGATTGGAATTTTTCTCTCTAGCAAGGACATTCAGCTTGGGCGAGGAGAGCCTATCAAAGACACTGCGCGCGTGATTAGCTCAATGGTTGATATGGCAATGATACGCACTGATGCGCATAGCAGGATTGAAGAGTTTGCGACTTACTCGCGTGTGCCTGTAATAAATGGATTAAGTGATGATTTCCATCCTGTGCAACTTTTAGCCGATTATATGACAATGGTTGAATGCGGTATCTTTGTGCCGAGTAAAAAAAGTCTTACGAGGTTGTATCCTAAACACAGGGCTAATCCCATTGTAGCCTACATTGGTGATGGGAACAACATAGCGCATAGCTGGATAAATCTCGCCCACTCTCTTGGCTTTGAGCTAAGAATCGCTTCACCAAAGGGATATGAGCCAAAGGCGCAGATTCTCAAAAAAGCAAGAGAGAATGGCGCGAAAATCTCGCTCTCACAAGATGTGCAATCCGCACTCAAAGGGGCTAATGTGGTAACGACAGACACTTGGACATCAATGGGACAAGAGGAGCAAAAACAAAAACGCACAGAAGCGTTTAAACATTATTGTATAGATAATGCTAAAATGTCTCTTGCACAAAAAAAGGCGATTTTCTTACATTGCCTGCCAGCGTATCGGGGACAAGAGGTAAGCGAAGAGGTGCTAGAAGGAGCGCAAAGCAGAGTTTTTGAAGAAGCACAAAACCGCCTACACGCACAAAAAGGGCTAATGGTTTGGTTAAGCGAGAAAAACAAAGGAAAACGATGAAAATAACAAAAAAGACAGCGGGACTCTTGGGCGAAAACATTTTGCAACACCAACATTATAATGTTGGGCAAATAAGTAACATTGATGAAAAAAACGCACTTATAACCCTACAAGACGGGAGCGTAGTGGAAGATAGCAATATTTGGTTTTTGCAAAATGCTGAGGGCAAAGAAATTGCGATGATTCCCCAACAAGTGCTAAGCAAACTTTTAGAACGACTAAAAAACACCCAAGAAGAACTTGTATTTATGGCATTAGAGCGCGAAGTAGCATTTGCCTTGCCTATTGACTTTGAAGATGTAATGAGTGTAGCAAAAATGATTGTAGAATCATATCGCCAAAAAGATGGCACACTTCCCTTGCTTAATGTCGCAAAGATTGTCCAAGATGTCAAAAATCGACACCCAAATTTATTTGTCCCACAAAGTATTTTTGATGGAAGTAAGCTCCAAGCTGAAATCACTAAATTAAGGCAGAAAAAATAACCCCCTTAATGTGTTGTAAGGAAAAGCAATGATTGATTTTGCAAAGTTTGCCAAATATTCCACACCCGGTCCAAGATATACAAGCTATCCTACTGCTGTGGAATTTCATAGTGAATTTGATTGCAGTGTGTATGAATCACAACTGCTCAAAAGCGATACACAATACGCCCATATCCCTCTTTCTCTTTATACACATTTGCCATTTTGTCGCTCGGCGTGTTACTTTTGTGGGTGCAATGTCATCTACACAAGCAAAGAAGAAAAAAAGACGCGATATATCCAATATCTCAAAAAAGAGCTTGCCCTCCTCTCTCAAAAGTGCAACACCAAGCGCGAAGTCGTGCAATTTCACTTTGGTGGAGGGACACCGACATTTTTTAACGCAAAAGAACTTGATGAGGTCATAAAAGCACTGCGTGTTACATTCCCAAATTTCTCGCCTAATTGTGAGATAAGTTGTGAAATTGACCCTAGATTCTTTAATTTAGAACAAATGCGGGTGCTAAAAGATGGGGGATTTAACCGCCTAAGTTTTGGCGTGCAAGACTTTGATAGTGCCGTTCAGCAAGCCATTCATCGCAATCAAAGCATAGAAGTGGTAAAAAATGCAATAGATTTAGCGCGAAGTTTTGGGATTGATTCTATAAATTTTGACTTAATCTATGGCTTGCCATTTCAAAGCAAAGAAAGCTTTACGCGCACGCTAGATTTAGTTTTAACACTCAACCCCGATAGGCTGGCAATTTTTAATTACGCTCATGTGCCGTGGATGAAAAAAACAATGCGTAAAATTGATGAAAGCACGCTCCCACAGCCAACTGAGAAGCTCCAAATACTCCAAGAGTGCATACAAAAGCTCCTTGCGAGTGGGTATGAAATGATTGGAATGGACCACTTTGCCAAAAAGAGCGATGAACTCTATCGCGCCAAAGAGGATAAAATCCTTAGAAGAAACTTTCAGGGTTACACTACTAAGGGATTTTCTCAAACGCTTGGTATCGGGCTTACAAGCATTAGCGAGGGTGTGGAATATTACGCCCAAAACACCAAAGATATGGCACAATATGAAAACGCGCTTGATTCTGGGAAGTTACCCACAGAGAGAGGAATCGTGCTAAATGATGAGGATAGGTTGCGTAAGGCGGTAATAATGGAGCTTATGAATAATTTAGAACTTCGTTTTGAAAAGATAGAATCTGTGTTTAATATTGATTTTGTGGCGCATTTCGCGGACGAATTAGAAAACCTTAAGCATTATGAAGTTGCTGGATTACTCGAAATGGGAAAAGATTATATCAAAGCCACCAATACAGGCGCACTCCTTATCCGCAACATCGCTATGCCCTTTGATGCGTATTTGGCAAAAAACCTCAACCAAAAACGATTTAGCAAAACCATTTAAGGAAACCAACATTGCATTTGCTTGACTTAGACAACTTAGCAAAGTCGTGCGTAAAATGTGGCAAATGTATCCCTAGTTGCACCATTTATCAAGTCCATCGTGATGAGACCACCTCGCCTCGCGGATTTTTAGATTTGCTCGGAGCGTATAAAAACAAACATTTGCCCCTTAATAACACAACGAGAAAAATTTTTGAATCGTGCTTCCTTTGCACCACTTGTGTAAGTTTGTGTCCATCAAGCCTACCCACAGATTTAGCGATAGAATCTGTGCGCGTGGATATAGCGAAAAAATTTGGCATTAGCTGGTATAAGCGGGCGTATTTTTTCTTGTTGCGACACAGGAGTATCGCGGATTTTGTATTTTGTTTGCTTGGCTTTATTGCGCCGTGCTTTTTTAAGGTGCAAGAGGACAAAATGCGTGCAAGAGGGTTTTTGCTTGGATTCCCAAAACGCAGTATTTTTCCATTTGCTACAAAATCATTCCTCCAAAAGCACGGACAAACGCGCTTTGAACCAAAGCACGATAAGCGAGCAGTGGCGATTTTTATCGGTTGTATTAGCAATTATAATTACACAAATGTTGGAGAGAGTTTGCTAAAGATTCTCCACAAATTACATATTAAAGCCTTTGTGCCAGCATACCAGCAATGTTGCGGTGCGCCAGCGTTTTTCACGGGCGATATAGATACCGTGCTATTTTTAATCAAAAAAAATATTGTGTATTTTGAGAGCTTTTGGGGGGACATTGAAGCGATGATAATCCCTGAAGCGACTTGTGCGGCGATGATTAAGGTTGATTGGAAGCACGCATTAGAGCTTAGCGGGGGGAATGAAGAATGGATAGCGCGACTAGATAAACTTTTGCCAAAGATTTTTATGGCGAGCGAGTGGTTAGATTCTAAAACTTCCATAAAAGAACAGCTCACAAACACCAAGTCAAATTACACTCTCACTTACCACGACCCCTGCCACGCTAAAAAGGTGCTCGGCGTGCATAAAGAACCTCGAAATTTGCTTGCCAAAAATTTTGATATTGTGGAAATGAGTGATTGTTCGCGGTGTTGTGGGTTTGGTGGCATTAGTATGCAGAGCTCAAATTACCCTCTTGCGCTTAAAGCTGGAATCCCAAAGGCAAAGGACATACAATCAAGCAATGCACACATCGTAAGCGCGGAATGCGGAGCGTGCCGAATGCAAATCACAAATAGCCTTGATTACATAGGAGCACAAACGCGCTTTATACACCCATTAGAGCTCGTAGCAGAGCAGTTGAGAGATTAAATTTATAGTCCTGTTTCCTTTTCTAGCAGACTTTTGACTTCTGGGACATTTGCTTTATTGATAAAAAAGAGAATCTCCACGCGATTATTTTGAGCCCTGTTCTCTGGTGTATCGTTGGGAAACGCATTTTCATTTTGTCCAAACGCAGAGATAAAGATTCTATCTGCTTCAATGCCTTTTTGGATAAGTTCCCTGCGCACATTAAGCGCACGCGCACTAGAGAGCTCAAAGTTATCTTTAAACCCAGAGCCTATGGGTGGTGTGGAATTATCCGTATAGCCACGCACATCGATTTGGACGTGATTTGGATATTTTTTAATAACACTCGCTAGCCTATCAAGGTAGGTGAAATTATCGCTATTGGTGATGCCAGCCTGCCCTCGCTCAAATAAGATTCTCGCGGGTAAGCGCAAATAAGTGCCAGAATCCATCTGCTCTAGCACACCGCCTATATCATCGACATCAGAGGGAATCACATTGTTAGCATCGCTTTGAAGTGCTTCGGCTGATTCTGTTTGTGATGCGCCCTCTTCATCTCCTTGTCCAGATTCTCGAGGGTCTTCTATGGGCGTGGTAATGGGATAATCAAAAATTTCGATAAAAGATTCTTTAAATGCTTTAATTTTGTTTTCTTCGGTGTTAGAAATCGCCCATAACGCAATAAAAAGTGCCAAAAGCAAAGACAAAAAGTCCGCATAAGGCACAGCCCATTTTTCCCCTGCTGGACATTCTGGACATTTATGTTTCTTTGCCATTTATAATCCTTGCATTACTCAAATTGTGATATTTTAGGCTCACCGGGCTTAATGTATCCAAGCAGTTTTTCTTCTAAGTTTCTTGGGTTATCCCCCTTGGCGATACCCACCACCGCAGCGACAATAAGCTCTTTTTCTTTAATCACATCTTTGGCTTTTGCCATAATCTTCGCGCCAATAGGACCAAAAAACGCATACGCACCAAAAATCCCCGTAACCGTCGCGGTAAATGCGCCCGCAATACCAGCCGCCATCGCCACAGGGTCTTCCAAAAGACCAAGTGCGAGCATAAGACCCATAACCGCGCCCACTAGCCCAAATGTAGGGCAACTCTCACCCGTCCTCTCCCAATAGTGCGAACAGCCGTGATAATACTCTTCTAACACCTCAATTTGAATCTCCATATCCTCTTCCACTGCCTCTGCTTCGCGTCCATCGACAATCATACTAATAGCTTTGCGCAAGAAATCATCTTCAATCTGCGCGGCTTTGCCCTCTAATGAAAGCACGCCATCTCTACGCGCAAGAGTGGCAAGCTCTACAAGCTGGCGAATAGTCTCATTATAATTTACAGGTGAAGCGAGCCACGCGGTTTTAAACTCCTTATACGCACCCTTGACATAGCTTGCGTGTGAGGCTGTAACCGCTGAAGCCATCGCCGTAGGAATCACGATAAGCACCGAGCTTAAGTGAATAACATGCAGTGGGTTTCCACCTTCCAAAATATCCCCAACCGAAATACTCGTAACAGATAACACTAATCCTAAGATTGTCGATAAGTCCATAATCTCCCTTAGTATTGAAATTATCACACATTATGTTAGATTTTTAAGTAGTAAAAAAGCAAAAAGTGTTCTCTAATTTTTCTTTTATATGGAGATATGTAGGAAATAACGCGCTAGATTCTCTGTCATCATAATGCAGTGCCTACACACGCGGAAGCCAAAATTTCACATTTTCTTGCTCACTCTTTGCGCTGGTCGATTCTCCGTGCCCGGGATACAGAGTGAGTGGCGAGAGGTGTGCATCTACTTGGAATCGCATTAGCGATTCTCTCATATCGCTGGGATTTGAGTAAGCAAAATCACTGCGACCAATGCTACGATAAAAGATAAAATCCCCACTAAAGACAACGCCAGCAATTTCTATCATACAACAACCCGGCGTATGCCCCGGATAATGATGAAAGGTTATATCAATGCCCTTAAAATCAAAAGTATGAGAATCCTTACTCGTATCAATGAGCTTTGTGGGCGTGCTTGGGGTGATTCCCAACGCAAAAATATCATCTCTAAGCAAAAAAGCATCTTGGCTATGACAAATAAGCTCAATGCCACTAAAATGCGCTTGAAGTGTGGCGTTATCCCAAATATGGTCAAAATGCCCGTGTGTGTTTAAAATAGCAAGCGGATTTGGGCAGTTTTGCACGACCCATTGACTTGATTGCATACCCGGGTCGATAATAAGCTGAAAATCCTTAGAATCTTGCGCGCTAAAACTCCCGCTCGCCATATATTGAGCCACCACACTATCTTGCTTACAATCACTCGGGCTCACATTAAGCACATAACAATTTGTTTGGTATTCACCAAAGGGTTTGCTAATAATTTCCAAACTTCACTCCTCACATTTTGGTTATAATTATAGCATTATGCACGCGTTAAAAGGACAACAATGAAACATTTACATCTTGCAAAACAAAAACTCGATTCCCTCCTCTTAAGTGGTAATTTACGCACGCTTAAGCCATTTAACCACAACGCGATTTTTATAGAACGCGATGGCAAATCTTATATCAATTTTGCCTCCAATGACTACTTGGGGCTTAGCGCAGAGTTTAGTGAGTGCGGTGCGCACCCTTGCGTTGAAGGATTTAGGGCATTTTTAGATTCTCTTAATGAAAAAATGCTTTTTAGTGCAAGTTCATCGCGCCTTTTAAGTGGAGATTTTATGATATTCTCACATTTAGAATCTCTTATTGCAAACGCATATAGCCAATGCAGTGCAAATACACAACCACCCAAAGAATGTCTGCTGTTTAATAGCGGATATAGCGCGAATATATCACTTATAGAATCCCTCAACAAACTTGGCAATGTGCTTTTTTTGCTTGATGAATTTTCTCACGCAAGTATTTTTGATGGGATTAAACTTTGCGGTGCGCGCTTTAGGAGATTTACGCATAATAATATGGAAGAGCTCCAAAATCTCCTTTCTATTAACCACAATGATTATGATGTGATTATTATCGTATCTGAGGGGCTTTTCTCAATGGAGGGCGATTTTTTAAACCCAGAGATTTTTACACTCAAAAACTCCTATGATAATGTCTTGCTGTATATCGATGAGGCACACAGCGTAGGTGCGCTTGGCATAAATGGACTTGGCATTGTAAGCAAGTATGAAAAACTCCACGAGGTGGATTTCTTACTTCTCACTTTTGGCAAGAGCATCGGCAGTGTCGGGGCGGGGGTGCTATGTGCGGGGGAAATGAAGTCGTATTTTATCAACTTCGCTCGCTCACTCATCTACTCAACCGCCCTGCCTCCAATAAACATCGCCTTTAGTGCATATATATTTTCCCTGCTTGGAGAATTTGAGGACAAAAGAATGCGTTTAGATTCCCTAAGCAAGCAAACAAAAGCGCGTTTGAGTGAAATGTTTGGAGAGTCGCGCGTATTAGGAGAAGCGCATATCATCTCACTCCTTATAGGAGAAAATCAAAAAGCCTTGCGAGCAAGCGAACTTTTAGAATCTAGGGGTATTTTTGCGCCCTGCATTCGCTATCCAACCGTGCCAAAACACAGCGCACGCATTCGCTTTTCACTTCATAGTGCATTAACCCCGCAGCATTTAGATACATTACTCAACGCTCTTGATGACATTAGGGAACAAATATGAAATGGGAGGTCGTTGGGGATTTAGATTCTCTTTGTTGTGTGTTTTTCGCTGGATTTGGGTTTAACATAGACGCATACAAAGAATTTTTAAAACCAAATACTTTGGTGGTATTTGATTATAGAGATTTTAATAATACCAAAGAACTTTTATGCCTGCTTAAGCAAAGGCAATTTTGTCTTGTGGCGTTTTCTATGGGCGTGAGTGTCGCACACCACATTCTTAGCCCATTATGCGAGCATATAACACAATCAAGTGCGGTAAATGGCACAATTCTTGGCATTGATAAGACAAAAGGCATTCACCCGAGTGTTTTTGCTCACACCATAAAGCACTTTTCCCCGCAGGCATTCGTGCAAAACTGCCTAAATAAACAAAATGCGCCACATTTTCACACTTTACTAAACGATACAAATGCGCTTATTGCAGAGCTCAAAAGTTTGCACGACTTTTCTCAAGCACAGCAATGTGAGAATCTCACACAAAACACGCTTATGTGGGATAGAGCAATTATAAGCCTGCGGGATTGCATTTTTAAACCAGAAGTGCAAAATCTCGCTTGGAGTGCATACAAGCAATCTTATGACACATATTTTACGACACAAAAAACCTTTGAAATACGCCACATTGACG
The DNA here is from genome assembly GCF_053654635.1 of Helicobacter sp. 23-1046. Lineage (NCBI taxonomy): Bacteria > Pseudomonadati > Campylobacterota > Epsilonproteobacteria > Campylobacterales > Helicobacteraceae > Helicobacter > Helicobacter sp. 23-1046. The sequence continues at coordinate 44,968 of NZ_JBSIUS010000002.1, read as the reverse complement.
CCCCACACTTTGTGTTTAAGGATAACGATGCTTGCCAAACGATTTGCTAAGCGCGCACCCACTTATGCTAAACACGCCATTATTCAGCGAGCAATGGCGGAGGAATTAGCAAATATATTCGTAGCGCACAAAAGGGAGCGCAAAAACCTTGCTATATTTGAATTTGGAAGCGCGTTTGGAGAATTTAGCACGATATTATGCCACGCACTTAAACGCGCCAAAATTAAATGCTCTACATTGCTATGCAATGATATTAACGATTATGGGCATATTTATACCAAAGCGTTTGCTAAGAATCTAGAGGTAGAGAATCTTGCATTTCAATGCTTTGATATGAATGAAGGAGAGAGGTTTTTAGATTCTTTGTTTGATGTCATTGCTTCAAATGCTTGCTTGCAATGGCTAAATCAACAAGAAGTGCTGTTGCGCTTAAAAGATTTCTTACTCCCAAATGGAGAAATTTTGCTCTCTAGCTTTGGGAAAAACAATTTGTGGCAGGTGCGAGAAATTTGTGGTGTGGGATTAGAATATTTGGATTTAGAATTGTATGAAAAGATGTTATCCCCGCATTTTAAGATTGTCCGCCTTTATGAAAAACAATACGATTTGGACTTTAAAGAAAGTTTGGAGGTTTTTAGGCATTTATCACAAAGCGGTGTAAATGCGCTCACAAAAGACTTTGTCCTAACCAAATCTCTTTTAAAGCACTACCAAGAGCGATTTGGCGGGGTGCTTAGCTTTCATAGTATCTTTATCCACGCGCAAAAATTATAATGTAGCGTTGATGATGTGCTTAAACTTTGCAATATCAAGACTTGCAGAGCCCACCAACACACCATCGACATTGCCAAGACGCATAATCGCTTTGGCATTTGTCTCATTCACACTCCCTCCATAGAGCAATGGCGCGGTGATAAACTCACGCAACCCTTTGTGTGTGTGCTCTATTTCTTCTATGCTCGCGCTCACACCCGTGCCAATAGCCCATATCGGCTCATACGCGACAACAAGATTCTTATATCCTAAATCAATCCCCTCACAAAGCGTGCGTAAAAACTCATTAACATTGCCATTTTTGCGCACTGCTAAATCCTCACCAATGCAAAAAAAGATTCTAAAATCTTTGCTCGCAAAAAACTCGAACTTTTTTGCTATGGTGGCTCTATCTTCATTAAACAAATTCCTACGCTCGCTATGCCCGATAATGATAGAATCTATGCCAAACTCCTCTAATTGCTCAACTCCAATCTCACCCGTAAAACCGCCATTTTGCACACAATGAGCGTTTTGTGCGCCAATGCGAAATGTATCAAATGTGTTGTGCGTAAGGGAGGATTGATTGGGGAAAAGAGCAACTTCAATATCTGCGCTCACATTTTGTAGAAAAGTATGAAGTTCGTTGCAATATGCCAAAGTACCATTCCTTGTAAGATTGCATTTAAAATTCGCTGCGATTATTTTCACTTGCTCTCCTTAGATTGTATGTCGCTAAAGCATTTGTGCAAATTGCTCAAAAACACGGCGAGATTCCTTTGGTCCCGGACTTGCCTCTGGGTGGTGCTGGAGAGAAAAAATGGGCTTATTATGATATTGTAATCCCTCGATAGTCCCATCAAAGAGATTCCTATGTGTAACATCAGCGATGGATTCTATAGAATCTGGCACAGAGTAGTTGTGGTTTTGTGATGTGATTTCTACGGCATTTGTAAGGAGATTTTTCACAGGGTGATTGCCCCCGTGATGTCCAAATTTTAACTTATAAGTCTCAAAGCCGTGCGCAAGAGCCAAAAGTTGATGTCCCAAACAAATACCAAAAATAGGAATAGCAGAATCTATAAGCTGTCTAATCTCTTTTACCTCATCTTGCAAACTTAGCGGGTCGCCCGGTCCGTTGGATAAAAATACGCCACTTATCTCGCCACTTTGGAATCGCTTGATAATCTCAGTCGCACGAAATTTATGCGATATTACCTCTACTTCAAGCCCTACGGCATTGAGTTCGTTTAAAATATTGCGTTTGATACCAAAATCAATGGCGATAATTTTTTTGCGCCATTTTGGCTTGCTGTATGCAAATTGCTCGAAATCATACACGCTATCTTGGTGCGTATAGGCTTTTTGTGTGGAGACTTGCTGAATGTAGTTGATGTGTTCTATGCGTGGAGAGTTGGCGAGTTTTTGCTCTAAGACTTGCTTATCGTGGCATTGTGTGCTTGCTATCATCATCATAGCCCCTTGTGTGCGGAGCATTTTGATAATCGCACGCGTATCAATACCACAGATTCCAAGAATATTGTGCTTTTGTAATATGTGAGAGAGCGAGCTTGTAGCACGGAAGTTTGAAAAACGGTCATTATAATGAGAAACTATCACGCCCTTTGCAAAAATCTCCATAGATTCGTAATCTTGCTCGTTTGCACCCACAATGCCAATCTCTGGCATACTAAAAGTGATAAACTGCCCCGCATAGCTTGGGTCAGTGATGATTTCTTGATAGCCCGTAAGAGAAGTGTTAAAAACTATTTCACCCACTGCTTCGCCAGATGCACCAAAGCTACTTGCTTGCAAAAACACACCATTTTCAAAATACAGCGAAATTTTCTCCATATTGGCGGTGCTTTTGCGTGCCATTATGCCAATCCTCTTTTGCGGAGCTCTTCTTCATAGAGTTTGGCAAAGATAATGTTGTATTCCTCGCTCCCTGCAACCAATCTACGCTTGTATTTATCGATTTTTTTTAGCACTTCTTCTTCGCTTTTTTCATAGATTCTGGAATATTCATTGATTGCCTTGTGAATGGTATTTTTGATAATCATCTCAGAAACCTTAAAGCCAATAAGTCGTGCTTTAGTGAGCTCGGTAAGAATCTTGTGTGAAATATCGCTGCACCGCTCGTCCCAACTTAGCGAGAAATTTCGCTCGCTCGCAATTTGACGGCGAAACTTCCACGCCAACTCATTCTCGTCCATTCGATAATCCTCAATTTCTGTCTCGTGCTCTTGGAGCAATTCATTTGCTCGTTCATTGATTTCGCGCTCTTGTTGAATATTCTCTTGCAGAGCTTGCAAGGCAACTTGTGTAACATTATCTAGCGAGCCTATAATCTCAATAAAATCAGCGTTTGATAAATCTAAGCTAATCTTATTGGCGATATATGGCGCGTGCTGGGTTTTTAGTCTCATTTGCCATCCTTTTGTTTTTATAACGCATTGTATAATTTGTTAGGTTAAAGTTTGCTTATTTTGTGCTTTGATAAATATATGGCACAGATTTAATGCCCGCTTGAGCAACCTTTTCGCTTAATTTAAAAATATCGCTCACATCGGCATTCTTGTATTTGTCAGGTAGTTGATACCCGTGCGTAAAAACTTCTTTAAGCAAAGCGACTTTTTGTGCGGTATCCTTTTGGTCTAAAAGTCGTTGTTTTATCATCGAGGACTTTAATGCAGAATCTGGTCCCAAAAATCCCACCAAAAGCACATAAACCTTAGAATCTTTGAGTTTAGATTCTATGTTTTGCATTTCTCTTTGACAACTTCCGCAATTTGGGTCAGCAACAATATAAGTAATTTTTTTGCTTGCAGAATCAAGCACGATAAATTCATCTTTTTTTAACCCATTAAAAAACTTTGCCACCGCTTGATTATCTGGCTTGTCATTTTGTGCGTTAAGTTGCATTGTGATATTTTGATACTCCGCGCTATCAGCATTATCGCTCGATAAAAACACATTGCTTGCACCCAAGACGACATTGCCATCACTGCTTGCAAACACAGGCACTTTGAGTTTGCCCGCCTGCATAATGACAAGTTTTATATCCTTTGTGCCCTTAAGCTCTATGGTGCGTAAAACTTTCACATCTTGCTTAGTTTTTTCTTTAATAAGTTTTTGCACTTTTGTTTCAAAATCACTCGCTCCACACAATCCACTCAATGCAAAAATCATCGCCAAAAAGATTTTTGTTATGGAAGTTTTTGTTACATTTGTTTTTTTCACTTGCACTCCTTTTAATGTATAATTCTTTGGGATTGTAAAATTTTTTAGCAAATTTTATTCTAACCACAACATATTTATTTGAGAGTTAGGGAGTTTAATGGCACAAATCACTACACTTGCGCAAAAATCTTATCCCGCACATTATAGTTACTATGACTTACACCCCGCGCTTACATTCCAAAAACATAGAAAATTACGCGCGCGCAACCACATTGTTTTAGGCATTGGCGGAAATATGCCAACCACCCATAAAGTTTTTGAGAATCTTTTTCGCACGCTAAAAAACCACCCAAAAATCACTGCACTCCACTCAAGTCCAATCATAAAAAACCCTGCCTTTGGCTATATCAATCAACCAGATTTTTTAAATGCCGTTATATACGCACAAACAAGCCTATGTTTATTAGAAATTTACGCGCTTGTGTTTTATTTGGAACGCCGTTTTGGCAGAAAGAGAAAAAGAGTGTTTAAAAATGCACCAAGAATCCTAGATATTGATATAATTTTGTTTAACAAATTGATTTTAAAGAGAGAATATCTTACAATTCCACACATTCATTGGGAGAAACGACTAAGTGTGTGTATCCCGCTAAGTTTGCTAGAATCTAAACATTGAAAAGGAAATTTATGGCAAAAAGAGTAGTTACATTTTCTGGGGAAACGCCAGCAGAAGCGATGAAAAAGGCTAGAGATGAGCTGGGCGATGAGATTCAGCTTTTAGAAACAAAAGAGGTGCGTAAAAAATCGCCCACACAAGCGGGGCTTTATGAGATGGTTTTTGTGGTTGATGAGGAGACTTCTAGTGGCACAAATGCACAAGCAATGGCAGATTCTCAAACAAACGCGCAAAATCCCGCAACACAAGAATCTGAACTCCCCACCAATAGCGTCCAAGCAAGGATTGAAGAAATAGCACAAAAACAGCTCGCTAAAAAGCGCGCACAAAAGGTAAAAGGTGGTGATGAGGCGACTATCCAGCTAAGCAACCTTGTGCGCGAAGTTTCTCAAATCGCGGGTGTGAGTAGCCCAAGAGCAAACGAACTCAAAACAGATTCAAACAAAAGAACAACCAATCTCTCAAACACCAATCCTTACAAAAATGTAGGGCAAGTCCAAACCCCGATAGACACACCGCCTCTTGGCGAGGTAAAACTTGATTCTAAACTCAGTGAAATGCGCGCAGAGCGACAAGCAGAAAGGGTTGAAATCAAGGAGTTGCGCGATGAAATGGGCAAGGTGAATGATAGAATCAAACTTATTCAAAATATGTTTTGGCAAGAACGCGCGCCAAATGATTTACACATACCGCAGGAGTTTTCTGAAATCTATCGAATCGCCAAAGAAAGTGGAATGAGCAAGGAGCATTTAGAGATGATTATGCGCCTAAGTTTAGAGCTTATGCCTCTTAGAATGCGCGAAAACTCTGTGATGACAAAGCGATATTTCCGCGAAGTGTTGCGAAAGATGATTTATTGTCGCACAGAGAATCTCCAAAGCACACAAAAACGCATAATGATGTTTGTAGGTCCCACAGGAGTGGGTAAAACCACCACGCTAGCAAAACTTGCCGCACGATATAGCCTAATGGTAGAAAAACGCCATAAAGTTGGGATTATCACGCTTGATACTTATCGCTTAGCTGCGGTAGACCAACTAATGGCGTATGCGCGAATGATGAGGTTAAGCATTGATACAGTAGTAGAGCCTCAAGAGCTCGGCGCAGCCATTGATGCCCTCAAACATTGTGATTTTATTTTAATCGATACGGCTGGTCATTCGCAAAATGACAAACAAAAATTTGAATCGATTAAAAAATTTGTGGATAATGACTACAAAATCGATGTTTCACTTGTGCTCGCGCTTAATGTCAAATACGAGGATTTGCGCGATACTTACAATGCGTTTGCAAATTACCTTGATATTGATACGATGATTTTTAGCAAACTTGATGAAAGTCGCTACTTTGGGAATATGTTTTCATTAGTGTATGAAAGCAAAAAACCCATTAGTTATCTCTCCATTGGACAAGGAGTGCCAAATGACTTGGTGGTGGCAAATAATGACTACTTGGTAGATTGCCTGCTAGAAGGATTTGAGGGCGTCAAAGAAAAAATGTTGATATAGGGGGCGATAATGCAACCAAATCAAGCAAGCGAACTCAAAAATCTCGTTGAGAAGCGTGAAAAAAGGTTTTTATACAAGACGCGTTTTATCGCTATCACCAGCGGGAAAGGTGGCGTTGGGAAATCAAGTATAGCAGCAAACCTCGCTTATTTGTTGTGCAAGCTTGGCAAAAAAGTAGCTATTTTTGATGCTGATATTGGATTGGCAAATTTAGACATTATGTTTGGAATCCACGCCAAATACAACATTTTACACGCACTAAAAGGCGAAGTGGGATTTAAGGATATTATTTTTAATGTCGAAAAAAATTTATTACTCATACCCGGAGATAATGGAGATGAGATTCTCAAATATGCTAATAGTGGTGTGTTTGAGCGATTTTTAAACGAAAGCGGTGTGTGTGAAGATATTGATTATATGATAATTGATACAGGAGCTGGTCTTGGGGGAATCTCACAAAACTTTTTAGACGCAAGCGACTTGCTTATTGTCGTTACGATGAATGACCCAAGTGCAATCACCGATGCCTACGCCACTATAAAGCTCAATGCTAAAGAAAAAAGTGATATTGCCATCGTGCTTAATATGGCACAAAGCGCGAGTGAGGCAAATTCGGTATTTTCTCGTATGAAGTCGCTTGCGAAATCTAAAATCCCGGGTCTTACTCTCCACTATTTAGGATTCTTAGCCCATAGCCCGCTTGTAATCAATGCGTGCAGAAAAAGAGAGATTTTTTGTAAAACACAAAGCTTAAGCGCGGAAAAATTCCAAATGGATACTATCTTGCATAATCTCATTGCGTTAGAATCCACGCTTTTTACTTCGCAATCCACACCAAAAAACGCGCATAAAATGGAACAAAATATGCTTAATTCTAACAATGCTTTGGCGTGTCTATTTAAGCGCGTAGCAGGGTATTGCTAGCTTATCGTGTGAGGCGTGAATGAAACCAGATAATTATATGAGTTTTGGTATTGTTACGGGATTTTTCATAGGGCTTACTTTTGCCATTATTAAGTTCGATGACCCTGCCATTATGCTTATTTGGACGATTTTTACCACAATGGGTATTTATCTTATCATCACATTGTGCATATCGTTGTGTTTTTGGTTTTTGGACTTTGCTTCGTTGCAGACTAGAAAGAGCAAATTAGAGCAAAACTTGGAGTATTATCGCCTCGAATTTGACAAAAAAGAGCGTGAAAGCGCGAGAATCCGTTCGTTCCTAAAAAGCATAGAAGCTGATAGAGAAAACGAAGAAGATTTCTAAATGTGCCGTGTTAAAAAGCACAAGTGCTTATAACAAATAATGATAAAGGGCTAAATTGTATGAAAAATGTGTATAGCAAAAATATTAAGTTTGCCCAAGATGAGCTAGCCACTCAATATCTTCCCGCCGTTAAGGCTATGGCATTTCGGCTAAAAGAACGACTGCCAAGCTCTATTGATGTAATGGATTTAGTCTCAATCGGCGCAGAGGAGCTCGTAAAACTTGCTAGACGCTATGATAGCTCGATTAACGACTCATTTTGGGGATATGCCAAAACGCGCGTAAATGGTGCTATGCTCGATTATTTACGCTCTTTAGATGTGCTTTCTCGCTCTAGTCGCAAGCTCATTAAGGGCATTGACTTTGAAACCTCAAAATACTTTAACCTCCACCAAGAAGAGCCTAGCGATGAATACTTAGCCAAAGCACTCAATGAGGATATTCAAAAAATCAAAGAAGCACGGATTGCGAGCGATATTTACGCGCTTGTGCCAATCGATGAGCAGTATAATGCCATTATTGGTGATAATATTTTAGAAGATTTGCAACAAGAGGAGTTAATGGAAATTATCGCTAGGATTCTAAGCGGGCTAAGCCAAAGGGAACAAACCATTATCCAGCTGTATTTCTTTGAGGAATTGAGCTTAAGAGAGATTAGCGAAATTTTAGGAATCACAGAATCTAGAATCTCTCAAGTTTCTAAAGAAGTGATTAAAAAAATCCGCGTGAAATTGGGAGAAAATCGTGGCTGATATACTAAGTCAAGAAGAAATTGATGCGCTACTTGAAGTAGTCGATGATGGCGGGGATACCAATACCCTTGAAAAAGAGGATATTCTCCATCAAAAGCAAGTAACGCTCTATGACTTTAAACGACCAAACCGCGTTAGTAAAGAGCAGTTGCGTGCGTTTAAAAGTATCCACGACAAAATGGCGCGCTCACTCTCAAGCCAAATTTCAGCTATTATGCGCTCCATTGTTGAGATTCAGCTCCATAGCGTTGATCAGATGACTTATGGGGAATTTCTAATGAGCTTGCCAAGCCCTACGAGCTTTAATGTGTTTTCAATGAAACCGCTAGAGGGCAGTGGCGTGCTAGAGATAAACCCAAGCATTGCCTTTCCTATGATTGATAGACTTTTGGGCGGTAAGGGCGACCCGTATGAGAACTCGCGCGAATTTAGCGACATTGAAGTGAATTTGCTTGATACAATTTTGCGCCAAATGATGCAAAACCTCAAAGAAGCGTGGGCTTCTGTTACAGAAATTTATCCAAGCATTGACGCTAAGGAATCTAGCCCCAATGTCGTGCAAATCGTGGCGCAAAATGAAATTGTCATTATGGTGGTTATGGAGATTATCATTGGACACTCAAGCGGTATGATGAACCTTTGCTATCCCGTGATTTCACTTGAGACCGTGCTCTCAAGGCTTGCTACGCGCGATTTAATGCTAAGTGATAAAAGCTCAAAAAAATCGCGTAATAAAGAGCTCCAAGCACTTGTCGCGGGGGCTGGCGTAATGGTTTCTGCGTATGTGGGCGAGACGACTTTGAGCTTGCGAGAAGTGCTTGATTTAGAAGCTGGAAATATTATCCGCCTAGATTCTGTGGCTGATGACACCGTGCGCGTATCAATCGATGGGAGAGAGAAGTATGTCGCCTCCATTGGTTTGCAACGCTACCGCAAGACTATCACTATTAAAGAAACTATCATTACAGAAAAAGACCAAGTCAAAGAAGTGCTTGAAATGCTTGAGGCGCAACGCAAAAACCGCGTGATTGATGTCGAAGAAGAAGAAAATGAGTAAGGAGCAAGACTATGAGTATGAAGAGTTTTATTGATTTAGTCATCGCGGAGGGCAAATCGACCATTTCTGGGCTTTTGGGTAAAGATGCGCAAATCACCCATACTCGCGATGATAATGTCAGCTTAGAATCATTGCCAAAGGTGTATGCGCTCGCCCATATCAAAGTAAGCGGGGAGTCAAACTCACAAATCTCTATGGTTGTCCCCGCGCAAATGGGAAGCGCACTCTCTGATATGATGCTAGGAGGCGATGGCGAGCCAAAAGATTCTATAAGCAATGATGATTTAGACGCGATTAAAGAAATTGTCTCAAATATTTTTGGTGCGATTTCTACGAACTTAGGCTCACAAAAAAATCTCCCAAAAGTCTCCTTTGCGTGCGAAAAAATCGAGCTTGTCGATAAAGAAATTGATTTGAGCGCGTTTGATAAGGCGTATATCTTTAATTTTTCTTTAGAAAAAGTCCAAACAGATTTTTTAATCCTTACTACCCAATCCTTTAGCAATATCTTTAACGGGGAGGCTTCTAGCGAGGGTGGCAAGGAAGGTGGTGTGGCATTAAGCGCGGTGGAGTTTAAAAATATCAATATGATTTTAGATGTGCGCTTAAATGTCAAAGTGCGTATCGGGCAGAAGCGAATGCTCCTAAAAGATGTCATCAATATGGATATTGGAAGCGTGATAGAGCTCAACCAGCTCGCCAATGACCCGCTAGAAATCCTAGTCGATGATAAAGTCATCGCACGAGGCGAGGTAGTCATTGTCGATGGAAACTTTGGAATCCAAATCACAGATATTGGCACGAAGCGTGAGCGATTAGAGAAACTGCGCGGATAATGCGCAAAAATTGCCGTTGTGGCGCAAAATTTAGAATCTAATGCTACCCTTACGCGAAATAATCGCATAAGGAAGTATGTGAAAAAAGTCGCTGTTATCATTTTGCTCGCTGTATCGTTATTATCACCTCTATGGGCAAATTGCTCGGGGGATTGCAAAAGTTGTCATTTTAACTTGGATTATAAAAAGGATACGCGCCACAAACCAATGCTAGCGTGCAAATCCTGCCATACCGATAAAGCAAGCAATAACGCGGGGGCTGGCGTGGGCTGTGGGCAGGATTGCTTTGTGTGTCATAGCGTGGAGAAAATCCGCCTCCCAGAGCTACGAGCAAATCACAAAGTCATCAATGAGTGCATAAACTGCCATAAGGGACTTTCACAGCCCCTCACGCCAAATGTGAAGCAAAGCGGAGGGCAAAATATCTTTGAGCAAAGCCTTAAGCATTATAGCGAGATTCTCGCACCTAAGCCTTAATGTATAACGATAAGCCCTTGCTTTAATCTCCATATCCATCATCAATCTTATAGGTGCGTTTAATTTGCTTAATAAGCTGGGAGACAAAATCTCTCTCTTTATTTTTTGTAAATTGTTCAAAATATTTAAGGGAGTTGTGGAGCTCTTGCATATCATTATTTTTAAGAGCCTGTGCTATATCATTAAGAGCAAAGGCTCTCTTTACAATAAGATTATATCTGTCAAACTCTTGTTCTGACCAACGATTCCCTTCCTCATCTTCCCATACTCCTAACATAAGGATAGGACGCTGGGGGTAAAATGGGTTAAATAAATACTGTGGGTCATACCACCCCTTTTTGGCATTAGCGATAATGTCCTCCCTATCAACACACTGCTCACCTTGCTCTTCTTGCTCTTCTAGTTGCTTTTTACTACACACGGAGTGTTGGATGACATATTGTGTGAGTTGTGTTTGGTTCATTTTTTCTACCTTTTGGATTTCTCTTTGCATCTCTAAGAAAAGAAGCTCTTGGACCAAGAGGGATAACTCTACTGTCTTTGTAGCTATTTGTGTGTCTAACTCAGGGTTTCCTTGAGGCTCTGGGATTGCAGGCAATTCTTTCATCAATTCCGCAATCTCCTTATTAATCAAATCAAGTTCCTCCCTAAACTTTTCATCATCAATCTTTCTATTTATTGAAAGTTTCATAAGTTCGTGTTTTTTATCAGAAAGCGGTTTTAATTTTGCCCGAATTGCTTGTGTCTCGCTTCTGGATTCTATTTCTTCGCGCTGTTGCTCTTCTAATTTCTCTCTTTGTTTTTCTAACTTTACTAAAGTGTTATATTGTTGCTGGGCTGATGTTTTAAGTGGGTTTATCATCGCTTGGGTAATTGGTGTATTAGCATATTTTGCAGTGAGTGTTTTATAATTTTTCACAAGTTCAAAAAATTCTCCATCGTTATTATAAACTTTTTGTATATCCTTATAAATATCTTGCATAATTGTCCTAATTGCGCGTTGATAAATGCTTGGTGTATTTTGTGGGAGTTTAAATGTAGAGAGTTCTTGGAGGATACGCTCCACTTCTATAAAACTCACAACATAAGAGCGAAAATAAAATGCTACCTCTTCTTTCCCTCCCCAAGAATATTCTCGTATCGTTGTGGGCAAAAAAGAACATATAGTGGAAGACATACCCTCGCACGATTCTTTAATGTCCCTCGTTACATTTTCTTTTGTGATTTTAGAAAGTGCGCCAGTGTCAAAATATATTTGTTCTAATATTTCACCCTCTTTTGACATTCCCTTATGTCTTTCACCAACCTTATATCCATCAACGATTTGTTCTTCAATTTCATAATGTGTGATTTCTTTTTTAATTCTTTGCATTGCTTGAAAATAAAGTAAAGGATCTGATTCAATGGTATTACGCCCCTTAATAATCTTATGAGCCTCCTCGAGAGTCATTTCTGCCTGTGCTATCGCACATATTGTCATTATTAGCAAAAGTATTCTTTTCATTGTAGCGCTCCTTGTTGTATTGTTTATAGTTAGTTATAACAGGGTAGCTTGGTTTCCACAAGCCACCCTGTTTTCATATCCTAATCCTAAAAATAAATTACTTTTTAGGTGGATTATTGCCACGACCGCCACCACTAGGATTACCTGTGGTGCTCGGTCCATTTGGACTCCTTTCTTTAAGATTTTTGCGTTTTTGCACTGTTTTTACAAAAACGCACCCAAATTTTAAAAAATTTTTGTTTAAAAAAAGTGAAAGGCTTTTGTGCAAAAAAGAGGAAAAAAGTGGCAAAACACCACAAAAGTTATGAGTTTAAAGCCTTAGGGCACGCATCGCATTGGCAAGCGCGAGCAGTGCTACACCCACATCGCCAAAGACTGCCTCCCAAATCTCAGCCACGCCAAAAAGCCCAAGCACCATAAACGCACCCTTGACAATCAGCGCAAAGGCGATATTTTGATAAATGATAATCTTTGTTTTCTTAGCGATTTGGATAGATTTAAGCAATGTATGAAGCGAACTATTAGTGAGAATCATATCCGCGCTTTGGTGGCTTATATCACTCCCACTGCCCATTGAGATACCCACATCGGCGAGTGCGAGCGTGGGCGCGTCATTGATACCATCGCCCACAAAGGCGACTTTGCCATTTTTGGTGGCATTTTTGAGATTCCTAAATTCGCGCGCCTTATCATCGGGCAAAAGTGAATGCCTAAACTCACAGCCTAGCTTATCCGCCACGACTTTGCAGGGATATTCATTATCCCCACTTAGCATTATACAACCTATCCCAAGTCCCTTAAGCGCACTAATTACGCCCACTGCCTCATCTTTAAGCTCATCAGCAATGATGATATAGCCCACATAACGCTTATCCACGCTAATGTGAATCACGCTCCCCTTAATATGACAAGTATTATGCAAGACATCAAATTTATGTAAAATCGCATCATTGCCCGCGATAATCTCGTGGCTATCGCACACCGCACGCACGCCTAAGCCTGAGAGTTCCTCATACTCGCTCACGCTGTGTTTGTGGGCGAGTTTTTCATATTCTGCTTTGATAGATTGTGCGATTGGGTGATTGGAGAGATTATTCGCACATAGCGCGTAGGAGAGCACCTCATCTTTTGAGAATCCATCGCTAGGGACGACTTCTATGACCTTGAAGATTCCCTTTGTGAGCGTGCCTGTCTTGTCAAAGGCGATTGCTTTGAGCTGACTTAGGGCTTCTAAATAGTTTGAGCCCTTAAGCAATGCGCCATTTTTACTCGTAGCAGCCAATCCACCAAAATACCCGATAGGCACGGACACCACCAATGCGCAAGGACAGCTCACCATAAGCACCACCAAAGCGCGATAAATCCACTCATTAAAGCTCTGCGCGAAAAACAACGGCGGAATGATAGCCACAAGCACGGCAAAAAGCAACATTACAGGCGTATAATAACGCGCAAAAGTAGTGATGAAGCTCTCTGTCTTGGACTTTTGCGCGCTCGCATTAGCGATAAGTTCGCCAATTTTGGCGATTTGACTTTTTTCAAACTCTCTTACAACGCGCAACCTCACAGCCGAACTAAGCGCAATCGCCCCACTTAAAATTTCTCTGCCCGCCACATAATCAACAGGCAAAGATTCTCCGCTCATTGCCGCACAATTAAAGCTCGCTTCCTCGCTTAATAACACACAATCACAGGGCAACATTTCGCCCGCATACAGCACAATTTCATCGCCCACTTCAAGTGTTTGTGGGTCTATGTCAATAGTGTCTTGTGTGGCGTTTTGCACGCATTTGTGCGCGAGAGTGGGCGCGAGATTCGCGCTTTGATTGATAGCGGCTTTTGATTTTTTCACACTGATTTCTTGGAGGTATTCTCCCGCAGAGAAAAACAGCATAATGCTTACCGCCTCTTCGCTCGCTCCAATGCAAAACGCCGCGATTGAGGCGATGAGCATTAGCGTGTTTTCATCAAAAAACTCTTTATTCTTAATGCTTCTAAACGCGCCCTTAAACACATTACGCCCAGCGATAAGATAAATCCCAACCCAAAGAATCATAAGTGCGTTTTCAAAAAATTCCTTTTGTGAATCTTGGAGCAAATCTCCATACAAATAATCCGCACACAAGCTCCCAACGAAAATCACCGCCAACGCGCCAAGCAATGCCAAAGTAGGAGTAAAAAATGTCAGTTTTGGATTGTGATTTTTGAGTGTAGATTCTGTGATTTCTACGCTTGGCTCGAGTTTTTTAATGCCTGCTCGCACCGCGCTTATGTCATCACAATCAATTTCTAAAATATTGGTTGCAAAATGTATCTTAACCTCGCGCACACTTGGAATCTTAGCCAGACTGCCCTCAAGCTTTGCCGCACAATTTGGACAATCAAGATTGTGTATGATAAATTTTTGCATTGCGTGTCCTTGTTGGGGTGTAAATTTATACGCGTTTTAATAAAGAAAAGTAAATATCAAGTAATGCTTCTTAAAAGTTTGAGAGCCTTTTTAGCAAGACTACAAAGCGCGATACCGTCAATCTCTGTAAAAGTGAAAAACTCTGCCTTGTAAGAATCTCGCGTATCAATGCACGCTAAAATACTCCTAGCTTGAGGGAGATTCTCACATTTAATCGCATACACTTCCGCGCTAATGGCATATTTGGTGTAATTATGCTTCAAAGTGCCAATGTGAGTGGGGAGAGGGAAATCACTGGATTTGCTTTTGAGAATCTTGGGATTTGTGGTTTGTGGCAAATTGTATAGCCCAAAATAAAGCGCGCTATCACTTTGACACAGGGCGATATGCGCTTTTTTACCCCGCAAGAAATACACGCCAAACAAATGCAAATGCAGATTCTCTCTTGCACGGGGCTTTTTGTGTGGATAGAGTTGGGGAGAATGTTTGCCTTTACACATTGAGCCAAGCGGACAAATAGCGCATTTTGGCATTTTCACACAAACAAGCGCACCAATATCAAGCAAGGCTTGATTGTATTCAAATGGACTATGCGTGGATACAAGCATATTTGCAAGGGAAAATAATTCCTTTGTGCTCGCCTTTTGGATAGCAAAGAGACGATAAAATACGCGTGCGATATTAGAATCTACAAAGCCCACACTCTCGCCAAAACCAAAACACGCAATCGCACCCGCGCTATACGCGCCAATGCCGGGAAGTTTTTGCAGTTCGTGTGTGTCGCGTGGTAAATTTCCATTATGCTTTTGCACGCATATACGCGCACATTCTTGCATATTTCGCGCCCGCGCGTAATATCCTAATCCCTCCCAAGCCTTTAGCACGCGCTCTTGTGTGGCATTTGCTAAAGATTTAAGCGTTGGAAATTCTTGCAAAAATGGAAAATAATAATGCTCTAAAACCCTTGAAACTTGCGTTTGTTGGAGCATCATTTCACTCACATACACTTCATAGCTTTGCGAACCATCGCGCCTAAAATTTCTCCAAGCTAACTCAATGCGCCCGCACCGCCCATACCATTCAAGCACACAATGCTCAAAGTGCGCGACATTAAAACCTTCTAAATACTTCAAATGTGCTCTTTATGCGCTCTAAACCCACAAATTACGCTTGAGAAAGCAAATCATCGTGCTCAAGAGTGTGAGAATCGCTACTTTTTGGCAGAGACTTTTTGCCTTTGACACCAAGTGCGCTAATACGCTCAACAAAGCTCGTAAGCCCACCGCGCCCATCAAGCTGGGATTGCATTGTATCGATATTGCCTAAGAGGGTTTTTAGATTCTTTTGAATGGCATTAAATGAGCCAAGCACGCCACCAAACTTATCGCAAAACTTGCCAAACTCCTCAAGGGCTTTTTTGACATTTTCATCGCCTTGAATGTGAAGCCAGCTGATTTGAATGGTTTTTAACGCCATAAAAAGCGTATGCGGTGTAGTGAGATAAATTTGCTTCTCATAGGCGTATTGATAGAGACTTGGATTTGCCTGCAGTGCCAAATCTAAAAGGTTATTATAAGGCACAAACAACAGCACATAATCATAAGTGTTTTGTTTGAAGTTCGCATAAGGCTTTTTAGCAAGCTCATCGATTCTCTCTTTGAGATTCCCAGCGATTTGCTCACACACCGCGTTTGTAATCTCGGCGAAGTCAAAATCATTAGGCAGAGAAAACTTCGCATCGATAATAATGCTTTTTTGCTTATCCAAATACACCACCGCATCGGGGATATACTTTTTGCCCTCGATTATAGATTGCTCTTGAAGTTGGTATTGCTCACCTTGCTTTAGCCCACTTTGCTCTAGCACGCTTTTTAGCTGAAGCTCGGCGAAATTTCCGCGAGTTTTTTTATCACCTTTGAGAATCTGAGTGAGCTTATTAGCGTCTTCACGCATACTTTGCGTGTAATCAAACATATTTTTAATGTTTGTCTCTAAGCTCACTTTATTATCACGCAAGCCCTTAGAATACTCCTCCACACTCCGCTGAATGGGCGTAAAAACCTCATCTAAAATCTTTTTAGAATCGTGCTGGATAAATATTTTGTTTTGTTCTAAAAGCGCGTTTGATTGCTTTTGGAGCGCATTATCAAACTCTATTTTAAGCGTAGCAAGGCTGTGTGTAGATTGTTCTTTAAGCGTTTGGTAGAGTGTTTGCGCACTTGAGAGTTGTGCTTTTAGCGCGGCATTTTCCTCTCTTAGGGCAATCATAGCATTCTGGGATTGTGTAGCACGGGATTCAAACTGCGTTATGGAATCTGAGAGTTCGGCATTTTTCCTTGCAAACGCGGAAATTTGGCTTTTTAAATGCGTTACAAAAACCGCAAATCCGCCCACTATCAAAAATATCACACTCACAACAATCCATACATCAATCATCATCATTCCTTATTCAAAGAAAATAAAATCAATGTGGCATTATAATATGCTTTTTTTGGAAAAATTGCATTTTGGGCTTGAACTTTGCTATGAAGATTCTAAGTATTTCGTAGAAAAATTACAAAAATTTTAAAATACATATTGTGTTTTTAATTTTTTATGCCAAAATACCACATTTGAAATTCAACACAAAGGACAACTTATGAGCAAAACAAGCAATCCGCAAACAAGCATATTAGGATTCCCTAGAATCGGGCAAAATAGAGAGCTAAAAAAGGTGTTAGAAGCCTTTTGGGCTGGGAAAGCAAGCGAAAATGAATTACAACAAGTCGCAAAAGACTTACGCGCAAAGCATTGGGGGCTGCAAGCAAATGCCTCTATCATCGCGCCAAGCAACGCAAAAGGCGATTTAAAAGGTGGCACAACCGCGACAAAAGGGCTAGATTTTGTCTGTGTCAATGATTTTAGCTTTTATGACAATGTGTTGGATTTGGCATTCGCACTTGGCGCAAAGCCCGCAAGATTTGCAAATCTCAACGGATTAGAGGGCTACTTCGCCCTAGCACGCGGGCACAAAAGTGGCGTGGCGTGCGAGATGACAAAGTGGTTTAACACCAACTATCACTATGTCGTGCCAGAATTAAGCGAAAATGACAGCTATAAGGCGGATGCAAGCGGGATTATCGCGCAGTATAAAGAGGCAAAATCGCTAGGACATACGCCCAAAATTAGCCTTATTGGGCTTTTTACATTATTTGCGTTGAGTAAAATCCAAAGTGGCGACTCTCACGCGATTTTCAAAAAGCTAAAAGGCGCGTATTTGGATTTAATCGATGAAATTGTCGCGGGACTAAGGGCTCTAGATTCTGAAATCATCATCGAATTTAGCGAGCCTATCTTTGTGCGCGGGTTTGATGAGCAAATCTTTGGGTTAGAATGCGGTAAAGGCGGGAGTGCGATTAAGTGCATTTATGATTCTATCAGCGATAAGGGCGTTAAAGCGATTGTAAGCACATTTTTTGAGCATAGCAACGAACTCACCGAGATTTTGCTTGATACCAAAATCTATGGAATCGGGTTAGATTTTCTCACGGGGAGCAAAAATTTTGACGCACTAGAGTCAATAGCTAAAAGCGATAAGGTGCTTTTTGCTGGGGTCATCGATGGGCGCAATATTTGGGTGGCAAATTTGGAATCTAAACTTGCTTTGCTCGAACAAATCGCGCAAAAAATCCCAAAAGAGCGAATCGTAGTGGCGAGCTCTTGCTCACTGCTTCATACGCCTTTTAGCAAACAAGGCGAAGAAAGTGGCAAGATTCCTAGCGAAATCCTCTCTTGGCTTAGCTTTGCGGAGGAAAAACTAAGCGAAATCGTGCTCTTAAATGCGGTGTTTAGAAATGGCATTACAGAAGAGACAAAATCCGCGTGGGAGCAAAACAAAGAGGCAAATCTCTCCAGAGCAAAATCTACACTCACAAATAATCCAAAAATCCGCGAGCGCGTAGCGGGGGTGAGCAAAAAAGAGCGCGATTTAAAATTTAAAGAGCGCATTAAGATTCAAAGAGAAATTTTAGGCTATCCAAATCTTGCCACCACCACCATCGGGAGCTTCCCGCAAACGCCTGAACTCCGCGCATTGCGACTAGGGTATAAAAAAGGCGAGATGAGCCAAAGCGACTATGAAAAGGGCATAAAAGAATATATCATTGATTGCGTGCAATTCCAAGAGGAAGTGGGGCTAGATGTGCTTGTGCACGGCGAGCCAGAGCGCAACGATATGGTGGAGTATTTTGGCGAGCAAATGGAGGGCTTTGTTTTCTCTAAAAATGCGTGGGTGCAAAGCTATGGCTCTCGCTGTGTGAAGCCCCCAATCATCTATGGCGATGTGAGTCGCCCAAAGGCTATGACGGTAGAGTGGATAACCTACGCCCAAAGCCTCACAAGCAAGATAATGAAAGGAATGCTGACAGGTCCTGTAACGATTCTAAATTGGAGCTTTGTGCGTGATGATTTAGCGCGTGAAGCGGTGTGTAAGCAAATCGCGCTAGGCATCGCTGATGAAATCAACGACTTGCAAAACGCAGGCGTGAAAATAATCCAAGTCGATGAAGCGGCGTTTAAAGAGGGTTATCCATTGCGCGCTGAGAATATCAAAGAATATGAGCGATGGGCGTTAGAATCCTTTAAAATCTCCACCGCAGTGGCAAAAAACGAAACGCAGATTCACACGCATATGTGTTATAGCGAGTTTAACGACATTATTAAGACAATCGAGGCGTTGGACGCTGATGTGATAAGCATTGAAACAGCGCGAAGTGGCAATGAGTTGCTCAAAGTCTTTAAAAGCGTGGGCTATGCAAACGAAGTGGGACCGGGCGTGTATGACATTCATAGTCCTAGAATCCCTAGCGTAGAGGAAATCGTGGTGCAAATCAAAGCATTGCTCGAAGTGCTCCCACAAGAACAACTATGGATAAACCCAGACTGCGGACTAAAAACACGCAAATGGGAGGAAGTAAAGCCCAGCTTAAAAAATATGGTAGAGGCGGTGAGAGTCGTTAGGCAATCGTAAGTGTTTTGCGTGGTAGCAATTTGTATTTGGGTAATCATTGCAGAGATTTGGCATTTTCCCACAAGGCACGCACGAGCAGTGCGCTAACCTTGTGTCAAAATGCCAAAAACTCCGCAAGCACCACCGCAACTACTTCGATTGCGCTAACACGAATCTAAAATATTTCGTCATTGCGAGAGAATCCGTAAGGATTCTCGTGGCAATCTAAGCGTTTTGTCATACTTAAGCGAAGTATCCAAAATCAACCGCGGATATAAATTCCCCCTCCCTTGCGGAGGGGGCTAGGGGGTGGGTTTCGTCATTGCGAGCGAGCGTGGCAATCCATAAATTGTCATACTGAGGGAGTGCGTAAGCCACGACCGAAGTATCTCAAAAATAATTTCGCATTTTTAAAATGTGCAACCATATTAAAAAACACAAAAGGACAGATTATAAGACGAGCTGAATTTGAATGCGATGATATGGATTTACTCAAACGCCACTTTGATGAAATCCCTTTTGGAGTGCTGATTGTGCCTGATTTGGAGGCGGATTTGCCTTATGCCATACCGCTTAGTTTTTGCTATTTGAGCGATTTTGCGCCAAATGGTGCAATCGGCATTCACGGCGCAAAAGCGGGGCGCAAATTTAGACTGCTAAAAAACAATCCAAAAGTAAGTTTTAGCGTAGCAAAGCCCTACGCCTACATAGGCTCGGAGTTTTTGGGTGGAGCGATGATACCTACGCAGTTTTTCTTCTCCGTGCTTGTGGTGGGGAGATTTCGCGTGGTGGAGGATTTGGCAGATAAACGCGCTATTTTACGCGCACTTGTGGCAAAATATGAGCCACAAAGTGAAAATTTTAGCTTTAGCAAAGAAGCATTTATGGGAAGTGAAAGGGGCGTGTTTGTGGGAATTATAGAGATAAAATCCATAAGCATAAAAGCAAAATTTGGGCAAAATCTCAAACACAGCGAGTTTGAATCAATTTTGAGCGATTTGCAAACCCGCGCCAAATCGCACACCCAAAATAGCGACATTGATAGCCAAACTATCGCGCTAATGAGACAATTTAGGCAAAACCACAAAGAGGCACAATGAATACGCAAATTAAGAATCTAATCGATAAAATCCACACTCAAAAGGCGTTTTTGAGCTTTGAGCTAACACCTCCGCTAAGCGCGGATACAAGCGAATTTATCACCACAATCAAATCCGCGCTTGCACAAAACGCGCTTAGTGAGAATCTAGATTCCCAAAAAATGCCAACGCTAGGCGAGGCAATCGATGCGTTTGTCTGCACAGATTCTCCGCTGGCACGCTTTAAGCCTAGCTCGATTTTAAGCTCCATAAAGCTCCAAAACGCATTACAAAAACCCCTTATTTGCACGCTTTCAATGCGAGATAGAAACTCAATCGCGCTGTGCGGGGAGATTCTCGGGGCAAATGAATTTGATTTGCGTGCGTTTTTAGCCCTCACAGGCGACCCCATAAAGCTGGGCGATTGCGCGGAATCTAAGGGCGTGTTTGAGGAAAATTCGCTCAAACTCACGCGAATAATCGCGGATTTAAATTCTGGAATCGCGATAAATGGTAAGCCTCTAATCACGCGTCCACGCGAAATCTTTGCCTTTAGCACGATAAATTCTTACGCCAACAACCCCGCCTCGCTCAAAACCAAACTTAAACGCAAGCTGACAAATGCGCCAATTTGCGCGTTTTTCACGCAACCTATCTTTGCTAAGCAATCTGCGGAGTTTTTGCTAGAGGCGTTAGAGGAGGCAAAATGCGAGATTATCAATAATGCTAATAAAAAGCGTGAGGAGGCTTCTAGCCAACATTTGACACAGGAATCTAACCAAAATCTACCCCAAGAGTGCGCCCAAAACTTCGCAAATACCAATCAAAACACCCAAATCATTTTTGGCTTTTTCCCCGTGCTTAGCTACCGCGTGGCAGTGTTTTTGCGCGATAAATTGCCCGGGGTGTATATCCCCAAAGATTGGCTAGAGAGGCTAGAATCTGCGAGCGCAAAAGGCAAGGAATACGAGAGAAAAATCGGGCTTGAGCTCTCGCGCAAAGTATGGGAAGATTTACGCACACTCCACCCCAAAATCCACTTTATGAGTAGCAATAATATCGCGCTTTTAGGGGAGTTTGTGTAGAATCTACATTCAAAAACAACCCTATAAACCTACCAACTCCTTGCTTTTAATCCTATCCCCAAACGATGAGAGCGCACTCTGTATTCATACAAATTGTCCCCATATCCATAAAAATACTGCACATAGAGTGCGACAAAATCATTTATCCCAAGCGAATAGCCCACACGCACACTAGGATAATATCTCCCAAAATCCGCAAATATGGGGGTAAAATCTACCTCGCTCTTATGTCGCCCATTCACATAATATAAACGCAAACTCCCATAACCCATATATCTATGTAGTTGTGGAGTGTCTTTGCGCCCTGAGATAAAGGGCCACGCTTTGATATGCACGCCAAAGCCCTTTGCTACGCCTCCTGCCTCCCAAATTCCCTCTAACATAATGCGATTGGCAGCCGAGCGCGAGAGACAATTCGCAGGCACAGGTGTGCTAAAACTTTGTCGATAGCATTCTTCCCCACCAATTCCATTGCTATAATGCAAAAGTCCAAGTCGTAACTCAAGCGAAGAATCCCCCAAAAATTCCCAACTTGCAGGATAGGAGTAAAAAATACTTGGTTTATAATCTGTGTCGCGCACGGGACTAGAATACTCGAAGTTAAACCACTGAAACCACATCGTCTGGGTATAACCAAAAAAAAGTGTCCCCTTACTCCAAAACGCTCCACGCCACAGCGGGAGTTTCGCGCTTAGTTGGAATTTGAGTTCATTTTGCTCTAAAAATGGACGCAAAGAATCTTTAACGGGAGTAAAGCTGTGATAAAACAAAAAATAAGTGCCCTCGTGCTCAAGTATTTTTAAATAATTTCGGTAGCTTTCTTGGGCTTGCATAGCGCGGGATTTTTGGATAGGTTGTGGGGCTTGTGGCAAACTCAATGAAGTGTCCGTATCTGCAATAGGAGTAATGTCATCTTGTGAAAATACCACACCAAAGCACAGCATCATTACCCAACAAATAGAACGCAACCCCACACCTCCCCTAAAAAACGCTTAAAGAGGGAATCATAGCATATTTTTGTGTTTTTAGAGTATAATACCGCTTTTAGAATCAACTCTGTAAAATGGTAAGGAGAAGCAATGATAAGGCGGTTAGGTATTTTTATGGCATTGGTGGGTGTGTTTGCACTTGGGGCAGCAGATGCGACTATTGAAATTGTGAAAAGCTCCACAAAACTTCCCAATGTCTCGGTGGAACATATAGCGGACAATAAGGAATATGGTGAGAAAGTGGTCGCACAGCTCATCGGTGATTTAAAGGTAAGCAACCACTTCCAAGCACTTAAAGCAAGCGAACCAAAAAAATCCCCCGACTTTGAATCTTACAAAGCAAGGCGAATTGACCTCATCGCACAAGTAAGTATCACCAAATCAAGCAACAATGTAAGCGGTAATTTGGTTGTCTATGATGTGAATAAAAAAACTTTGGTTATTGACAAGCAATACGCACAAATCCCACTCAAACAATATCCCTTTATCGCGCACAAAATGTGTATCGATATGAATGCCTATATCAAAGCCCCAAATATTGATTGGATGCTTGAGCCCGTGCTCCTCTCTAAATATACCTCTTCGGGCAACACCACCATTGCTCTTGCAGACTACACGCTAAGCTATCAAAATGATATTATCAAGGGCGGAATGAATATCTTTCCAAAATGGGGCGATAGAAACAAGAGCTTTTTTTACTACACCAAATACATCAACAAAAAGCCTACGATTGTGCGCTATGATTTAAACACAGGGGTTTCACAAGGACTTGTAAGCAGTGATGGAATGGCGGTAGTCAGTGATGTGAGCACCGATGGCAAGAAGATTCTAATGACGCTCACTCCTGCAGATAACGCCGCAGATATTTTTCTCTATGATGTGGCTTCGCGCTCCTTGCGTAAAATCACAGGGTTTTCTGGTATCGATGTGGGTGGGAAATTTATCAACAACAACACAAAAGTAGCGTTTATCTCCGATAGACTTGGCTATCCTAATGTCTTTGCCACAGGGATTGATGGTGGTAATGTCGAGCAAGTCGTCTTTCACGGGCGCAATAATAGTGCTATCACTACGCACGACCAATATATCGCCTACACGAGCAGAGAGACAAACAACGAATTTGGACAAAACACTTTTAACATTTACCTTATTTCCACTAAAAGCGACTACATTCGCCGACTTACAGAAAATGGCAGAAACCAAATGCCTAGCTTCTCAAAAGATGGCAAGAATCTAATGTTTATCAAATACACGCCCACACAAAGCGCACTTGGAATCATTCGTCTTGACTACAATAGTAGCTATTTTTTCTCCCTGCCAAAGGTAAAAATTCAGGCTTATGATTGGTAATATATGCTAACTATTGACATATAAACTTTTAGAGACTATAATTTTACGCACTGCCAAAATCTAAGCATTATAGGGCAGATTCCAAACTTTAAATATCAGGAGGATTTTGCTATGAAAAAAGCATTGTTCGTAGGATTATGTGCGATAGGGATTTTCGCTGGTTGTGGCGGAGATAGCGCGAGTGTAAGCGGTGGTGGTGAAGGTGCGACAGGCGCACAAGAACCATTTACAGATACTTCTGGTGCTGCGGGTGAAATCGCTAAACTTTCACACATTCTTTTTAAATTTGACAAATACGATGTGCAAAGCTCTATGAATGAAAGGGTGAATGTCGCTGCAGAGCTTATCAAGCAATCAGGTGCTAAAGTCGTGCTAGAGGGCAATACAGACTCCTTTGGAAGCGATGAGTATAACTTCGCACTTGGCAAAAAGCGTGCAGATTCTGTGAAAAAAGCATTGGTTACACGCGGTGTAGATTCTTCAAGTCTCTCAACCGTAACTTATGGCGAAAGCAATCCAATCTGCCAAGAGCAAACAGAGGAATGCTACCAAGCAAATCGCCGCGTAGAGTTCAAAGTAGCCCAATAATCGCTCTAGCATTCAAGGGCAAATTAGGCGGGTGGTATGGCGAGGTTGCTTGTTGCGTTGCTATGTGGCGTGAGTGCTCTTATATGCGCACCGATGAAAGAGCCATCAGCCTTCGATAAGCAAAGTGGAGCAACCCGCAAAGACCTCTCCACACTTCAATCCAACACCCAAACCCTCTTAAATCTTGCCACCCAGCTAAAAAGCCAGCAAGATGAGCTCTCTCGCTCACAAGAGGGACTACAAAGCCTCTATGAATCTCAAGCGCAAAATATCCAAGCCACCATTAACAAATCAAATGCCAACGAGGAGCATATACAGCGATTGCAAAATGAGCTTGATTCTCTCAAGCAAACAATAGAATCTAACAAAAATACCTTACAACAGCTTGATTCCAAACTTAAGCAACTCCAAGTCCTTATGCTTGAAATGCAACAAGGCATTCTCAAAGAGCTTGAAAAAATAGCAAAAAAACAATAACCGCTCCACATTGCTTAGTCTTTGCGCTTAGGTGGGTTGTGTTATGGGTTTGTTTGCTAGCGAGAATTAGGGCGTTTGTATATTATTAGCGATTCTCGACAATCGCTTTGGTGGCGTTTATGCGCTTTTGATTCCACAACACTACGGATTTTATCACTTCTTTTTGCACCGCACTAATGAAAGTTTCCATAAAATCAAAGGCGATTTGGTTATTTTGATTCACGGGTAAAGGGATTTTTTCAGCTCTTAAACGAGAATCGTTAATTTCTTTTGCAAATTCATATTTTGGTTTTGTAAGTTTTTCAAAAATTGTGCTTAAAAACAAAGCAATATAGCGATTTAACTCTTTATCTTTCGTCCAAATAATCATACAATGGTCTGACGAAACAAATTTATATGGGTGATAAAAACAACTTCCCACACTTCCGCTATTTGCTAATGACAATTTATTTTCATAAATTGTCATATAATCAGGCGGGGATACATAATTATCTATGCCATTATTTAAGGCTGTTGATGAAATATAGGGGATTTCGCCTTTTGTATGGTCTGCTTTTTTATACCTTGTGCCCCGCTCATATACAAAGGCTTTGTCAAAATCAAATTCGCGCCATTGGAGATTCAAAGCGTCATTGCGGGGATTTACCCACCCCCTAGCCCCACTCGTGCTACGGGAGGGGGAATTTACATTGTCATATTGAGGCTGTGAAAAAGCCGAAATATCTCTATCGCTGTTTTTGTGAGATACTTCGCTACGCTCAGTATGACAAAAAGTCGTGTGGATTGCCACGCTCGCTTCGCTTGCTCGCAATGACGAGGCAAAAATCGCTAATGCCTCTCTCTCTTGTGCGTTTAACTCATAGTCGTTTAGTCCCGTAACCTCTAAATATGCTTCTAGCTCTTGTATTCTTTCTACCTCCATTTCGTTAATTCGCTCCGCTTCTAGCTCTTTTATATACGATTCCATAAAATCAAAGGCGATTTGGTTGCTTTGTGTGGGGAGTGAAATTTTATGGTTTTTTATATCATCTAATTTATAACCGCCTTGTTGTCCATTATAACGAGAAACAAAGCATTGAATATTTGCAATAAAAAAATATGCAATTTTTTCATTCCATTTTTGAATTTTTGGTGTTAATTTGTTTATATTCTGCGAACAATAATAAGGTTGTTTTTGATACTTTACATATTTATAATTTCCTATAACAGTGGCTGTTATAGTGTTTTTATCGTTTGGTTCAAAAGTTTGTTTTACAATTTTGCCCTTAACGCCATTATTTTCATTAACTCTTCCTACAAAATTTATACCCTCATTAATAAAATCTATTTTATTTTCATCTAATGATGTAGTGCCACTTACTTCAAACAAATCTCCGATTCTAAATTCCTCCCATTTGCCACCTTGTGCGATAAAGTCTGCTTCAAGATTTGTAAGATTCACACTTATTTGAGTTACGCTAAAGACAATCCTTTTTTAAGACATTTGAGACTTCCCACGCGAGATATTCGCTCACACATTTTTTGAAGTCTTGCAAACTAGGCTTAGAATCCACCTTTTTATGCTGGTCGAAATTCCAATCCGCCCCGCTGTCGTTTATAAAATCCTCGATATAGATTTCGTTAAGATTCCATAGCGCAGAATCCACTTTGGCATTTTTCCCTGCCTTGTAGATTTTGATGATGTCAGTGTAGCGCGTTGTGGGATTATCCACTTCTTGCAAACCTCGTTTGGTGCGCTTATAGCCGTCATTGCGAAAGTCGATAAATTTCACGGGCTTGTCATAATCGTGCGGGATTCCTGCCTCAAAGATATACACACTCGTTTGCACACCTGCCATTGGTTGAAATAAATCAAGTGGCATTTTGATACTTGCTAAAAGCGTGTTGCGTGATAAAATCTCTTTGTTGCTTTTTATTGCCTTGCCACTTCCTGCGCTATCTTGGATAATGATTGCGCCTAAGCCTTGCTTCATATTTTTAAGCCCAAAGGCGATGAATGGCATTCCATTTTCCTCCCAAGTAAAGGGCGGGTTTAGCAAAATCTTTGTGGCGTTGAATTTATCATAGATGCTTACGCCACTCTCATCTTTGCTATCGGTCTCAAAGGTGTTTGCCTTGTGAATCTGGCTAGAGCCATCGCCTCGCAAAATCATATTTGTGGTAGCTAGGGTAAACATTTCGGCGTTATATTCTACGCCTAGCAGTTGGGATTTTTTGAGTGTGATTATGCGCTTCTTTGCCTCTGCTGTGTCTTTGCCGTATTTGGCGTTTATGGAATCTATCATTAGCTCCATAGCTGAGATGAGAAAGCCTGCCGAGCCTGTGGCTAAATCCATAACGCTATCGTTTTCGCTAATGTTTAGGATTTGCACCATCATTTTGGTAATATAAGGCGGGGTAAGGACAATCCCTAACTCTTTGCCATCGCCTAATGCGTATTTTAAAAACTCGCTATACATTTCACCCATAATGTCTAAATGCCCGCTAATGCCGTCAATCTCGCTATAAATATGCTCATAAATGTAGGCAAAAATTTGCTTGTTGATAGAACTTGGGCTTTGGAGCAAGTGCGCGACTTTTGCGTCATTTGGATTTTTCTTTTCCCCTGCTTTGTGGGTGTAGGTTTTGGGGATTTTGTTTCTATCGGGGTCTTTTTTGATTTCTCTAAATGAATCAAGCATAAGGGCAAGTTTTTTGCTGTCTTTGATTTTGGTTTTGAGAAAATTTTGGATTTGGGCGTAGATTAAATCCCCATCGCTTTTGTTGGATTCTTGGCTGCCTTGCAAATCATCGATACTAAGCCCGTTTATAAGCGCACCTAGCTCTGTGTCATAAGTCTTTTGCATTGAGAGAATCATACCCGAAACATAGAGCACACGCTGGGGTGCGGTAATGTTGTGATTGTGCATAAGTTCGTTTAGATTTTTATTATGCTCACTTAAAAGGGCTTTACCTTGTGCTAAAAGATTGTGTTTGTCAGATTCTGTAAGTGTGGCGTTTTGATAAAATGCTTCAAATGCGCTTTGGGATTGCAAAAAATCTAATGAGTGAATTTTCGTATCTTTGTAGGCAAGTGATGAGCTACCAAAGACATAATACACGGCGATTGCCACTTCATCGCTAGAATCTCCGCTTATGGCAATGGCAATGGCTTCTTTGTATTTTTCGCTTGAAATGATGGCGCGAGCATAATGCAATGCGCCATTGAGTGCGCATTGGGCGACATTATTTTGGTTAAAACTAATCGTGCCATCTTTGTCAAATTTTACAAGTTTGTCGCGTTTTAGCTTGGATTCAATCACAACGGGGATAACGGCGTTGTGGATTTTGTATTTCTCACAAGTAAAATCAGGTCTGCCTATGCCTGATTTTTTAATCGTTTTGCTTGCGCCTTTTAGGGCGTCCTCTAAATATTCTGTGGGTTTTTTCTCGTTGTAATCGACATTTTTGACTAAGCCTAAATCCTCAAAAATCGCCTTTACATAGTCATCGACATCGTTTTCTAGTTTCCATTGTGGAGCGTGCGGGGGATTTTGTTTTGGATTTTTAGTAAGAGTATTGAGGGGGGGGGGTGAAATGATTTGGCATTATCTCTCCTTATATATTGTGAAATAAATGTAGGGTAAAACACAATGTGATATTAACACAAAAACACCAAAATATACGCCCAAGTAAATAAAATATGCTACAATCCCTGCGTGAAAACGCCTAAAAGGCAAGCCAACACAAAGGATAACAAATGATTGAAAATAACAAAGTTGTAAGCATTGAGTATGAAGTCAAAGATGCAAGCAGTGATAATGTGCTTGATTCTAACAAAAGTGGTGCGCCACTAGAGTTTCTCATAGGGGCAAATCAAGTCATTAGCGGGTTAGAAAACGCACTTTTGGGGAAAAAGGTGGGCGATAACCTCTCCATTAACATTGCGCCTGAAGACGCGTATGGACTCTATCAAGCCGAGCTTATCCAAGAGGTGGAGCGTTCGCAATTTGAGGGAATCGAGCTAAAAGAGGGTATGACGCTCTTTGGGCAAAGTGATGATGGGCAAAGCGCACAAGTCGTGGTAAAAGACTTTAATGATAGTGTGGTGATTATTGATTACAATCACCCGCTTGCTGGTAAGACACTTGCCTTTGAAGTAAAAGTGCTTGATGTGCGCGATGCGAGTGAAATGGAAATCTTACAAGGTGGTGTAGGCGGTGGCTGTGGGTGCTCTAGCGGAGGACACGACCATCATCACGGCGGTGGAGGCTGCTGTGGCGGTGGAGGCGGTGGCTGTGGGTGCGGACATTAGCAACCCGCGCCAGCCATAAACTGCTTAGATTCTCACATTACCCCGCCCAGTGTAGGTCGGGGAACTTCTCTTTAATCTTGCTATCAACGCGCAACCCGCTCACAAAAGTATAAGTTTTTTGCTCGCTTTGTAATGCCACGCGCAACTCTCTCTCTCCACTGCACTCGGGCAACGATTCTTTAATCTTAGCCAGCACTGCTAAATCCGCGCTTTCATCAAACATTAACACCAGCGGAGCACATATATCAATTTCACTATTTGCGAGTTGCCCCCATTGGGAATCTTCCGCACTCTCATTGCTAGCATTGCCCTCATTGCTCGGCACATCAGTTTCTAATTGCACTTTGTATTTTTTCGCGCTCTGCAAAGTGCCAGATTCCATAACTCTCACCGTGCGCTTCTCCTCATTGTCCTCAATCTTGCATTTAAACACGATAGGCTCTCCGCTCTCAATGACACTTTGGAGCTCCTCAAGCTGGGCAAACTGCTTGGAAAACACCATAAAGCTCAACGCTCCACTAAAGTCCAAAAAATGCACCACGCCATAGGGCGAGCCTTTTTTGCTGATTTTGCGCTCGAGCTTTTCGACCTTGCCTACAAGCAAGCATTGCGAACCTAGCTTAAGATTCTCAATCTCGCTACACTTCGCCACGCCACTCATACTAGCTATTTGGTCTTTAAACTTATCTAGCGGATGCCCGCCAATGTAGATGCCCATACATTCAAACTCATAGCCCAAAAGTGTGCTCGCATCATACTCTGGCATATCACTAATCTCTAAATGCACCCCACGAAAAAAGCTCTCATCTTGCTCGCCAAAGAGACTTGTGCTCCCACACATTTCTTTTTTGACTTTATCATTATTGCGTCCCGCTTCACAAATCTCATCTATACGCTCAAGCATTGCCCTGCGTGAAAATTGAAGCCCATCAAGGCTTCCGCCTTTAATAAGAGGCTCTAAACTTCGCTTAGTGAGCTTAGCAAAATCAACCCTGCTAATAAAATCTGCCAAATCTTTATATTCTCCATTTGCCTCGCGCTCTTGTATGATATTTTCTGCTGGCGCACTACCAAGCCCCTTAATCGCACCAAGTCCAAAAACGATTTTTTTCACACCATCAAACTCTTCCACACTGAAATCATTTTGAGAATAATTGATATGCGGGGCTAAAACCTCAATACCCATTGAGCGCACCTCATCAATATATTTGCCCACAGATTCTATTTTGCTTGTTTCGCTTGTGAGCATTGCTGCCATAAACTCGTGCTTATAATAAGTCTTTAAAAATGCTGTTTGGTAGGTGAGTGCGGCATAAGCATAGGCGTGAGATTTGTTGAATCCATAGCCTGCGAATTTTGCTACGAGCTCCCACAGCTCCTCTGCCTTTGCGCGTTCATAGCCCTGTGCTTGTGCGCCATCGGCGAATTGTGCTTTGAGGCGATTCATCTCATCGACTTTCTTTTTTCCCATTGCTCTACGCACTAAATCCGCGCCACCAAGTGAGAATCCACCGATTTTTTGGACGATTTGCATTACTTGCTCTTGATAGACAATCGCTCCATAAGTGGGCTTTAATATAGGCTCTAAGGCAGGAAACATATAAGTAACCTTTGTAATGCCGTGCTTGCGGTCGATAAACTCCGAGATAGAATCCATAGGACCGGGACGATACAGCGCAATCATCGCACCAATATCATCAAAGGTGCTGGGCTTTAATCTTCGTGCCACGCCCTGCATACCATTAGATTCCATTTGGAATAAGCCCAAAGTCTCGCCACTGCCAATCATCTCATAGACTTGTTTGTCCTCCATATCAAGCGTGCTTAAATCAATGTCTTTGCCATATCGCTTTTTGATAAGTTTAAGCGTGTCATCGACAACTGTAAGCGTCTTTAACCCCAAAAAATCAAACTTAATCAAATCTACCTTTTCTAAATAATCCATCGAATACTGCGTAACCGCGCCTTGTGTTTTTTCGTTAGTATAAAGCGGGATTTTATGCCACAGTTCATCATTAGAATCTATCACAATCGCAGCAGCGTGCGTGCCCGGATTACGCTTCAATCCCTCTAAGGCAAGTGCGCATTCCCACACTTCTTTTGCCTTCGCATTTTGCTCCACAAGCTCGCGGATTTTTGGCTCTTTTTCCCACGCGCCTTCTTTTTGCTCGCCACTTTTATCGACATATTTAGTAAGCGTTATGTTGAGCTCTTTTGGGATAAGTTTTGCGAAATTATCCGCTTCATTGTAGGGCATATCAAGTGCGCGTGCGACATCGCGTATCACGCCACGCGCCTTTAGCGAACCAAAGGTAATCACTTGGGCGACATTGTGCTCACCATAGGTGCTTATCACATATTCAATGACTTCTCCTCGCCTACGCTGACAAAAGTCCATATCAATATCAGGCATACTCACCCGCTCAGAATTTAAGAATCGCTCAAAAAGCAAATCATATTTTATAGGGTCAATATCTGTAATCTTTAAGCTATACACCACCAAACTTCCTGCTGCAGAGCCCCTACCAGTCCCCACAGGGATTCCTTGCTTTTTGGCGAAATTTACAAAATCCCACACAATAAGCATATAGCCCGGAAATTTCATCTGTGTGATGACTTGTATCTCGTGCTCTAGGCGTTCTTTATAAATATGATGCTTGCTAGATTCCACATTTTTTAGTCGCTCCTCTAGCCCCTCGCGGCATTTATAAGCGAGATACACACTATCATCAATCTCTTCTAAGTCTATGCCAAGAATCTTATCCACGCCGTCATTTTGGGCGTATTGATTGGTGTTTTTAAAGGTGGGTGGCGTGGCGGGCGAATTCTCTAAAAGAATCTCGTTGGTGTGTTTGTTGATAATTTGCGTATTTTTAAGCGGAATGTCAAGGCGACATTTTTGTGCGATTTCTTGTGTATTTTGCAACGCTTCTGGAATGTCTAAAAACAGCTCCGCCATTTGCTCTGGGGATTTGACATAAAATTCTTTCACAATGTGGCGCAAGCCTTTATCCTTGCCCATAGCGATTCTAAAAGCGATATTTTGGGAATCTGCATCTGCTTGCAAACCATAATGCGTGTCATTCGTGGCGATAACTTTAATCCCAATCTCCTTGCTTAAACGCAAAATCTGCTCATCAATAAAAAACTGGTCAGCAATGCCGTGTCGCATAATCTCTAAATAAAAATCCTCGCCAAAAATATCTTTATACTCCAGCGCGACTTCCTTTGCCACTTCATAGCCCTTTGCCCCAAATCGCACATTGCGCTCATTATGCGTATTAAGGTGGAAGTTTATCTCTCCTTGCAAACACGCTGCGCTACACACAAGCCCATCGCTATGAGCTCTTAGAAGTTTTTTGTTAATGCGCGGATAATAATAAAAACCCTGCAAATATGCTTGAGAGCTCAAATACATAAGATTCTTATAGCCCGTTAGGTTTTTGGCATACAAACAAAGGTGAAATCGTGCTTTGGTGCTTTTGTCGTTGAGTTCATCGCCATTGTGGATATAGGCTTCCATTCCAATGATTGGATTTATGCCCTCTTGCTTCATTGCTATATAAAATTCTAATGCCCCAAACATATTGCCGTGGTCGGTGAGTGCGACAGAATCCATACCAAGTGCTTTTATGCGTTTGGCAAGGGCTGGGATTTTGTTTAGCCCATCAAGGAGTGAAAACTCGCTGTGTAAATGTAAATGCGTAAATTTACTCATTGGTAGAATCTCCAAAATTATATTCGATGAAATTGTAATAAAGTGATGATTAAAATCGTATAAAAGTGGCTATAATTTTGGCTAAAAGTTTTAAAAAGCAAAGGATTTGCGTGTTGAGATTCGTTGGGAATTATTGTGCGCTATGTGTGCTTGTGTGCTGGGGGATTGTGGGCTGTGCCAAAGATGAGCCAAGTGCGCCAATCCAAAATGAACAAACGCTTGAACAAGAAAACACACAAGAGGATAAAACGCCCAAAAATACAGAATCTAGCAAGCCAAAACCCGCTCCAAAACCTCAACAAGAGAATGCTAAAGAAAATGCCATTGCCAATCCTCTTAAATTTAACTACCAAGACATCGCCCCCGATAAAGCACAAGTGAGTGATTACACAGGCACTATCACTCTTTACCACGCCAATGGAAAACTTGCGTGGGAGATTAGCTTTTTAAAAGGACGCCAAGAGGGCGCAACAAAGTGGTATTATGATAATGGCAAACTACGCGCACAAATGCAATTCGTGCGTGGAAACGCCAATGGTGAAGCAAAGTCATATTACAAAAGTGGAATCTTGCGCTCAGAGGGAATGTATGAAAATGACCGCCCAATAGGAGAATCCAAGCTCTACTCCCCAAAGGGCAAACTCCAATACACAATCTATTATGAAAATGGCAAGGAAGTGCGTAGAACCCCGCATACTAAGTAGTAATTTGTCGATTTTGCTTTTGTGCCTTTGTTTTTTGCGCTTTAAGTTTGTGTGAATTTTATTTTATCATCACTTCAACTCAATCTCAC
Organism: Helicobacter sp. 23-1046; assembly: GCF_053654635.1. Classification (NCBI taxonomy): domain Bacteria; kingdom Pseudomonadati; phylum Campylobacterota; class Epsilonproteobacteria; order Campylobacterales; family Helicobacteraceae; genus Helicobacter; species Helicobacter sp. 23-1046. Next base: position 11,182 of record NZ_JBSIUS010000002.1, on the reverse strand, counting down.
TTACCTTTCTATCCTTATCTATGCCTACGCTTGTGCCATTGTAATTGACATAGAAACTCATCTTTTTTCTAGGCAGATATTTCATATCAAAGGCTACATCACTATGCCAATGTCCGCATATCCACGCTTTGACATCATATTTTTTATTCTGCAAAGCTAAAAAAATCTTTTCTAACTTTAAAGGATTCTCATCGTGTAACTTATGAAAGATTCGCGTATATTTGCCAAGTTCTTTTACGGCTCTTTGTGGCAGAGTGTGCGTTAAAACAAAGTCAATGTTAGATTCAAAGTTTTCAATGTTTTTCAATGCCAAATCCAACTCTGCATCAGTGATTGCCTCTTGTCGCCACCACGATATTCCCTCTACTCTCCATTGTTTATCAATGCTTAATGCGCCACCCATTGTCAAAAAGTTCATATTATCGATATTGTAGATATGTCCGCGCTTTAAGTGAAAGACATTTTTAGAGTATTGTCCTACAATCGAATCAAACTTTTGCACCTGTGGCAAAGCATAAATTTGGTTGAAATTCTCGTGATTTCCATCTACAAATAGCACATTACAAGGCAGACTATTGAGACTAGATTCTAATGCGACTTCTTGTGTATCTTTTTCATCATTCCAAAGCACTCCAAAATCCCCACAAATAATAATATAATCATTTTCTTTAAATTCAATGCCGCCTTTAAAGAGTTTGTCTATATCGTGGTTTCCGTGTGTATCGCCAAATGTGTAAATCATTGTTTCTCCTTTCAGTTTTCCGTGCCTTGCTCTTTTGTTTTGTTGTTTGTGCTGGTTTTATCCAAGCTAAATTTTTTGTTTCTTCGTCTAGCTAGATTCCAAGCGCGCCGTTAAAGTCGTTTTCTACCCCCATAGTATCAAGCACACTTGCTATCATTCCTCTATGGTGCGTGCCGTGATTGAGTATGCCAAAGATGAATTGATACACGGGCTTTTTCATCGCTCCCCACGGGAAATCTAGCTCTTTAAGCACGCTAAAATCCTCTATGCCCGCGATTACTTGCAAGATATAGCTATCGATTTCCTCGCGTGCGGCAAAGAGGTTTGTCGCGTCATTGTGTATTTCAGGTTTGAGTGTAAATGGAGATTCGAGCATTGCTTCGATTTTGTTGCTACTTGGCGCAGAGACACAAAAGAGCGCGAAATAATCCTTAAAAAATGTGGCGTCTGCGGCGGTGTAATGCGCCATAGTCCCCAAAATCGACTTAAAATACAGCCCCCTATCTTTGTGGAGCTCGCCCTCATCTAAATCCTCTAGCACCTCTATCATCGCTTTATTTGCGCGTTGGTTGTATGTCGCCATTAGCTCTAATATAGCTTTTTGTGAAGTTGGTTGCGAAGTTGGCATTGTGTATCCTTTTTAAGTTTGATTAAGCCTATATTGTGCCACAAAGATAGAAGGAGATTCTAAAAATGACAAATTGATTCACAAATATTGCAATTTTGAAACAAGGGACAAATTTATGTCCGCTTTTAGCGCGATAATAGTATCGTTACTATTTTACACTAAGGAGCGACAATGAAACTACGCAAACACCGACAAAGAAGAGTTATCTCAGAACCCATCAATCACTATGAGCAAATAGACACAAGTGCGGAACAACGCTATTTAAACAACAAAGCAAGGCTCTATATGTTGAGCTTTAGAGAAAGTGTTGTGAGGTTTTTTGGTGAAGAGAATGTTCGTGATTCACGAAAAGTGGCGCATTATTTTGGCTTTAGTCATATTTGTAGTGATTGTAATGTATTTGATGAGAATCCAACAATGTATAAGGAGAAGATTCTGCGCTTTTTGGATAAGGAATTTGACACCCTCCAAACACTTCAAAAACGGGGAGATTTTGGACATTACAAGCTTTTTGAGAAGAACTTAAATATGCTCCAAAAGAGCTTGGGGTTAAATGATGTAGAAATCGCTATAATCGAACTTGTCGCCCTCGCTGGTGAAACGCCTATGTTTAAGGGTTTTTTGAGAAACTTTAGAGACTTTGCTAGAACTCCTAAGCAAGCTACAATCGCATTGAGCAAAATGCTTGGGTTTAGCACAAGGGAAGTTTCCACAGCAATGAGACGCAATGGTATTTTGGTGCAAACGCAGATTTTGTGCTATGATAGAGATGATTTGGGCAGAATGCTTGAGGGCTTTTATGATGAGGAAATTAGCGAAATACTTTTTGGTGTGGAAAATGATAGAACCCAAATTGTGGGGCGATTTGCTGTGCCATGTGATGAGGATACACTTCTAAGCCCAGAGGATTACTCTCACATTAAAGAGTTTAGTTTGATTCAAGAATACCTTGCTTTTACCAAAGCCAATGCAAAAAAGGGTGTGAATATTTTGCTCTATGGTGTGCCGGGCACAGGCAAGACAGAGCTAGCAAAACTCCTCGCCAAAAACATCAATGTCAAACTCTATAAAGTCCGCACAAAAGATAAATATGGTGATGAAATAGATGGTGCGAAGCGACTTGGCTCGTATATGTTAGCGCAACGCTTTTTAGATTCAGATAAAAATTTATTACTCTATGATGAAGCAGAGGACATTTTTAATGACTTTGGTAGGCGATTTCATTACAAGGCATTTTTTAACGAAGTCTTTGAGAACAACCCACTACCCACTATTTGGATTACCAATAACATTAGAGTGGTTGATGACGCACTCATTCGGCGGTTTGATTTTGTAGTGAATATTGGGATTCCCAAAAGGCGTGTGCGTAGAGTGATGCTCGATAAAATCTGCGGAACAAAGCTAGATAAAAAGACACGAAAGCTTGCTCAAAAATCACTCAACCTCGCACCCGCGCTCATAAATCGCGCAAATGAAGTGAGCTCTGTGTTGCAAGGGGATTTTTCAAAAAATTTCTTAATGTTGGTAAATAACACGCTTAAAGCGCAAGGACACGCGCCTATCAAAAAATCCAAAAAAAGCAAGGATTCCACAATCGCGCTTCCAAAAAGCTACTCTACGGATTTTATCAATGCGGATTGTGATATTTCGCACATAGCAGAAGGTTTGAGTGCGAATCCAAATGCGCGAATCTGTCTTTATGGTTTGAGTGGGACGGGCAAAAGTGCTTATGCGCAATTTATCGCAAAAACGCTCAAACGCCCTTGCATTATCAAAGCAGTGAGCGATTTGGAATCAATGTGGGTGGGCGAAACTGAAAAAAATATCGCCAAAGCATTCAAAGAGGCAAGGGCAAAAAAAGCCGTGCTTGTCTTTGATGAGGTAGATAGCTTTTTGCGCGAGAGAAAACTCGCAGTGCGTAGCTGGGAGACTACAAAAGTCAATGAAATGCTGTTGCAAATGGAAAAATTTGACGGCATTTTCATCGCTACCACGAATCTAATGGATAATATCGACAAAGCCGCGTTGCGTAGATTTGACTTAAAAGTCGAATTTATGGCGTTGGATTGTGCGCAACGCGTGAATCTGTTTAAAAAAGAATGTGCGATTTTGGGATTGAAGTGCGAATCAAATGCGCGGGATTTGATAGCAAGGCTGGATTGCCTTACACCGGGCGACTTTGCTGCGGTAAGGCGAGGGCATAAATTTAACCCGATAAAAAATGCGCGAGATTTCTATGCGCGACTTTGCGATGAAGTCAAAGTCAAAGATATGGAATCTATGGGCACAAAAGCTGGATTTTTAGCATAACACTTACAAATTCTCAAGGTAATCTGCAATTTCATCGTGGATTTCTTTTCTTAACCAGCCCGGCTCAATCACCTTGATATAGGGGATAAATTTATAAATCAGAGGCTTAATCTCCATTGATTTGGAGATTTCAACCTCTAACATCACGCTCCCATCACTCTCTTCGCTCAATCCTTTCACGCCTCTGCGTTTAAAATACTTTGCTACCTTTTTATCAATAAGCAACTGCACCAAAAACGCATCATCTAACTCAAACCACACGCTGTGCGCCTTTTTTAGCTTTTGTTCCACTTCCTCGCTTAAGCAAAATCCTCTTTGCAAATCGCGCAACTCTTTCATATCCTTGAAATAGAACTTTTTTAAAGTATCATTATCCCTGCTATCAAGGCACAGCACATACCAAAATCCATCAAAATGCGCAAGTTTAAAGGGTTTGACTTCAAATTCCTTGTCATTATACAAAAAACCTAATTCCCGCCTTTGGGTGATAAGATTCTCAACAAAGTCAAAATGCACCAAATCATCGCTATCTAAGCTCTCACTTTGTGTAGCTATATGTATGGGTTGTTCGAGTTGTTGGGTGAGTTTGGCGAGTAATGGCTTTGCTTTGTAATAAAAATCCGTGCCGTTACTTTGGGCAAAATTGCTTAAGATTCCAAGCACGATGCGCTCATCGCTTTTAAGCTCATCTTTAGCACGCTTGGTGTCTATAAACACCAGCTGTCCATTTTTATACGCACCGAGTTTTTGGAGCTCTTTAAAATCGCGTTGCAATGTCTTGGTGCTGACTTCAAATTCCCGTGCTAAATCACAAAGTCGCAAGCCATTGGCATTTTTCAATCGCTCAAAAAGGAGGTTTAATCGCGTATTTTTAGGGGAATCCATACTATTTATTTCCTTACAATCATAGAATCTCTGCGTATTTTACCCCACTTTTGTGTTTTTAATGCCTTTTGAGCTGGATTTGATTGGCACAGATTCGCACTTATCATTCTTTAGGCGCGAATTTTGGCTCAAAAATAAAATCATAAAATCTGCTTTGCCACACAACTTTATCTTTGTGGTTATGCCGCCACTTCAATCCCGCGCCACCTCTCTTAGTTTTTCTAGCACTTTTAGCATTGCGAGGGTATCGAGTTTGCAATACTCTAGCAAGGCTGCCCGATAGGATTCTCTCTCATTTTCACTCATTTGTTTTAGTCGCGGAAATGCACTCATCGCCTCATCTCCATTGTGGATAAGCTCTAAATTCTGATACGCCCGCTCCATCTCTGGCGCGAGAGCTGGCAAGACAGCCTTTATGGAGTAGCTTCCATTCATCGCGTGGTGGTAGTAGGATTTGTCCTTAAAGGGAATCATCAAATCGTGCGTGTTTGCGATAAAATTTTCTAATGCCTCTGCATATTTGGGGAACGATTCTGCAAGGTTTTTCATCACGCCTTTTTCAAAGCTCGCATTATACGCCAAAATGCACGCGTCTTGTGGAATGTCTTTTATCAATGATTGTATAAATGCTTCTCGTGGGTCGCTATGCCAATCGGCTAAAAACTCCCTATGCGCCACCTCTTTTGCCTCGCCCAAACCCTCAATATGCAACGAATACTGAAAGGGAATCTGCATATACGCCCTCTGCTTATCAAAGCTAGGCACAGCTTCAGCGAAAGTCTCAAAATCTAAGTGATACACGGGATATGCTAAAGTGTCTAAAAACGCCTTTATCGCGCCTTTGTCGATATGCACCTCTTTTTTTAGTGCGCTTTGGACTTGGAGTTTTTGGCTCTCGCTTAAAATACCAAAATCCTCTATCTCGCTAAAACTTCGTATCCCGCTATGATAGAGCGCAAAAGGGTCAAAACTCTTGCGCCCCGCGATGTGAAAGATAGAATCTTGCTTTGGCACGGTATGCCAGCAATACCCACGAAAATCGCAATTATAAGGCGTGCTGCATTGCGCTCCTATGGGGATTTGTGGGGATATTTCTGTATTGCTTAGGGCGTTTTCAAACTCGGCGAGATTTTGCGCGACTTCGCCCTGCTTTGCTCTCACAGATTCTAGACAATCCACCTTTGTAAAGAGCTTTTCTAGCTCCAACTCGCCATTGCGCTCATAGCTGTTATTTATGTGGATTAGATTTGCGCCGATGACTTTGTGCGCGTTTTGCGTGTCTTGTGATTGTGTTTGGGGTTGTGCGTGTTTATCATAAATGTAGCTTGGGGCTTGTGTTTGCGTGCCTTGCGTTATCACAAAGTATTGTATCGCCAAATCATCGATATACACGCCCTTTAGGCTTGTCGCGCTTTTGACTTCGTTGATGATTAGCCCTTGTGGCGTGATTTGGAGTATATCCACCATTACGATTACGCCTTTATACTCAAATGTCGCCTCCGCGATTGCACTCACACCGCTTGCTATGAGGGCTTGCGTGCGCGCTATTTTTTCAGCGAAATCCCCCTCATCAAAGTCTATTTTCTCCGTGCAATCAAACAATTTTAGGGCGAGCTCGCCCACCCTATCACCACTCTCAAATCGCGCGAGTTGCGACTCGCTAGGGGTGTCTTGTATCTCGCGGGCGTATTTGTAGAGCCATAGCGATTTTTTGCACTGCAGTCCGCGCAGGTATTGGGATTTGGATAGATTTATGCTCATTTGTTGTCCTTTTTGTTGTGATTTGCCTTTGTTTTTTACGCCTTGTTTGTGGCGTGGCATTTTAGGCATTGTGAAAATTATAATAACAAAAGCGGACAAAAAAATGTCTTATTTTGTTTTGTGTCAATTTTTTGACACAATGAAAAACGGACATTTTGGTGTCTTGGTTTTTATGCAATGAAAAACATAGTAACAAATATATTACTTATTTGTATCCCAAGCCCTCTTGCTGTCGCCCCAAATTTCAATGTCGCCTTTGAAATCTTTCCCAATAAGTTTTATAAGATTTTTTATAGCTTTTTCTTGATATTGTTCGTATTCACTCACATTTGCACTCATAAATCCAAACCAAATTCGCTCTCTTTTTCCATTATTTTCGCAAAAAATGCTCATACCTATGTTTTGTTTTACGATTAAACCTGAATATGTGTGGGTTTGTGGAGTGGTGGTGCGTGTAGTAATCGTGCGCCCGGGATTGTATCCATTGCCAAAACTCCCGGGAATATATGTCGTATTTGTGGTTGTATGATAGGTAGTATAGCTCCCTGTGTATGGAGTAGATGAAATATCTTGGCTAAAAGTAACTCCACAAGGTGTTTTAACTTCTATCATATTAAAGCCCGATACCACAAACCCTTCTTCTACCAATAGATTTCCTAACAAAAGTCCTAATTTTTTGTCTTTGATAGTCGGCTCTTCTCCTAGATAAATAGTGAGCCATTTTTCTTTGTCAAATGGAATCTGTGGGTCTGCCTCTGTAGAATACCAAGCACTAGCACAACCACCAAAGAGAAACATCACCACACCACAAAAAAATATGCAAAATATTTTTCCCATATTGTCCATTTTAAACTCCTTAGCTTTCTACCAAAATCAAAAATTCAATGCGATTATACTTCCAATCGCATTTAATTGCTATAAAACCAACCCGATTTTAAAATGCACAAAGCACGCCACAAAATCGCCCTGCATAGTTCGCGTTTATTGCCATTTTTTGCGTATGGATTCGCATTTGCTAAACCTTAACCGTGCGTAGCACTAAAATCCACAATCCTATCTAGCTCCGCTCCAAAATCACTGCTAAATGGCTCATCTCCGCGCACTTCCTCCACTATCTCGCCATTTTGCATTATGTAGATTCGCTCACACCACCTCCGCGCTAGCTCCACGCTGTGCGTGATAAGCAAAATCCCAAGCCCCATTTCCTCCTGCAATTCTTGCAAAATCCCCAAAATCTCGCACTCAAGCGCAAAATCTAGCCCAGAAGTTACCTCATCTAAAAGCACATATTTTGGGCGCACAAGCAACGCTCTAGCAAGGCAAAATCGCGCTGCCTGCCCGCCAGAGAGCATAGCGGGGTAATAATCTAGCAGGCGAGATTCTAGATGCAATCGCGCTAGCAGGGGCAAAATCCGCGCTTCTTGCTCGCGCGCTTCATACACACCTAGCAAGTTTTGCAATGGCTCGCTTAAGCTCTCCCGCAGTGTTAGTCGCGGATTTAGCGAGCTTATAGGGTCTTGAAACAAAATTTGGACTTGCTTATAAAACGCCTTTTGCGCGCTAGGATTTGCTAGGGCTTTAGATTCTACGCGCTCGCCATTGAGGTAGATTCCCGCGTGCAAATGCGTAGTTGCGTGTGTGTGTGAATCCATATTTCCCCCCTCCCTTGCGGAGGGGGCTAGGGGGTGGGTATATTTTTGATTTATTTTTTTTGCAGTGCTTTGTGTTTCATTTTTTGTGCGAGATTTCGCGCCATATTGCCCCTCGCTATCTTTGCACATTCTAGAATCTACATTATCCACACTCTCTAACACACTTAGCACCCGCGCTAGCGTGGATTTGCCAGAGCCACTAGCTCCAAGCAATGCCACACACTCGCCCGCTCCCACGCGCAACGACACATTGCTAAGCACGCACTTTTGTCGCTTACCAAAGAGCGTATAGCGGGCGTAAGTCTTGCTTACATTATGCGCGATGAGGGCATTTTGTGAGATTTTGGATTCTGTTATCATTGCGAGATTTTGCGTAGCAAAATCGTGGCAATCTATTGTTTTGTTGCGAGAATCTACCCACCCCCTAGCCCCCTCCGCAAGGGAGGGGGGATTTGGATTGCCTGTTTGTGAGAGATTGCCACGCTCGCATTGCTCGCTCGCAATGACGGATTTACTAGAATCGTTGCCATTTTCGCTGAAATCCTGCGAACAAGAATCCACAATCGAAGTCGGTGAGGTGGTGCTTGTGGAGTTTTCAACATTTTGACACAAAGTTAGCGGACTTTGCGTCCGTGCCTTGTGGCAAAATGTTGAATCTGCGCAATGACTACCCGCAGACGCATTGCCTACATTGCCTATTTCATAGACTTTATCTGCCATCATCTCCACCACCCGCCTATCGTGGCTAATCAGCAAAATCCCAAGCCCCCTCCTCGCCTGCAACTCCTTAAGCAAGCGCAAAATCTTATCCTCCACCACCATATCCAAATCCGTAGTCGCCTCATCAGCGATGAAGAATCTTGCCCCGCTAAGCAGTGCTATGGCTATCATCACGCGCTGGAGCATTCCCCCGCTTAGCTCAAAGCCGTAGTTGTCTAACACGCTAGAGTTTAGCCCCACTTCGCGCAGTGTCGCCTCTACTTTGTCTTGCAAAAATGGCTTATGAAGTGCGCATAGCGACTCGGCAATATGGCTTTTCATCGATAGTAGCGGGTTAAAGCAAGTGCGCGGATTTTGCAAGATAGTGGCGATGAGTTTGCCTCGATTTGCGCGAATTTCGCTTTTGCTTAAGATTTTGCCATTTAGCACCACCTCGCCACTTAAGCGCGTGAGATTGCTAGGGAGCGCGTCTTGGAGGGCAAGCGCGGATAAACTTTTGCCACTGCCACTTTTCCCCATAAGCGCGGTAGTGCGCCCTGCGATGATTTCAAAGCCCACATTTTTAAGCAAAATGCGCTTCCCATTGGCAATGGTGAGATTGCGCAGCTCAAGTGTGCTATATTGGTTAGATGTTGTGTTCAAGTCTGTGTGCATCCGATAGGCTTTTTGCCGTGCTTTTTGATAAAATCTGTGATAATGATATTTTCCGCCTTTTTGCTCGGCGGGTAGCTGTCCTCAAAGACTTGCCCAAAGATTTCATATCGTGGTTTTTGCGGGAAAAACGCATAGACAAGGATTTCTTTGTTGATTTTTAGCAAACTTTGGAGGACAAAATAATTTGTCGTAGAATTTGTGCCATTTATGCGATATTCGGTCTTGCCACAATTATAGCTTTGAATGCGCTCTTTTATGTTGCTAATGGACTGCCCGATTTTAAAGATTTTGCCCTCAATCACAAACACATACACAAAGCCTTTATCTTGGCATTTTACCTCATCAATGACTTCTAATTCTAGCTTTTCTTTGTCGTTATTTGGGTGTAATTTAGCGATTAAATCAAAATGCTCTTTGTAGGCAAAATCCTCATACGCGCATTCTTGCGCTAGTTCATCAATATTTTTTAGCGGGATTATGTTTTTATTTTTATTCTTTGCCATAATACGCCTTGTTAAAATTTTCTATGGCTTTGTTTTCTTTGCTTGTAAGCTCAAAACTACCAAATTTTGGGAAATTTTGTAGCACTCTTATGTTGTTAAAATTGCCATATCGTGTAATGTTATTAAGGAATTTATAAATGGGCTTATCTAGCTCGGATTTTATTTGCTTTGCCTCTGCTAGACTCTCGCAACGAATAAACGCAATCGATTGTGTCATTCCGCAATTATCGATAAAAGTGCCGTATTGATTGGTAAGCGAAATAAAGACTTTGTAGCCCTCTTGGTAAATGTGAGGCTTACTCGCATAGACAACTTGACTTGGCGTGTGGATAAGTTTGTAAATATGGGTTTTGTCGCGCTTGTTACTGATACATTCGCGCTTTGTGTAGCGGTGCAGGTTTGAGCTTGTCTCAATGGGATACTTCTCTAGATTCTGATTGTTGAGTGTTTTATCGATGATATTTTGCACGATTTGGGAGTGATAGAGCGGGATAAAGCGTTGATTTGGAGTGATTTTTACCAACTGCGTATCTTTTAGCACATAGTGATTGCGCACTTCAAAGGCTTGCGTATTTGGCACTTTTTGGAGCAAAAACCAAGTAAAAGATGAGCCAACTTGTGGAAAATATTTTTTCGCCCCGCCAATGTCTAAAATCCTAAATTGATACCTGCTAAGCTCGCTTGGCAAGTCATTTCTATCCGCAAAACTCATCCAATTATTTGGCACGATAAAAAGCAAATATCCGCCGTCTTTTAGGATTTTTAGCGATTTTTGGATAAAGGCGCGAGAGAGGTTGTGATTTTTTGAGACGCGCTTATCGCCGTTAAACTTCGCATAAGGTGGGTTTGAAACGATTAAATCATATTCTGGGGCTTCAAAAAAATTCAAAAAATCCATAATAGTTAGGTTGATATGTTCGCCAAAATAAGATTTTAGATTTGCGATTCGTTTTTCGTTGATTTCATTAAAGTAAAGATTTTTAAGCGGCGTTTTTAGCGCGGCATACGCGTGAAAATTGCCATTGCCACAGCAAGAATCAAGCACTTTAATATTTTGTCGTTGCCAAAATTCATTTGGAAGCGAATCAAGCATTTCTTTGACACAATCCATAGGCGTGCAAATATCATTAGAATTTACAAAATGCTCCGTGTTGAAATTGAGCGTATCAAAGTGATTTTTTATCGCTTCAAACTCGGCTAGCAAGGGATTCTCCTTAGATTTTTTTGGCATTATAGGCAAATAAACTTAACGCGGGCAATGATAGCTTAAACATTTTTGCCACCCTGCTGTGATTTCTCGTGTGGATTTTCACAAAAAGCGATTATA